>JBARIF010000168.1:0-18301 GCA_049799615.1 Terriglobales bacterium
CACCCGAATCACCGGCGGCCGAAATCTCAATCGTTTCAGGAGCGGAATCGCCACCGCTCCGCGGTGGAGGCACATACAGGCCGGGCGCATCGTCTTTGATGGCAAGATATTTGGTGCGCTCGTCAGCGGACATCTCCGGCAGGGAAAAAATGCTCAGCGTGGTTGCCTCCAAGACCGCCAGTTGTGTTCCGTCCGGTGAGAGTGCGTAGTTCACCCCATCCACAACCGGGGGCGCGACTCGAACGGAGAGCGCCGAACCGCCGCCCGCGGTATCGAAGACCTGAACTGTCTGTTCCAGGCCGTCCTGCTCTGGGCCATCTCCGCCCGCGGGTGCGGCGTCGGACGAGACCGTGAGTGAACTGGCGGCAAAGCGGCTGCCGTCTGCGCTGGCGGTCACCGCCGGAGTGTACCGGCACTCGCTCCAACGCTGCTTCCACAAGTGTGTTCCGGTCACGGTAAACGCGCTGACGATGTAGTCGTTGCCGGAGAGCGCGCAGCGGCCGACCAGCATTGTGTTCGCGCTGCTGTAGAGAATGTTCGGCGGGCGCCGCGCTTTCACCCGCGTGATATTTACGCGATCATGTACCGCCGGGCCGAAGCGAACCAGCCACACGCCTCCGAAATTCCGCACATCGCTAAAACCTGATTCGGTCGCCTGCAGATTGATCGTGCCCTGCGATTCTATGACTCGCTGCACGGCCATCGATTTGGAATCGAGGAAAGTAATCCTCGCCCGGACTTTTTCCTTCGAGTTGCCATCCTTGGATGCGGACGGCACTCTCGTTTCCGTGATGATCTGCTTTCCGCCCGGCGTGACGGACACCCAAAGCAGTTCCTGGAGGGAATCGAGAACCAGTTTTTCTTCAAGGTCGGCGTTGACCTCGTACAGCCGGTTGAGGCGCCGCAACAAGATTCGCCCCTGCCGCAACTCCCAGAGATAGCGTCGCGTGTCGTGCAGATACCAGTCCGCCTGCTTGACCACCTTTCCACTGGGAACTTCGAGCACCGCGACATGCATCAGCCGGTCATCGTGAGTCGGCGGACAGTCGGGCAGGCGCGTGAACAGCCTCTTCGGATTGAAAGTCAGCAGGATATGGCGGGCGTCCAGAAAATTCAGCGAAACGTTGGGAGTGCCGGATAACCGGGCACCGCGGGAAAGTCCCATGTACTCCGCAGGAGCCAGGTCAATCTGAACATTGGGTTTTGTGGAGATAGACGTGCTGTCGTTCGGCTGCGCCAACCCGGGCAGTGCGCAGGCAACGCCCCAGAGCAGGATTGCGCCGGCCTGGGTCCGGCCTGGACAAAGACCGGAAATCCAATCTGGCAGGGCTCTCATCACGGCTCCCCACCTGTTTACTAATCCTGCAATCATCCCCGGATCCTTGCGGCCCGACCGCCGACGGTCGGTAGTTTAGCCTATCTCCCGTCTCTTTATGTCAGCATCGGGACAAGCGTGAACATAAGGAGCAACCTGACTATAGTTGGGGAGAGTTTTCGGGTGGGTATCCTGTCTTTAAATCCAATAGATAAACATATTCATTTTGCTTGACAGTCTAAGGCACCGCTGGTTAAAGTGGCGCCGCAAACTGACTTGAACATTTTTCGGCGGAGGGGCTTGTCTGGAGACTCTAGCTCGCTTCTGGGTGCCCCTCATTCCTCACAAATTAAGGCGGCTTGGCGTCATCTTCCTTCGTAAATCTACTTCCCACGCCGCGTACAGGAAGGACATCTCGACATGAAACCACGACGCGCCCTGATACTCCGCGTGATTGCTACTGGAGTCGCCCTGCTTACCATGACTGGGTTGATCATCGGCGAGGGGTCGAGCGACGCCCTGGAGCAGGGCTTTCGCCAGCCGCCAAACGCCGCGCAGCCCATGGTCTGGTGGCACTGGATGAATGGCAATATCAGCAAGGAAGGCATCAAACTGGATCTGGAGTGGATGCATCGAGTGCACCTAAGAGGATTTCAGAATTTCGATGCCGCTCTGGCCACGCCCCAGGTGGTGGACCACCGCCTGGCTTATATGACGCCGGAGTGGAAGGACGCTTTCAAGTACGCAACCACGCTCGCCGATCAACTGGGAATGGAAGAGGCCATCGCCGGTTCCCCGGGGTGGAGCGAAACGGGTGGCCCGTGGGTGCCGGCGTCGCAAGGCATGAAGAAGTATGTGTGGAGTGAGACGCTCGTTGAGGGCGGCAAGCCGTTCCAGGGAACCTTGGCGCATCCGCCGTCGAACACTGGGGCATTTCAGGACATCGGGGTGCGCGATGCTCTCGCGGCGCCAGCGGGCGCCCCAAAGCCTCCTGAGTTCTACGCTGACGCTGCAGTGATCGCGTACCGCAAGCCTGCAGATGATGTGTCAGTGGAGTCGTTGCACCCGAAAGTGACGGCCAGCGCGGGAAGTCCTGATGCCTCCATGCTCGACGATGGCAACCTGGAAAAGACGACGAGGCTTCCGATTCCCAAACTCGGCGAGAGCAGTTGGATCCAGTACGAATTCGCACAGCCGCAAACGATTCATTCCCTCAGCATTGTGACCAAGGGCGTGGACTTCATCACAGCCATGGTGGCCGGCATCTCCGACCCTGAAAAGTCGTTGGAAGCGAGCGATGACGGACAAAACTTCCGCTTGGTCGTGAAGGTGCCCGATGGCGGCGCTCCCGAGCATACGCTTTCGTTCCCGCCGGTAACGGCGAAGTTTTTCCGAGTCACGTTCAAGCGTACCCCACCCCCTCCTGCGCCGGCGTGGGCCAGTGGTATCGATCCCGAATCCCTGGGAATCAAAATCGGCGCTCCTCCAACCGACTATGAAATTGCCGAGTTGGCCCTGCATCCCGGAGCGCGGGTCAACCGCTTCGAAGAAAAGGCGGCTTTCACTCCGGTACCGGATATCTACGAGTTCGCCACCCCGCCTGTGCCTGCGACAGAAGTCGTTTCAAAATCCGATGTGGTCGACTTGACGTCGAAGATGCGTCCCGACGGCACGCTCGACTGGACTCCGCCTGCCGGGAACTGGGTTGTGCTCCGTTTCGGATATTCGCTGTTGGGAATCACCAACCATCCGGCAACCGCGGAAGCCACCGGCCTTGAGGTCGACAAACTGAACCGCGCCTACGTGAAGAACTATATGGACCGCTATCTCGACAGCTACAAAGAGACGGTGGGCGCGGATTACATGGGCAAACGCGGTATCCGCTACGTCGTTACCGATAGCTGGGAGGCGGGTTCGCAGAACTGGACCGACGACATGATTGCCCAGTTCAAGAAACGGCGCGGCTACGACCCGGCACCCTGGATGCCGGTCCTCACCGGACAAGTGGTCGAAAGCGCCAGAGCCAGCGATCAGTTTCTGTGGGATTTCCGTAAAACCATTAGTGATCTGATTGCGGACGAACATTACGGCCAGGTGCAGGAGTCCCTGAAAGCACGGGGCATCGGCCACTATTCGGAGTCGCACGAGAGTGGACGCGCCTTCGTTGCCGATGGCATGGAAGTGAAGAAGCTGGCCGACATTCCGATGAGCGCGATGTGGACGCAAACGCCAGGAGTGAACAAAGAACAATACGGTTACAACGCGGATGATCGCGAGTCCGCGTCAGTGGCCCATATTTATGGCCAGAATCTGGTGGCGGCAGAATCCCTGACGGCGGCCGCTGCGCCCTGGGCATGGTCACCAGCAACCCTGAAGCCGACCGCCGACCAGGAAATGCTGAACGGCATTAACCGCTTCGTAATTCACGAATCCGCGCACCAGCCTTTGATCGACAAGGCTCCAGGCTTGACCCTGGGACCGTTCGGACAGTGGTTCAATCGCAATGAAACCTGGGCCGAACAGGCCGGGGCGTGGACAGATTACCTGGCCCGCAGTTCCTACTTGCTGCAGCAAGGCCGCTTTGCCGCAGACGTAATTTATTTCTACGGCGAGGACTCCAACATCACTGCGATTTTTAACAATAAGGCACCCGAGGTGCCGGCGGGTTACGGCTTCGATTACATCAATGCCGATGGTCTGATTCACGAATTGAGCGTAACCGGTGGACGAATCGCCACCAAAAGCGGGATGAACTACCGCATCATGGCGCTGGATCCTTACAGCAAGCACATGTCACTGCCGGTGCTGCGCGCAATCTACAAACTGGTAGAACAAGGTGCCGTAGTGGCCGGTGAGAAGCCGGCCGACACGCCGAGCCTGGCTGACGATGCCGCCGAATTCAAGAAGCTGAATGACGAACTGTTCGGCGATGGGACCGGCGTGCACTCCGTGGGTAAAGGCAAGGTGCACGCGGGACAGAACGCCGAAGCCGCCCTGAAGGCGTTGAGTGTGCCCCCGGATTTTGACCACTCCATGCCGGAGAGCGATACCCGCATTCTGTTTGTGCATCGTAACCTGCCCGATGCGGATATTTACTTCATTGACAACCGCAATGACCGCGACGAGACGGTAGAGGCGAGCTTCCGGGTGACCGGCAAGGTTCCGGAGTTGTGGTACGCCGAAACCGGAAAATCGAAGCCAACCTCATACAACATTGCCGGCGGCAGGACAACGGTTCCGCTGCAGTTGGAACCGTGGGGCACGGTGTTTGTCGTCTTCCGCAAGGCTGCCAAGGCCACATCTCTTACCCTGCCCAAGCCAGTGGAAACTGAACTGGCGACCGTGGATGGCTCCTGGAACGTCAGCTTCCAGCCGGGCCGTGGTGCGCCTGCGTCGGTCACGCTGGACAAGCTCACTTCGTGGAGCGATAGCGAGGACAAGGGTGTGAAGTATTTCTCCGGAATCGGCACCTACACCAAGACCATCCAGGCGTCATCGGACTGGTTCAAGCACGGTGCCAGGCTATGGATGGATCTGGGTGATGTCAAAAATCTGGCGGAAGTCACGGTGAATGGAAAGTCCCTCGGCATCGTTTGGCACGCGCCGTACCGGGTGGATGTGAGCGACGCCCTGAAGCCGGGTGCGAACGAGGTGACCATCAAGGTGACCAATGCCTGGGTCAACCGGCTGATCGGTGATCAACAACCGGACGCAACCACCAAATATACGTTTGCGGATGTGAAGCCCTACAAGGCGAATTCGCCGTTGCTCCCTTCGGGGCTACTCGGGCCAGTGAAAATGGAAAGAGTGACGACCCAATAAGCGCTTTTTCTGACGTCTCCGCAGGGCTGGACGGGCGGGACGCCCGTCCTCCATGCTTATGCGTAGGTGGTCACCGAGACTGCGTTGCGCTCCTTGCGCTCCGCCGTGATTCTCTCCAGATATCCGCTGTCCCGGAAGGCTTGCATGGGGTCTTCCGGCAGACCATGGCTCCGCCGCCATTCGCGGATCGCCGGGCGCACATCAAACCAGAATGCACCGCGTAAAGTTTCTTCGGCCTCGACCAGCGAACAGCTTTGCTGCAACGGCGTCAGCCGCGCATGATCGACGATTGCCGCCTTGGCATACAGTTCCTGCGCGGTGCAGACCGTTTGAATCATGGCTTCCATCTTGCCCTTGAGGTTGTGACTCTGGTCGACCATATAGGCGACGTCCGCAGGTTTGCCGGTCTCCCAGGCAAAGGTGTGAATCTCGTGGAAGATTCGGAATATCTGGTAGGGATCGATGGACCCTAGCGTCAGATCATCGTCGGCATACCTGCGGTCGTTGAAATGGAAACCACCGATCATGCCGTGATGCAAAAGCCAGGCCACGATCTGCTCGATATTCTGCGCCTGATAGTGGTGCCCGGTGTCCACCAGCACGTAGGCCTGTGGACCGGCGGTCTTCGCCAACAGGAAGGCCATGCCCCAGTCGGCAACGTCGGTGTGATAAAAGGCCGGCTCGAACGGCTTGTACTCGATCAGCAGACGTTGCTTGGGATTGAGTCCGGCGTGCACCTGCTTTAGCGCTTCTTCGAACCATCCGATTCGGTGTCGAATACTCTGCGTGCCAGGATAGTTCGAGCCATCTGCGAACCAGGGTGAAATGTCGCGACAATCGAGCGCATCGGCGATGGCCACGCAGTCCAGAATATGATCGAGGGCCCGCTTGCGGATCGCAGGGTCGGGATTGCCGACCGATCCGTGCTTGTATTCCTGGTCCTGAAAGACGTTAGGATTGATTGAACCTGGCTGTACCCCATATTTTTCCGCCAAGCGCTTCACCTGTGCGATGTCCTTCAACCCGTTCGGCAAGTCCCACTGCACATGCAATGCCACTGTAGGACATGCACCGGTCAAGGCATGCACCTGTCCCGCGTCGCTAAACTTGTCTTCGACGGTGACTGCGGCGGCAAGCTGGATGAACTTTCCGAAACGAGTTCCAGTGTTGGCAAAACCCCAGGAGGGTAGCTCGATATTAAAATTGTCAAGCGCACGGTGTATCAATACTTCCGATTTATCCGTCATGCCAGTGCCTTTCCGGACGGTCTTTGAATTTCTTCTATCTTACTTCGCCGTGAGGGCATTTCCCCGTCCCTCCGAAACTCGCCAGCGCTCAGCGCCCAGGCCCACGGCCTCCAGAGTCGGACGCTGCCTTCGGGCCCGATCGCCAGACGCAGCCTTCATCTCAGGAAAGCCTCGGTTAGTCCACCATCTACAGGAATTATGTGGCCGGTGGTGCAGGGTGATTTTGGTCCCGCTAAAAACAGGATTGCCTCGGCGCAATCTTTAGGGTCGATGGGGCGGTGGGTAAGCGTGCGCTTCGCGTAAAACTCGGCCAGTACAGTACGCAACTGCTCGTCGCTGGCAGAATCCTGGTAGGGGATCTCATATTTCCTCAGTGACGCGATCACACGGTCGCGCGGAAACATGGTTGACCCCTTGATCACGGTGGCCGGGCTGATACCGTTGACTCGAATTTTCGGAGAAAGCGAAATCGCCAGTTCGCGCACCAGGTGACTGAGCGCTGCCTTGCTCACGTCGTAGGCTTCGCTGCCACGCTTGGGCACGACGGCGTTGGCCGAACTGGTCATCACGATCGAGGCGTCCAGATTCTGGTCCTTCAATATGCGCGCCGCTTCATCTGCCAAAAGATAATTTGCCGTTACATTGACATCGAGCGTCACTCCCCACTGCTCGTCGCTGATTTGCCCGTCCTTCGATGAAGGGAAGAGTGCGGCGGTGTTGATCAGCAGGTCGAGCCCGCCGTAAACCGCCACCAATTCCCGCAAGCTTTGCCGGATTACGTCGCGGCGGCGAATATCCACGGCAACCGCAATTCCACCTTCTTTTCCCCCAACCGCCCTGGATTCTTCTGCCACCTTCTTGGCGGCCTCGTGATCACGGTCAGCGACCACGACGTGCGCTCCGCGCTCCGCCGCCAGCAGGGCGACTTCGCGGCCAATTCCACTGCCGCCACCCACGACCACGACCACATGCCGGCTGAGTTCTTTCTCCGGGGGTTGCCGGCGAATCTTGGCTTCTTCCAGTTTCCAGTATTCAATTCGGAAAGCTTCCGACGGGGGCAGGGCCACATAGTTCGCGCGGACGGTGAACGCGCTCGTAGGTGCGGCCGCGCCCGCCTGGGGTAATTCCGCGGGCGTCTTCCCCGTATCCAGGGAAGTCGCTCCCTCCATAACATGGATTGCGTTTACGTAGAACTCGCCGGTAAGGCGGGCCTCTGTCTTGTTCTTGCCAAAACTGAACATGCCGATGCCCGGTATCAGGACGACAGTGGGATTGGCATCACGCATGGCTGGCGAATCGGACAGCGCGAACGATTTGTAGTATTCGGCATACTCTTTGCGGTAATTCTTCAGCGCGGAATCAATGTGCTCACGCAGTCCCTGCACGGTGGCCGCCGGCTGCCAGGGAACAAACAGTGGTCGCACTTTGGTGCGGATAAAGTGGTCGGGGCAACTGGTGCCCAGATGTGCCAACGGCTCCGCTTCAGCTGAATTCACAAAGCGCAGCACTTCCGGAAGGTCGCTGAAACTTCCGATCACGCGCCGTGCGCCCGAAACCTGGCCGCGCAGGAAGGGAAAAATGTCGAGTGCCAGATCGCGGCGATTTTCCAGTGCCTGATGCCGCGCACCGCCGAACAAACCTGCGCCCTTCTTCTCCACGTGCTCGAGCACGAATTGTCCCAACTGATCGATGATCGAAAGTGTGTTTTCGTAGCACTGCTGCTGCGTGTTTCCCCAGGTAAACAGCCCGTGCCCGCCCAATACAACTCCGTCACAGTCGGGACTCTCCTGCACCGCGCGCCGCAACATCATGGCCAATTCGAAGCCCGGACGCTGCCAGGGCACCCAGATAAGATGGTGATCAAACAAGCGGTTGAACTCTTCCATCTTTTCCCGGCCATTCGCGGAGGCGGCCAGAGCGATTCCCCAGTCGGGATGTAAATGATCGATGTGGGGGAAAGGCAGAAAGCCATGCAGAGGCGTGTCAATGGAAGCCGCCACGCTGTTCTTCCCGAAGGCACACAGCGGATACAGGTCCACCATTTCGTCTTCGTATTCGGCGCCGCGATACTTGTGTTCCAGCCCGCGGAGTTTTTCGGAATACAGCGCCGCCAGTCCGCTCAACTTGATGCTGCCCAGATCGCCGCCGCTGCCCTTGATCCACAAGACTTCTTCCTGCTTGCCGCTGAGAGGATCGACTTGCAGAATCTTGGAGCTGGTGTTGCCTCCACCAAAGTTGGTGATGCGAAGGTCAGAGCCCAACAGATTGGAACGGTAGCGAAGCTGTTCGGGCTGATCGAGACCGCGGGCCACCTGCTCATCCCATCGGTCTTCCAGGTAGCGCAAGCTCGTTTTGACCTGCATGGAAGTACTCTCAGCGGAAAAAGTGTGTCCGAATGCGGGTGGTCTCAGGAAACCCAAACCGCCGACCCGCGCCGGAAGTCGCAGTTATCATACTCCAGCGATGCAATAGGGCAACAATTTCTATCAGTAAAATTCCGGCGAACCTTGAGATCGCTCCGGATCACTTGGTCACGCACTCTTACCGCTCCGGCTCGCCCAGGAACCCGTCACCAGCTTGTGTTCCACATAATTGTAAGGCGCGACGCGATGGCCGCTGAGCAGCGACAATCCGAGATGAATCAGCCGGGGCCCGTAACTTTGGGCTTCGTGCGAAACCGAGCCAATCAACGGGCTGTCCGGACGGGAGATTTCTTCCAGCGCTTCGGGGATACAGTCCTGTCCTACGATGGCGACGTAGGCTTCGCGCTTTAGCTCGCGTACAGCTTGTACGGCGCCCAGGGCGCTGGTATCGGTTGCGGCTGCGATCAGGATACCGCGGTCTTTGGGATGACGTCTCAGAAAATCGAGTACCAGTTGACAGCTTCGATCTCGCAAGCCCCGCGCGTCCATGCGAACCAGGAAGTCGGCCGGAAGGCTGGGCAGACGTGAGCGAACGGCTTCAAAAGCGCCAGTCACGCGACTCTGTACCAGGGGACCCGCCTCGTCGATGTCCAGCCCCAGCGCCCATCGCACCTTGCCGTCCCACAGTTTCTTGGCATACTGGGCCAGGCATTCCCCGGCCTCAAAGCCTACGCGGTAATTGTTTACCCCAAAAAAAGTCGCATGCGGGTGCGGTATATCCACCGCAATCAGCGGGATACCGGCGGCATCGATCTTGTCCGCGAGCACCGGCGCGACATGCTGATCGATCTGAAATTCAATCACCAGGTCAACCCGGTTGCGCACAAATTCGTCGGCGTTGTGTAGAGCCGTAGAACCATCGTAGCGATTGTCGAGCACGATCAGGTCAACCCCGGCGGCCGACGAGGCGGCCTTCAGGCTATCGGTCACGGCCTCGGAGAAAGGCATGTCCGCGGATTGACTGCCAAAGCCAAAACGCGCTTTTTTGGGGCGCGCTACCAGGCGATAAAGGCCGTCCTGCGACTGGGCCAAGTAGCCGCGATGCACAAACGTCTTCAGAATGCGGTAGACCGTGGTCTTGGAGATATTGGTTCGCTGATAGATGGCTTCGAGTGCCAGGGGTCCCCGCTCGTTTTGCAGAAGCTCGATGATATCGAGTGCTTTCGATAGTACCGGGATCAAGTAGAGCCGCTTGGGAGCTGAGCGTGTCAACGCGTTTGGCCTCAGTGAAACCTTTGCGATTGTGAAGACTATAACTTGGACCGCTGCATTTGTCCTACAAGAGCACGCGGCGAACCACAGCCTGCCCGCTCCGCGCAACAGTGCTCGACATCTTCAACACCTTCGAGTTTGAACCCCGTTCTGTTCTGCGAGAGAATTCCCGATAGTTCAATAGAGAAATAAGTTCACTATTTTCTTGACAACGATTATTGACCGTCGCTAAAGTGCGCGGAGTCCGGTGGGGATTTTTGCGCGGCGGTGTTTCCCTGTTTAGGTCCATGTCGACCGCACAAGTGCCCGAGAGGCACAGGAGGAATGCGACCATGAGAGTCCACAGTCTGGTGGTGTGTCTGTTTGTCGTAGTGTCGGCGGGCATGCTCTACGGCCAGGGCGGCGCCAACGGCACCATCCTGGGAACCGTGACCGACAGTTCAGGCGCGGTGGTGGGCAACGCGAAGATCGACGTCACCAACGTCGCTACCGGTGTGGCCAGTCACACCGAAACCAGTGTAAACGGAGACTACACCACCCCGTACCTTGCGCCCGGAATCTACCGGGTTACCGCCCAGGCCCCTGGTTTCCAAAAGGCGATCGCCGACAATATCGCGTTGGCCGTGGCGCAGCAGGCCAGGGTGAACATCGTCATGAAACCGGGCCAGGTTTCCGAAACTGTGGAAGTGCAGGCAAACCCTGTCTCGCTGGACACGGACAGTGCCGCCGTCTCGCAACTCATCAGCCAGACGCAGGTAGAGCAGTTGCCCCTCAACGGCCGGAACTTCCTGAACTTGCTCTTCATCGGAGCAGGCGCCGTGCAGACCACCGGCGAACAAGGCCAGATGCGGCAGGGAGAAGGCAATGCCATCAGCATCAACGGTGGCCGGCCCACCTCCAACAACTACACGCTGGACGGGCTGGTCAACACTGACACTGCCTTGAACACCCCAGCGGTTATTCTCTCGCAGGACGCGATTCAGGAATTCAAGGTGCAGAGCGAAACCTACTCTGCCGAATATGGCTTCAGCGCCAACCAGGTGAACATCGTAAGCAAGAGCGGAACCAATCAACTACACGGCACCGCATTCGAATTCTTGCGGAACGACGCCTTTGACGCCAGAGCCCCGTTTCAATCTGCCATTCCTGAGCTGCGGCAAAATCAGTTCGGCTTCGTCCTGGGCGGTCCAATCTATATTCCGAAAGTGTACGACGGGCGCAACAAGACCTTTTTCCTGGTCAACTACGAGGGCTGGCGCATTCGCAACGGCATCAACCAGGATACTTTTAACGTTCCCAACCCCGCCTGGCTTGCGGGAGATTTTTCGGGCTCAGGGCTGTCTCCGGTCGTGGCCGCGGGAGGAACCTGTGTGCCAAGTGCGACGTCTTTCTGTATGCCCATCGATCCAACAACCGGCGCCCCGTTCCCGGGCAACATTATTCCGAGCAGCAGCTTTTCACGCCTGGCGCAGGTGGCCATCGGAGCGGGTCTTTTCCCTGCGCCCAATTGCCCCAGCGGCTGTCGCGGAAACTATCGCCTGACCACCGCATTGCCCAACACAGTCGACCAGCAGACTTACAAACTTGATCAACAGCTGGGCCGCTTTGGCTCGATGTTCTTTCGCTACACCACTGCACAATACGAAAACCAGAATATCAACGGTTCGGTCTCGCTTCCTTTCGGTATTGGCACCTTCAACGAGAAATCCGAGAGCTGGATGATTTCGCACACTATCCCTCTGAGCCACAATATCGTGAATAGCTTCCGCTTCGGCCGCCTGGAGCCAATCTCGATCCAGGGTGGAATAGCTGCCCCCGATTCGGACATCAGCAAGCTCGGTCTCACGGGTGTGTTCCAGAACCTGCCCAGTTATGCGGCTATGTACCCGGGGATTAATTTTCAGGGGATCAACTTCACGGCCTTCGGCAGCCAGGGCAATGACGTTACCACGAGTGACATACCGACCTGGGAATTTTCAGATTCGCTTTCGATGACTCATGGCAGGCACACCATCGCGGTGGGCTTCGACTATCGCCGCTGGGTGCAGAAGCGAGACCTTTCCAATGACTTCCTCGGTCAATTCGGCTTTAACAACGATACGATTACTTCGAATAGCGGCGGCTGTCCGAACGCATCGAATGACTGTGGCACCGGCAATTCCGTGGCCGACTTTCTGCTCGGCTACTACAACAATGCCTCTACATTCCAGCCGGGGCCATTTAGTCCCGCGGGAGTGGCAGGCAACCTGAACCAGTATCACTTTCAATACTTTGCTCCCTACATTCAGGACGACTGGAAGGCGACCAACCGCCTCACCCTGAACCTGGGACTGCGTTGGGACTACCGCACCGTGCCCTTCGAGCAGGACAACAAGATGTTCTGGTTTGATCGTGCTAACCCGCGAGGCGGATTGTGTTACGCCGACAAGGGCTTGGGTACGACAAACATTCCCGGACTGGGTGGCCCGATTGCGCCTGATGGCAATGGCTTCTACCGGTATTGCGGGCGCAACAATCCCGCCGCAGCGTCGAAAAAGCCATTTGCTCCCCGGATTGGTTTCGCCTATCGCCTGACCGACAAGACCGTGGTTCGAGGCGGATACGGCCTCTTCTTCGATTCCGCCGAGACCCGTGAAATTGACGATTCGGGCGACATCTATCCGTTTGTGGTCCGGGCTTCTCCGAATCCGAATACCGATGACGCGTTACCGAAGTTGACCGATAACATGTTTCCAGCTGTCCCTCTCCACCAGGTCGTCCAAAGGTCGGACGGATCTTATCAGGACGGCAGCCAGTTTTTCGCTGTGATCATCTCGGAATTCCCGCATAACCCTTACGTCCAGCAGTGGTCTCTGTCAGTTCAGCGTGAGCTGGCCAGGAATACTACGCTGGAAGTCAACTACGTCGGCAACAAGGGGACCCACCTGCTGAACCGCACCAACTATGGCCAAGGTTTGCCGCCGGTGAATCCTGCGCTCTGCGACCCAAGCACGGGTGGCGACCCCACGCTCGGCGACTGCCCAAAGTCAGCCCGGAGACCATTCGCCAATATCACCTCTTCTCTGGGTTTTCTTGGCAGTCAATGGAATGGGTATTCCAGTTACAACGCCGGCAATGTGAAGCTTGAGCGTCGCTCCAGTTCCATCGCGCTGGTTGCGGTTTATACCTGGGCAAAGAGTCTGGACGACAAATCCGCAGCCGCTGGCGTGGGCTCGACCAACGCATTCGCGGGTCACATGAACGAGCATAATCAGGCGCTCGACTACGGTCGCTCCGATTTTGATGTCAACCATCGTTTCGTGACCAGTGTCGTCTATCAGTTACCGATCGGCCGGGGCAAGCGCTTCGGCGGGAACATGAACCGGGCGGCCGACCTTGCGGTTGGAGGCTGGCAGGTAACGGGCATCACCACCTTCCAGAAGGGGTTCCCATACTCCATACTGGCCAGCGACAATTTTGGTCTCCTCACAACCTTTACCCAGCGGGCCAACCTGGTTCCCGGGTGCAACCCCAACAGCGGTTTCCACAAGAGCGTCAACGAGTTCTTCAACACGGCATGCTTCACTCAGCCGCTCGCCGGCCAGTTCGGCAACAGTGGCCGAGACATCCTGCGCGGGCCCGGAATCAACAACTGGGACATGGGCATCGGCAAAGATTTCAAATTCACCGAGCGCGTCGCCTTCCAGTTCCGTGCCGAAGCCTTTAACGTCTTCAACCACGCTCAATATGGATACGACCCGAACACCGCTACATCGATTGGCGCACCGATAGATAACAATCCCAACGACACGGCCTACGGCAAGGTGCTCGCTGCCCGCCCCGGCCGGATCATCCAGCTCGGAGGCAAGCTAATCTTCTGACCCCCGGTAATCTGTCTTTAAGATCCGCCATGCCAGTTCCGGCTTGGCGGATTTTTTTGTTAAGGTACACTCGCCTTTGATGAGGCCCTTCTACAGAATTCGCTGGTTCCTCGGGGTCGTGGTGGTGTGTGGCTGTGTCTGTCACGGGGCGGCACAATCGGCGGACACAATCGAAAAGTACTCCGCGGAAGGTCAGCAGGCCCTCGCACACGGCAACTACCCCGAAGCCGAGGCGGCATTCGAAAAGCTCAGGGAACTGGAGCCGGGTGTGGCGGAAGTCCATGCCAACCTGGGGGTCATCTACTTTCAGGAGAGGAAATTCGAGCCCGCTGTTTCAGCATTGCGCCAGGCCCTGAAGCTCAAGCCGGCCCTGCCGAGAACTGATGCCATGCTGGCCATGTCGCTGTCTGAACTGGGCCGCTACGCAGAAGCTCTGCCCGGCCTGGAGAAGTGCTTTCGGCGCGCAACCGACTCTCCCATCAAGCGCATGTGCGGTCTGCAACTCCTAAGGACCGATAGCGGCCTGCGGCGCGATAGCAACGCGGCAGAGGTGGCCTTGGAGTTGAACCGCCTTTACCCGGACGACCCCGAGGTCCTGTACCACACCGCGCGAATCTTCGGCAGCGTCGCATTCCTCAATATGCAGAGGCTGGCGCAGGTGGCTCCCGCATCAGTGTGGAGGCATCAAGCCGAGGCCGAGGCCTACGAAAGCCAGGGCTCGAACGACGCGGCCATCAGCGAGTATCGCCAGGTGCTCTCTGTCGATCGCAGTCGGCCCGGCATCCACTACCGGATAGGGCGCACCCTGCTGGCGCGTTCGCGGCAGGGCAATACGCCGAATGATTTAGCCGCTGCGGCCAAGGAGTTCGCGCAGGAACTGGAAATCGATCCTGGCAATGCCAACGCCGCCTATGAGCTGGGAGAAATTCATCGCAACGCAGGCGAGTTCGGCCAAGCGCAGAAGTTCTTCGAGCAGGCTGTGGAACACCATCCTGACTTCGAAGAGGCTCAGTTGGGACTGGCCGCAGTTCTCATGTCGCTGCAGAAGCCGGATCTGGCGCTGCCCCACCTGCAAAAGGCGGTCGCACTGAACGCCGGAAACGAGGTTGCCTGGTACCGGCTTTCGCAAGTGCTGGGAATGCTGGGCCACGAGGCGGAGCAGAAGAAGGCTTTTGCCGAGTTTCAACGTTTGCGCAGCCAGAAATCGAGTCAGGAAGAGGCCGGAAAACAAATCTTCTCGCCCGACGAAGTCACGCGCCAGCAACTCGATCCGGCTGCACCCAAATAGCTCACGTAGGGGCGGGTGCCCTCACCCGCCCGGCCGGCCAACGCCCGGCTGTGCTGGCACGAACTCAAAACTTGGCGAGCGTTGCTCGCCCGCCCGGACGAGGGCGTCCGGGCCTACGTGGGTTGTGGTGGCAGCCGGGGTTCAGCTGTGTTTCGCCGGCGTAATCCCTGTGCCTTCCTTCACTGTGATCAGCTGCTTCGCGGCAACATTTGTCAGGGTTTGCCAGTCGCCATTCGGCCAGCGGATCTTTACTTCGGCGCTCTTGGCCTGGCCCAAGCCGAAGTGCAGACGAAAATCATTGCAGGACAGGAAGCTCGACTGACTCTGCACTTCCTGGGTCTGAACCGATTCTTCCGTGGTTACCACCACTCTCGCGCCGATCGCACTGCGGTTGGACTTCGTACCGATCAGCTTGACCTTAAGCCACGAATTATTACCGGTGACATCGTTGCGCAGCAGCGACGGAGGCTCGTTCAAATTGATCACGAGAATGTCGAGATCGCCGTCGTTATCGAAATCTCCGAAGGCGCAGCCGCGGCTGTTATGCGACTCCAGGATTGCGCCTCCCGCCTGGTCGGTAAGCTCTTCGAATCGTCCCTTGCCCAGATTCCGGAACAGCATCCTAGGGTCTTTCGCGGGGAACTCGGGATGTCGTTTCTCAATTTCGGGAAAGGTGTGTCCTGCCACCATGAACAAGTCAGGCAGTCCATTGTTGTCGAGATCCACCATGCCCGCGCCCCAGCATACGAAGCGATTCTCCACCGCCAGGCCGGCGCGCCGGCTGGCTTCCTCGAAATTGGCCTTGCCCATGTTGCGGTAAAGGTCCGGGGTGTCGCCTTCGAAATTAGTCTTGAAGATGTCGAGGCGGCCGTCGAGATCGTAGTCGCCCACAGCCGCTCCCATCCCGGCTTGCTCCTGACCATCTTCGCCGTACGCGACGCCGCGGATGGCGCCTTCTTCGCGGAACGTGCCGTCATGATTGTTCATCAATAGCAAACTCGGAGTGGAATCGCAGGCCACGTAAATGTCCGGCCAGCCGTCATCGTCGAAGTCGCCGGCGATGGCAGTGAGTCCGTAGCTGTTTCGAGATGAGGCAATTCCAGACGCCGCGCTCACGTCGGCAAATGTCCCATCTCCTTTATTACGGTAGAGAGTATGCCGGCCGTAAGGATAGCCGCGCGGGCCGCAGGTTACGGGCGTGTCCAGCCAGCGGCAGTTCGCGGTCTGGCCGGGCTTGGGAGCTTTTTGTAAATCAAAGTCAAGATAGTTGGAGACAAACAAGTCAAGGTATCCATCGCGGTCGTAGTCGAGGAAGGTACATCCGGTACCCCAACGATTGGAGGAGTCAGCCAGTCCGGCCACGCGGGTTACGTCGGTGAAGGTCCCATCGCCGTTATTGCGATAGAGGACGTTCTGTCCCCAGTAGGTGACGAAGAGATCTTCGAATCCATCATTGTTATAGTCGCCCACGCAAATGCCGCAGGCCCAGCCTGTTTTCAGCAGTCCAGCGCGCTCCGTTACGTCGGTAAAAGTGCCGTCGCGGTTGTTCTTGAACAGCCGGTTGCTGGCCCCGGCGGGGGCATTGGCCAGGCGAGTGCCGGAGAGCAGAAAAATGTCCAGCCAGCCGTCATTGTCGAAGTCGAAAAAGGCGCAGCCGCAGCCGAGCGTTTCAACGATATATTCCTTGCGATCACTCTCTCCGTACACTGTGATCGCTTGCAGACCGGCCTTCGCCGCGACGTCGCTGAACGTGGAATTGAAGGGAAGGCCCGAGGGTTTGCCCCGAGGCTGCGAGGCGGCCCGATGGGGCGTGACCCCCTGACCCAGGCACGCGGTCGCCGTCGCACCGAACAATCCGGTAAGAAAGACACGTCGAGAAGTCGCCATGAAAAGGAGTCCGCTACCTTATTTACCCGCTACTCCATGTAGAAGACTTTTTTCATCATAGCGACCCGCTCTCCGGCGGCTGTCCCGGGGGCGCTCCCGGTCCCGAGGGCAAGATGCCATCGATCCGGCCGGCGAGACGCCGGCGCTACGGTCAATCAGGGAAGCGTCACCACCGCCACGCCCAGTCCGTTCAGCGTGATCTTCTCGCCGGTCAACTTCACCGAAACGGCAGGATCGAAGTTTGTCGTCTGGTCAATATAGTCTTCCTGAGCACCAGTGGCTCCGGGAATCGTAATCTCAAACGGACGGTCACGCTTGTTGACCAGCAGGATACGCCGCTTGCCGTCCGGCTTCACCACGGCCAAAGAATAAAGATAAGAATCCACCGTTCGGTTGAACGGCTCAGTTTCTATCAGCTTGTCGCCCGGCCCAAAGTTCTCGTGCAGGAGCTTCAGTACCTGGGTACGCGAGTTGGGCTTGCCCGTGTTCCAGTCGACCATCGAAACTGAGGGAAATTGCGTGGGATAGCCGACCAGTTGCGACTCGCCCACGACGTCCACGCCCATGCGGGTCAGCTCGCCAAAAATGTACGCGTACATGGCGCAGGTCAGGTTCCAGTAGGAATTCGGAATTGGCTTGGTCACATGGCCGGGCTGATCCTGCATGACGTCGTCGGCGGAGATGGCTCCGATCTCATCGACCGTGGTCTTGGTCTCCGGGGAAAGCCTCTTTCGGATGCTTTCTACATAACGCACTGTGTTGAGAAAGCCGTCCGCGTATGCGAAGAAGGTGTAGGGCTGCACCGCCGGGTCCTGATCGGCGGTGGGCACGGCATAGAAATGGTAGGAGATGAAATCCAGTGGAATGCCGGGCTTGTGATTCTTGGGATTGAGAAAGTATTCGAACTGTTCCGGGTGCGTGGAGGGTTGCGCCAGCGCCAGGCCTACGAACTTGGTTTGCGGTGCAACCTTCCGGATCGATTCAACCACCGCGTCATATATCTTCGTGTAGGTCTCCGGCGTCATCTTGTGCTCGAACTCGATTTCGTTCAGAACTTCCCAGTAAGGAATGCAGTAGTGATATCCCGACTCATGGCGCTTGCCGAGTTCGTCGGTAAATCCTCCCTGCGTGTACCAGGAGAAAAGTCGGCCGTAGTAATCGCCAATTTCCTTCATGCTGGGATCACGAGGTTCGGTACCTTGGGTGTAATCCCATACCGGCTGATCGGGATCGGCGGGGTAGGTCAC
>JBARIF010000169.1:0-9682 GCA_049799615.1 Terriglobales bacterium
CTGCCGTGATCTTGTTCAGCGCCCTGGCGATCGCACTGGCCATGGCGTTAGTGCGGCGCCGTTCCTGGATGGCCGCGGGTGGATTGGCCGCATTGGTCGCCAGCGCCCTATGGATTTCCGCTGTCCCGCCGCGGCCCCAGCTTCGCCCCGCGGTGCTGGAGATGACAGCGATTGACGTAGGCCAGGGAGACTCGATCCTGCTGGTGTCCCCCGGCGGCCGCACTCTGCTGGTGGATGCGGGAGGCCTGCCGCGCTGGGTGCATTCGGATTTGGATATCGGCGAAGACGTAATGTCGCCCTACTTGTGGTCGCGCGCCATCAGCCGTCTGGACGCGGTGGCCGTCACGCATGCCCACGCCGACCACATGGGCGGGGCTGCAGCCATTCTGGCCAATTTCCGGCCGCAGGAGTTGTGGCTGAGCGACCCCTCGAACCCCGAGATGAAAGCGCTGCTGCACCAGGCTCAGGAGCTGGGTGTGCGCGTGGTCCGCCGCCGGGCGGGCGATGAGTTCGATTTTGGCGGGATGGAAGTGCGAATCCTCGCTCCCGGCGCGCAGGACCCGGCAGCGCGGCGCAACGATGAATCCCTGGTGATGAAACTGGTTTACGAAAGAACATCCGCTCTGCTGGAAGGAGACGCGGAGAAACGCTCAGAACAGCAAATCGCGGAGGAGCAACCGCAAGCCGATCTGCTCAAGGTGGCGCACCATGGCAGCGCAACTTCGACAATCCCCCTGCTGCTCGACCGGGTGCATCCGCGATTCGCAGTGATCTCCGTGGGCGCGCGGAATACTTATGGTCATCCTCGTGGAGAAGTTCTGAGCCGGCTGGGTGAAGCCCACGTAATGACCTACCGCACCGATCTCGATGGCGCGGTCACGTTCTATTTGGACGGCACCACCGTTATCCCTGGTCTTCCTCGGGCGGAAGTCCACTGATATCGATTTCCGCGGTTTCATCGCTGCCCGGGGCCTGGCGGTATTCTTCGATCACGCGTCTTGCCCGATCCGCATCCTCTTCGCGTACCAGAATAATCGTGCCGCCGACTCCCGGGAGGATGTCCTGCTGGGCGTCGATGGACGTGATGTCGGAATCGATCCCGGTGGACTCGAGCAGGCCGTGCACGACCATGGCCTCGGATTCCTGTTCCGTATCGAAAACCCGCACCAGCTTTTCATTAGGATTGGGGCGCACAGCGGGACGTTGGTTCATAGCTCCTCCGATCAGGGCGGCAGGCGGCGGCACGAATCACATATAGATCTAGCCCGCTTCGGTCCTCTGTCTTTCCTGCAACAGAGTGATTGTAACCCGGTTGGCCGGGGTAACCGAAGTCCTACACTCCGGAGATGTTGCGTTCGCTTCCCAATGCCCACAGAATAGTTGAAGGGCTGAGCGCGTCGCCCGTTTGCGGCGGTGCATCGAACATACTGGAAGCGCTACTGGGCGTAGTTGCAGGTTCTGAACAAGTCTGGGGGAGTAATGAGTACACGGGAGCGGGCTGAGTTGTCCGCGCACCTGACCGAGAAGGAACAGGAAGCCAGAAACATCCGGCGACTGCAGCTCATGATGAGCATGGTTATGTCCGTCATCAGCCAGGACGGCAACCTGACCGTGGAAGAAGCCTCAGAACTGGTAGCCGGCGCCAGGCGCGCGGCGCTGGCCATGTTCCCCGACAAGGAACTGGCCTACGACATCCTCTACCGGCCTCGACTGCAGCGCCTGATGAACGAGCGCTTCCGGCTGCAGTGAAAGCAGCCGCACCGACCGGATCCAGAAACTGGAAACCAGAAACACTCTTACTTGTCCGGGGAACCTAGCTTCCGGCCGAGAATCCGCCCACATTCGCGACCGTGAGCCGCAGATATTTGTGGGGATTTACCGGAGTGTCATTGATACGGACTTCGTAGTGGAGGTGGGGACCAGTGCTGCGGCCGCTCTCCCCGACGAATCCGATGGTGTCGCCGCGATGCACCCGCTGCCCGGGCATGACGGCAAAGTTGGCCAGGTGACCGTAGCGGGTGGTGATGCCGTGGCCGTGATCGATCATGATGGCGCGGCCATAGCCGCCCAGGAAGTCGGCAAAAGTGACAACTCCGTCGGCCGGCGCCACGACTGGCTGTCCGTCACTCGATCCGATATCGATGCCGCTATGGAATGCACCTTCTCCGTTGAACGGATCAATACGCTCGCCAAAGGAGCCGGTCACGGGGCCTTCAACCGGCCATAGATTGGGCGCTGAATTCGCCCTCAGCCAGTCCGCGGTGGTCACATTGCGCGTGAGTCCCAGGGAAAGGCCGGTCATGGTAGCGCCGGTCAGCGCGGAAGCCCGGAGCGCATAAAGCTGGTCCAGGGAAGAGACAAATTGAACGTTGGCCACGTTTTCCGAAGAGGCGGTTACCAGGTTGGGATCGGGCTTCAGACCATACAGTGAGGAAACTTCGCCCGCCAGCGAACCCAGCGAGGCTACCTGAATATCGCGCTCTTTGGCCACCTGCTCCAGCCGGGAGTAACGGTTACGGAGATCTTCCCGCTCGGTGCGGAGTTCGTTGTAATGCGACACCTTCAGCAGCATGCGCAGGTACGAACTGGCGATGCCAGTCAGGCTCAGACCTACGATCGACGCACCTACCAGAAACACGTACAGGTAGTGAACGGGGATGGGGATCTTGCGCAGCTGACCATCGTCACCGCGTGCCACAAAAAGAATGTAGAAGCGTTTTTGCAATTTGTTCCTTCCGTCAGTTGATCAGGATGGGCCCAATGGGGGCGGCTCCAAACTGCGAGAGCCCCATTGCCATCCTGAATCCGGGCCAGCTTCCGTTCTGCAGTCACAGCTGTTTTACGCGCCCGAACCCTACCGGAACCGGGATGGCCGAAAACTCATGTCTGCAATCCCTACTGAATGCAGCACTTAGTTCGGCCACAAGTGTTTGGACAGCTTCGCAACGGTAACAAAGTAGGTTCCCCCCTGTCAACGTTGGCGGCCTTACCAACGACGGGTACAGAGGACTGGTCGGTGGGACCTGTTACTCGGTGGTGACTTTGGGAGGGAGGGTAACGTGACCGTTGTGCCAGGGTGGCCTGGGCGGTTGTGGGGGGGCGGACACTCCTGTCCGACGCCTCTGACTTTGACAGTAGTGATCCCGGACGTAGCATGAGTGAGTCTTATGACACCAAGTTCAAGTCAAAAGCGTCGGACAGGAGTGTCCGACCCACACATTCCTGGCAATGAAATATGATTGCGCTGTGCCCCTGCCTGAGAAAGAGCTGATCCGCCGGATTCGCGGCCAAGCCGCAAGGCTACGCACCAGCTTTCGGGGCATAGGCATCGGGGACGACTGCAGTGTGGTCCCTGTTCCGCGCGGTCATCAAGCCTTGGTCACCACTGATTTCAGCCTGGAGAATGTCCACTTCAGGCGGGCCTGGCACCCGTCCGGGAGCGTGGGGCAGCGCTGCCTGACGCGCGGGCTCAGCGACATTGCCGCCATGGGAGGGGAGCCGCAGGCAGTGTTTCTCTCGCTTGCCCTGCCGAGGAACTTGCCGCAGAGCTGGGTGGACGGCTTCCTTAACGGTCTGCTGAAACTGGCTGAGGAGTTCAAAGTGGGCTTGGCCGGGGGAGACACCGCCGAGTCTCCCAGCGGGATTCTGGCCGACATCGTCGTTCTGGGCTCGGTGCCAAAGGGTAAGGCGGTGCTGCGTTCGGGGGCGCGTCCTGGTGATTCGATCTACGTCACTGGTGAGCTTGGCGCTTCGGCGGCGGCGCTGGATTTGCTTTCCAGAGGGAAGAAACTCCGGCCGCTGGACTATGGCAGGCACTTCTATCCCACGCCTCGAGTCGCGGTCGGCCGTTTTCTCCGCGAAAAGAGATTGGCTTCCGCCATGATCGATCTCAGTGATGGACTGTCCACCGATCTCAGACATGTCTGCGAGGAAAGCGGTGTGGGAGCGGAGATTGAAACGGAGGCCGTTCCGCTTGCCAGGGTGGGGAAAACGGCGCGGAGCGTTGATCTCCGCTTTGCGCTCCATGGCGGAGAAGACTACGAGTTGCTGTTCACGGCGCCTGCGAAAAAAAAGGTTCCGGCGCGAATAGCGGGAGTTGCTGTGCGGAAGATTGGCGTGGTCACGCCAGGCGAGAAGATTTTCCTGCTGAACAAGAAGGGTGCGATGCAGGAACTCCAGCCACTGGGCTGGGAACACTTCAAGAAAGCGCAGGCCACGTAGGGGCGGACGCCCCCGTCCGCCGCGTCGAGCGCAGCTCGACGGGGGTGGTCTAACTCCGCCACAAGGCGGACCCTGGAATAAGTACCCTCGAATCAATGGCCTTTGGTTTGTTGCATCAGGGTCCCGCGATGCAACTTTTCCCCGCCAAATGCGTCCTATTTAACAGAGAATAGAAGACAGCAATCCAGCGCCGTGGTTGGTGCGTAACCTTTCAGGGAGCTTCCCTTCATGTTGATCAAGAAAGCAGCTGACATTCCGTCTTCTGAAATTACGCCGAAAAGCCTCTACCTGAACCGGCGGAAGTTTCTGGCGGGAACCGCTCTGGCGGGCGCGGCTGCGGTGGCGGCGGGAGTGGGATTGCACGAGATGGCATCGCCGTCATCAGTGGCGCACGCTAATACCAAGATTGACGGCGTTCAGAAGAGCCCGTTCTCGACCAGCGAAGCCATCACGCCCTACAAGGACGTTACCAACTACAACAACTATTACGAATTCTCCACCGATAAGTACGAGCCTGCCGGTCTGGCCAAGAATCTAAAGACGCGCCCGTGGACGGTCACCATCGACGGCGATGTCAAGAAGAAGCAGGTGCTCGACGTGGACGCGATCATCAAGATGGCCGCCCCAGAGGAGCGCATCTATCGCCATCGCTGCGTGGAGGGCTGGTCGATCGTTGTGCCCTGGGTAGGATTTTCGCTCAGCGAATTGATCAAGCGCGCCGACCCCTTGCCCAAGGCGAAGTTTGTCGAGTTCACCACGCTCTTCGATCTGCGGCAGATGCCGGGCCAGCGCAGCAACGTGCTGCAATGGCCTTACCTCGAGGGCCTGAGGATGGACGAGGCCATGCACCCGCTGGCGCTGCTGTGCTTTGGCATGTACGGCGAAGTGCTGCCCAACCAGGATGGCGCGCCGCTGCGCATGGTGATTCCCTGGAAGTACGGCTTCAAGAGCATCAAGGGCATCGTGCGCATCCGTTTTGTGGGCAGCCAACCCGACAACACCTGGCATATTTCCGCGCCTAGCGAATACGGGTTTTACTCCAACGTGAACCCCAACGTGGACCATCCGCGCTGGAGTCAGGCCACGGAACGGCGCCTGGGAGAATTTCGCAAGCGGCCGACCTTGATGTTCAACGGTTACGACCAGGTGGCGTCGCTGTACTCGGGCATGGATTTGAAGAAGAACTTCTAGATGTGATGTGGGCGCAAGCGTCCCCGCTCGTACAGTCCTTTGCACGAGCGGGGCGCTCGCGCCCACATTGAACGAATAGCCTATGGTGCGATGGTTCAAGCCCTTCGTATTTCTGGCCTGTCTCGGGCCGCTGGCACGGTTGGGGTGGAAAGCCTACATGGGCTTGCTGGGGGCCAATCCCATCGAAGTCATTACCCATTCGACCGGCGACTGGATCCTGATCTTCTTGCTGGTGACGCTCTCCATCACCCCCCTGCGCAAGCTGACCGGCCAGTTGTGGCTGATTCGCTATCGCCGCATGTTTGGGCTGTTCGCGTTCTTCTATGCGGTGCTGCACTTCATCACCTACATCTGGCTGGACAAATTTTTTGATCTGCACGCGATGTGGGCCGATGTGAGCAAGCGCCGCTTTATCACGGTCGGTTTTACTGGATTCGTCCTGCTGATTCCGCTGGCGCTCACTTCCACTCGGGACTGGATCCGCCGTCTGGGCGGCAAGCGTTGGCAGGCCCTGCACCGGCTGATCTACGTCAGCGCCATCGCGGGCGTGATTCACTATTGGTGGCTGGTGAAGGCCGACGTCAGCAAGCCGGAGCAGTATGCCTTCGTCCTGTCTCTGCTGTTGGGGTATCGGGTCGTGGCCTGGCTGGTGCGCAGGAATAGAGAAAGAAAAGCCGCCTCGCTGATGGCAGAGCGTGCCGAGGTTGCGGAAGGATAGCCGTTACCTGATAGTGACAACTTTTGGCAGGTAGCTGTGTTAGAGATTGGAAGGGTCGGACTTGATAACCGTCGTGAAGGAGTAGTGCGGCTTACTCTGCACATTTGTTATGAAGACTTTACATCTATACCTGGGCCTGGCTTCGCTTCTGTTTTGTGCCGCTTGTGGAAACAACAGCAATAGCGTGCCGGCTTTTATTCCCAAAGGAAATTTCTCCAAGGCCAGTCTCAATGGGCAGTATGTCTATCAGATCGAGGGCTTTGATTTCACGACGAACCTCAACGGGGTGGCCTATCGCGAAGCCGGCGTGTTTACCGCCGACGGCAACGGAAATATCACCAGCGCGACCGACGATTTCTCCGAAGGCAACACCTTCCTGACCACTAGCAGCACCGGCATCTACGCCATCAGCAACGACGGCACTGGCAGTGTGAGGTTCGACAACGCCCTGGGAACGATCCATCTGGCCGTGACCCTGGTCAGTTCTTCGAAAGCGTATCTGGTGGAGGGTGATCAGGCCCTGAACGGAGGTGGAGTGGCGGAAAAGCAGGACTTGACCGCCATCGCTTCCGCTCCCAGCGGAACCTTTGTTTTCCGCGAGCATGATCTGAATGCGGCACAATCGGTGGCCAGCGTAGGCGCGTTCACGGTAGCGAGCGGCGTGGTCAGCAATGGCAACGAGGATGTAAACCGCGGCGGAACCTTCAGCTCGCTGACCTTTACCGGCTCATTCAACGGCCCTGATTCCAGCACCGGGCGCGGCACCGGGACCTTCACCGACAATTCCCCTGCCACCTCCAGCTTTGTTTATTACATCGTCGATGCCAACAACGTGCGCTTCATGGCCGAGACCGTCGGGGTCAATGGGTTGGGACGGGCCGAGCTCCAGAGCGGCACGCCCGCCCTTTCCGGCAGCTACGCCTTCGGCAGCAAGGGCGACACTAGTTTTCTGGGCGGCGTAAATATGGCTGGCCGCTTCAATGCCAGCGGCGGCAACATCACCATGGGCGTGCGCGATTCGGTGCAGGACGGCAACGTCGCCGGCAGTGTCAGTTTCACCGGGACCTATACCCAGGCGGTCAATGGGCGCGCCCTGATCAGCCTCAGCACTGCCGCCAACCAGAACCTGGTGGTGTGGATGGTCAGTCCTACGCGCGGACTTTTCCTGGTCAATGACCCCAACACGGTGCAGGACGGGAGCCTCGACCTGCAACAGGCCTCCACATTCTCGAACTCCACGATGACCGGACAGTTTGGCTTTGTCATGAATGGATTCGACGCGGGAGGCGCGAAGGACCGGGTAGGCACGTTGCAGTGGGATGGCTCCGGGGGCCTGATCCTGAATGAATTCACCAACGCGAATGGCGTCATCAACGTGCCGGTGATTCTGTCGGGACACTACGCGGTTTCGGGGAATGGCCGAACCGGGGCCTCCATCGGCAGTCTCTCCAACAACCTGATCTTTTACCTGGTCTCGGGAAACGACGCCTACGTTGTGCAGGCCGATTCAGGCGTGGCCCTGAACGGGATCATCAGCAAGCAGCACTAGCCCAGAATTTCAGATTGCGGATTTTAGATTGGGTCTTGCGGCAAGGTCTGCGCCAGAGCTTTTAATTCCGAAATCTAAAATTCTGCGATCTTAAAATTCTTTCTCAGCCTCTCTCGAAGGCGTGCTTCTGCTCCAGTTCGGCGAGGGCGCTGCGCATGTCTGCCTCAAACTTTTCCGCTTGTGCCATCAGAGACGCGTTGGCTGAGGCCCATTCGCCCTGCAGGGTTATCAACTCCTGGCCTCGCAGTTTCTGCGCCACCTCGAGAATTTGCGCAGGAGAAGTATCCAGGAACAGCGCCTCGGTGGGGTCGCCAATCCGGACCGGTCCGCCGGCGACTTTGGTCTGCCAGTAGACTTTGCGCGCCACCAGCAGGGCTATGTTCTCATCCGTGGCCTTGCCAAACACCCACTTGCTGCGCTTGAAATCGTAATAGCGGCTGGAGAATTGCACCGGCACCCGCTTGCCCGACTTCAGAAATTCAATTTGCCGGCGATCTACTTCCTTGCGCAAGGCGTTGATCACCGGCGCTTCAATGTCTTTCGGTTCCAATGACGGCATCACTTCGTAAACGGTTGCCGACAGATTCACCGACACCGGCGCATGCAGCCCTTCCGAGTTTTCGAGCGCGATGTCGGCGTGCAGGACGTAGAAATCCGCTCCCGATGTGGACTTGCGAAACGGCCACTCCAGGCGGAATGAGAGAGGCAAGCCGCTGAGGCAGACGTAGATCTTCTTTTCTGGCTCTTTGTTAGTTTGTAGGGAGGCGTTCATAATGAGAATAATTTGGAATTGGTATTCTAACCGCCGCCACTCCACTTTTGCGGTCCAAGTGGAAGATATTAGAGCCGGAGATTGGAATATTCAGCTTCTACCTGCTCATCTATCCCACGGTAACGAGGTTGGTTCTTGTCGGTTGTGATGCCCGGGGCGGAACCTGACTTCGCCACATCGCAGTCGTTCAGGAGTCATGGAGAGTGCCAGGGGATAACTTTCCACTTTTCGCCCGACGGGAGTCAGATACGGGTTGCGAGTCATCGATTGGTTTGTTTTCCTTCCCACCTGTTACTGATGAGATTCGTGCCGAGGTATGTGCGTGTGGAGTCTCAAAATGAAAAAGGCGGCTTGCTGGCCGCCTTGATCACATACGTCGATACTTCCAGGAGCGCGGGCGAGGCGCCCGCGGCCACGCAACACAAACCACTCTAGAAGCTTATCTGCCGGAGGCTGCACCCGCTGCCTGCGGATACATCGCCGCTATCTTCTCGAGCAGGGCGTTGATGCTTCGGCCGGTCTCTAGGGTGGCGTCAACTGCAGGATGACCTTCGCCGTCGGTGTGCATGACCAGCACGCGCGCCCCTGACTTGGTCTTTTTAACCATATAGGCCAGGTGGTGGCGGTCGTTCTTGTTCAGGGTGGGGCCGAGGATGACTAGATCGAATGCCTCCCTTTTCAGTGCATCCAGCACCTGCTGGCGGCCCTCAGCCTGGGCCACTTGATGACCCGCTTTTCCAATCGTAACCGACTGCGTTGAAAGGACTTCTTGATCGCCTTCCGCGTACAGAATCTTCAGTTTTGAGGTGGACTTTGTGGTATTTGCCATAAAGTGAGTGAGGCCGGCCTTTCTGGTTCCGGCTGACCTGCACGTTAGCAATACCCCGCTGCCCTGAGAACGTCACCGAAGACCAATAAGAACGACACCGAAGACCATCGCCCGACTGGCGAACTGGAAAAGGCCGAGCTTGGCTCGGCCGGGCGGACGAGGGCGTCTGCCCCTGCGTGGATGACGACTACTGCCTCAGGCCCATCCAGCGCTCGGAGACGACGAGGGAGTTTCCGGGATTGTGCGGGTCGAAGCGAACGGAGGTGGGAAGGCCGAGGCGGCAGGAGTGAAGATTGATGAACTGGCGCAGATAGGTCACGTCCTGCGAGGCTTCATAGGAAACTCCAGCGACGTCGTACTGGTAGATCAGGAAGGTGGAAGGGCGCTGGCGAGTACCGGGCA
>JBARIF010000170.1:0-1930 GCA_049799615.1 Terriglobales bacterium
GCCCATCCTTATTTCCCCCTCTTGATGGGGCCGGCAGAGCAGCTATCGCAGATTTTTCTGTCACTGCTTCAAGTAATGAAGCGCAACGCATCCCGATTTAAAAAACTTCGACTCAACAAGTTTTAACTGTAATTTCTCCGGCAGACTTACGCCTTCCAACAACCGTCTCCCTTCTCCTGCAAGGGTTGGCCCAACGACAAAACGATATTCATCCACCAGGCCAAGCTCCATAAGCTGAGAAGGAATATCTACGCCACCGACTAAAATATTTGTGCCTGGTTCTTGTTTCAGTTTGAGTATTTCGTCGCGAAGGTTCGTACGAACAATTGTCGTAGATGGGTATCCCCTTCACTCAGGTAGCCCCTACAGATTGTGGTTTGACCCTGATCTTCCCTGAGGTCGGGTGAACGATCCGGTAGTAGGTCACAGGATCGACGGTCACAGTTTGCTGCGCGAGGCGAAAGAAGAGCTTGCCCCGACTCTTGGATCGCCGACGATTGAAGCGGAACGTGAACTCATCCAGATAGTAGTCGAGGTGCTTATGGCTGACCGCTCCCTGGTGGGTTCCAATCAGCCACCGTTTGAGCAAGGAGATCACACGGTGAACCCGTGGCATCAGCTCCGATGGAGTCTTCTTTTTCCTTTTGAGCAACGTGACCTCGTGCTCGTAACCCTTGCTCTCCAAGGGTAGGTATCCCAGCCAGCCGTCGGTATGGATGACGCTACCGGGCTCGACGGAGTCCTGCACAAAAGGCACCAGGCTTGCGGCCGAGGCGTCCACAATGTGGCGCATGCGAATCCGCCCGATCCCCGGCCCATCTTCTTGCGCGGCAACGACAATGAGTGCTTTCTGCAAGTTGAGCCGGCCCGGCAAGCCCTCCTCCAACCCGCCGATATAGCATTCATCCACCTCGACTCTGCCGGTGAGCAAATCTCGTCCTGGTCTCACCATGGCGCGGCGCAACTTATGCAGCAGCGTCCAAGCTGTCTCATACTTCTTCAGCCCCAGCACTCGTTGCAGTCCCAAAGCGCTGGCCCCGTTCTTTTGCGCCGTCACCCACCACATGGCACGAAACCACACGGGCAACGGAATCCGGGTGTCCTGAAAGATGGTTCCCGCAGTGACCGAAGTCTGGCGCCCGCACCCAGCACACTCCCACCGTTCTCGCACGGACCACGCCTTGTCCGATCCGCAGCGCGGACAGCGGAAACCTGCTGGCCAGCGGAGGCGTGCCAGGTACGCCCGACACGCTTCTTCCGTAGCAAATTTCGTCTCCAACTCCATTACATTCCGCGGATACTCTTCTGCCACCACCCCGGCATACTAGATATTGGGCCTACCTGAGTCAAGGGGATACCCACCTCCCAGGTTTCGAAAAGCGCGAAAGCTGGCGCACCCCGAGCTTACTTGGTGGCCACCCGCCACCAAGTTCACTCGGTCGGATGGAGCCGACACGGTTATCTAATCAGCCAAGCGACTGGGTTAGAATGGACCGACTGAGGTGGACATGCCAGAAATCACTCCGCAAGCTTCGCAAGTTCTGGAAAAGGCGCTAGCGCTTTCGACGCGAGAGCGGGGCGTTTTGATAGATCGGCTGATAGAGAGTCTCGACGAAGGACCCGCCGAGGAGGGCGTGGAAGAAGCCTGGGCCGCCGAAATCAAGCGCCGCGTGGATGAGATTCGATCGGGCAAAGCCCGTCTAATTCCTGCCGAAGAAGTGCGCCGCCGCGCTGCGACTCGCTTGCGCAATGCCCAGAGGTAAGCCGTATCGGATCGATGAGCGGGCCTGGCGCGAAGTCGAAGCGGCCGATGACTGGTATCGCGAACGCAGCGCGGATGCCAGTGTGGCCTTTCTCATAGAGGTCACTGGGGCGTTCGAAACCATCTCGCAAGCGCCTCACCGCTGGCCGAAATATCTGCATGGAACGC
>JBARIF010000171.1:0-11632 GCA_049799615.1 Terriglobales bacterium
TTGCAGAGTCGAAAGATCCCTGCCGTGCAAACCAGCGTTGGTCGGATAGTGCCAGCTTCAAAAAACCCGCTTGCGCCGGCAGCATTCTCACTATAGCGGTCCTTCGACTCCGCAGAAAGTTCGCGAAGCGAACTTTCCACTCCGCTCAGGATGACATTACGCTCGTGACAGGTACGCACCTTCCGCCGTATCCACGCGGATCTTCTCCCCTTCGTTGATAAACGGCGGAACGTGCACCACCAGCCCGGTTTCGGTCTTGGCCGGTTTGGTTACGCTGGAGGCAGTGGCGCTTTTCAGCCCCGGCTCGGTTTCAACCACGGTCAGCTCGACCGTCTGCGGCAACTCGATTCCTACCGCCTTGCCGTCGAAGAATTCCACTTTGATCTGGAGATTGGAGATGAGGTAGTTGACGGCATCGCCCAGAATCTCACGGGTCAGGTGAGTTTGTTCGAAGTTGGTGGTGTCCATGAAGTAGTAGCTGTCGCCGTCAGCGTACAGAAACTCCATCTCGACCTCATCCACCACGATCTTTTCGATGGGATCGGGCGAGCGAAAGCGGTGCTCGAACATGGCGCCGGTCCGCAGGTTGCGCAGTTTGGCCTGGATGAAGGCGCGCAGGTTGCCGGGAGTGCGATGCTCGACGCTGAATACGGAATGCAGATCGTTGTTGTGCTTGATGATCATGCCGGGGCGAAGCTGGGTGGCGGGGATAGCCATTGCTGGGTAAGTCTCCTTAAACTATTGCGATTGCATCGGCGGAAGGCGGCGGCCACATTTTCCGCAGGATACGAGGATCCAAGTCTTTATTTTACACGGGCTTGAACTGATTTGGGAACCGGACCCCAGGAGTCATGTAGAAAGAAGAAGAAAGATAGCCGGGAACGCGGCACGGGCAGCTAGAATCAAACATACCGATAAATTGAAACTGGAAAGGATTTTTCTATGCGCATTGGAAAGTATGAAGCTTCAGGAGCCGGCAGTGCCGCGGGTACCGCGGTGACCTTCCTGCTGATCGGGCTAGGCGCCGGTGCCCTGCTCGGCATGTTGCTGGCCCCAAAAGCCGGCAAGCAGATGAGAAAAGATCTGCGGCGTAAGTTTGACAGCGCCCGCGAAACCGTGGACGAGTGGACGGACGACGCCAAGGAGTTCGCCGAAGAAGCCATGGAACGCGGCGCGGAAATCGCCGACGAAGTCCGGGAAAGGGTAGCTCCGCTGGCCAAGGCCATCCGCCGGTAAAGCGGACGTCAGACCTCGGACGTCAGACCTCAGCATCCTTCGAGGAAATGACTATCCCGCTCGGGCGCATGCCAGCACGGGCAGGCCGTCCGCGCCTACATCGAAAAAATACTGACGTTCGACGCCTGAGGTCCAACGCCCGACGCCTGAGGTCTGAAGTCTGACGTCCGAGCTCTGACGCCCGAGGTCGGACGCCCAGGCTAGTAGAGACGGAAGCTCACCTGCACGTTGACCTCTACTGCTACCGGCTGGCCGTTGAGGGTGGCAGGCTGAAATCGCCACGTACTTACGGCTGCGATCGCCTTCTCGTCCAGGCCCATTCCCAGCGAGCGCTGCACCCCGATGTTGTGCGGCAGTCCGTCCGCGCCGACCACCAGCCACAGCACAACCGCGCCCTGATACTTCGCCTTGCGCGCAGCCTCGGAATAATCGGGATCCGGCTCGTAGATCGGACGCGGCTGAGTCACACCGCCTATTCCCGGACGGAAGACGTTGCCCGCATCGTAGGGCCCAAAACCCGGCCCGCTGCGCGGACCTACGCCTCCACAGCAATTGCTGCCGATGCCGCCGCCACTTCCAGGACCGTTCGATGGCGGTCCTTGAACCGCGGCGAGAGGGTCACCGAGCTGCGCCAAGTGGAGAAGCTTGAGATCTGACAAGGCCATCACGCTGGGTGGCTCGGGCAGTTTCGGATCCGGGTTCAAAGGCACGGCCTCCGGTGGAGTCAGCTGGTCGGCGAGGGTCAGCGTCGGTAAAGCTCCTCGAGACGCGGGAAGAGGATCGCGCGTCCCGCCTCCGCCATGCCCACCGGGCTCCTGCGGCAGAAACGAGATCGGCCCGACGTTGATGGCGTGGCTTACCCTGGGGCCAGGGTCGTTGGGCCGATCCGGAATCCAGGTAGCGAGCCACAGGACGAGCGCCAATGCCACGGCATGGACTAGGAGTGAAGCCAGAAAGTTTTCCGGCCGAGTGCGGTAAAGACCAATGTTGTCGCTGAGAAGCCCAGGAAAAACCGACGTGGGTGTGCTCGCCGTCATGGTCGCTCCCCCATCGCGGATCGGGATTGTTTTCTAGTGAGACGCGGGCAGTCGGAAAAAGGATACCTGCGGCGGGGAAAGCGGGCATCGGGCCTCAGACTTCGGACCTCGGACTTCAGCCTTGGACGCGTTCGATGCGGCCATCTTCGCTTCTGCCGCAAGCACGGGCGAGGACGCCCGCGCCCACATTGATCCTTGACGAGGTCCGAGGTCTGACGCCCGACGTTCCTATTTGAAGATGGATGCGAAGAAGCCCTTTACCTTTCCGATGACGCCCTTGCGCGGCGGTTCCGGCGTCGGGTCAGCCATGGTGAGCAAGGGAGCGGGCGTCGTGGCCCGAGACATAGGCAGAACTCCGGCCCCGAGGTCGGGCGCCGATGCCGGCGGCTGATCGCTGGCCCGGAAGACAAATGGTGCGTCCACCTGCGCGTGAGGGACGTTGGGCGAGGGGGCGGGCAGATTCTCCGTGCCGGGAGGTGCGATGGTCAGCGTGACCTGGGAGGGAGACTCTTTCTGCGGGGTCATGCCGGAAGTTGATGCAGACGCCGGCGTGGCTTCTTCCCCGGGCTGTGCCAGATGCACGGCCGGCGGCAGGTCTTTTTCGGAGACCGTGGGCGCAGGCACGGCCGCCCGCAGCGCTGGGATTTGCGGCGGCGGACAACCGCAATCGTCGGGAACCGTCGTCTCCATCTGGTTAAGCTTTCCGGAACGAAAGAGAACCTGCTCGTTGGGCTTTACCTGGTAGGTACCATCGCCCATCAGTTCAGAAACGATCACCGAGGCTGTGTTTCCCGGTAAGGCCCGGACGCACGTGTCGCCCCGGGCATTGGCGCTAATGGCGTAGTGCAATTCACCCGGGCCCGCGAGCAGCATGCGGAAGTCCGGCGTCACGATTGAATCGGCGGAGGCATTCAGGGTGTAGTGGGCTTCAAGGGCCCCGGTACTGATGCCCAGCATCAGATCGTGGCCATTCTGCGAAGGCGTCACCGAGAGAGTTGTCCTGGGACACACCCGCACTTCGCCGCCCCGCGCCAGGCGCAGGATCGTAGTCTCCAGGCCCGCCGTCACCGCGGAATCGCCGGAAAGGCGGCTTCCTGCTTCTACCACCGCTCCCGTAGCTCCCGGGACAACCGGAACAAACGCCGGCCGCACTCCCTTGGTGAAAGCGGGAACGGATGGAGTCTCAACGTTCCGCCGAGCCTCAGCCATGGGGTGCATACGCACCAGCAGTCGTGGGCCCTGGCTGTCGCTGCTATAGCCGACGGGATGGACCAGGTCAACGACGACGCGAGCTACTGGCGGCGTCTGCTGAAACTGGTTTATGCGCACTGCGCTCACCTGCTCGCTGCCTACCGTGATCCGCTTGCTCGGCAACCGGTCCAAGGTATGGGGAAGGTCGATGACCAGCCGGGGTGGGTTGTCGAGGAACTCAATCGCGGGCTGGGGAGCCTCGCTCGAAACGATCTCGAGCGCAGGTCCTTCGGCGTCGGAAATCATCTTCACCGAACGCAGGATGGCCGGCGGGCCTTTGGGAATCGGGGGATCATCGGGCGTCTGCGCCAGGCCAAAGCCGGCGCCCAGCGTAGCCGCCAGCAGCAAGAACCACACAAATTGGCAGCCAATGCGGGGCAAAGACTTCATCTCTCGAAAACTGGGGTTGTTTATAGCTGCAACAATATCACTGCCAGGGAGTCCGGAGAAGTAACAAAGGTCGGGCCGCGGACGTCGGACCTCAGACTTCGGACCTCAGACTTTACCCGTCAAATCGGGCACTTGCGGGAGGAACTTTGACTCGGGTGGAGCAGGGCTTCGGCCCTGCAATAAGCACAACCAAACAAGTCAGGGCTTCAGCCCCTGAGGTACTTACTTCCTGTGGTGGTAGCTGAGAGCGAAGGTTGCCGGGGTCCGAGGTCTGACGTCCGCGGGCTGCTTTACGGTTCGGCCAGGAATTCGTACTCGTCGATTACAGCGGCCACGGCCACTTTGCCGTTGCCGTCATCGACGCGCACGACTTTCCCCTTGCAGCGCACGCGAATGCTTTCAGTCAAAGTAATTTCAGGCGGAAGGGTAAGAGTGAATTCAATGACCGATCCTGGGGCGATGGCCGAATCCAGGTAAAAGCAGATACCACGCGCACTTACATCGCGAGTCTGAGCGCTTTTTTCTTGCGATCCGTTGTCTGAGTAGGTGACAGCCACGGGTAACCGCAATGCAAAACGGCGCGTAGCCCGCTTCTCGGGTTCAGCCTCGGCCATGAGCTCTCCGTAAAAGCTGCATAAGCATGGCGTTTAGAGTGCGGTGTGTCAAGTAGTTTAGGCACGCTTTTGCCGCTTAGAATGTTGCAGATATTTGCTCCCGCGAGCCCAGCAGGTGTGGGTCGGACACTCCCTTCGTCTGCACTCAGCGCAGGCTCTGTCCGACGCTTTTGAAGTTGGCCTTGTGGTGAGTAGCTCCAGGTCTGGAATCTCCGTGGACGGTTGAGGACCAAGTCTGAAGCGCAGGGGAAGAGCTCTGGTATAAGCTAGAGACTGTCGGTCCCAGCTATGGTCTTCGTACTCGACAATTACGATTCTTTCACCTACAACCTGGTCCAGTATCTGGGCGAACTGGGGGCTGAAGTCGAGGTGCGGCGCAATGACCAGGTGACACCCGCAGAGGTGGAGGCGATGCATCCGGAACGGATCGTACTCTCACCCGGTCCGTGCACGCCCCAGGAAGCTGGAATCACCATCGACCTGATCCGCCATTTTGCGGGCAAAGTGCCGTTGCTGGGGGTTTGCCTGGGGCATCAGGCCATCGGAGCGGCGTTTGGAGGGAAGGTTGTGCGCGCGCCTCACCTGATGCATGGCAAGACCAGCCCGGTGCAGCACGACGGCAAAACCATCTTCGGCGGGTTGACGTCCCCGATGACGGCAACGCGTTACCACTCCCTGATTGTCGAAGAGAAAAGCCTTCCGGCCGATCTGGAAGTAAGCGCCTACACCACGGAGCGCGATGGGACACGCACCATTATGGGTTTGAGGCATCGGAAGTTTCCGGTGGAAGGCGTGCAGTTCCATCCCGAGAGCGTGCTGACTGATGAGGGCAAGAAGTTGGTAGAGAATTTTCTGGGAATCTAGTGTTGCGGCCGCGCGTCGTTCTTGTACACCACTCCACCTTTCATCACAAATATCACCCGCTGGACGGCTGTAATGTCTTTCAGGGGATCGCCATCGAGCGCGATGATGTCCGCCTGCAGTCCGGGCGCAATCGCGCCGATCTCATCGGCCATGCCCAGCGCTTGCGCGCCCAGTGAGTTGGCGGAAACCATTGCAGCCATGGGGTCCACGCCGCAGTCACGCACGCGGTAAATAAAGTCTTCCGCGTTGCGGCCGTGCACGCCCGCCACGGCGTCCGTGCCATAAACAATTTTTAGTCCCGGAACGCGCAGCGCTCGCCTGATGAATTCCTGGTGCGCCGGGATGAGTTCCTTCATCGCCGCAAAACCCTCTTCCGTGTAGTAAGGCGGGGCGAGATACCGGTCTTTGTACTGGAGATAGGTCTCCAGCAGCAATCCGGCTTGCGGATCAAGGTATGTTCCGCGCTCGGCCATCAACTTCAGATCGTTGTCCGACGCTCCCAGTCCGTGCTCGACCTCCGTGCATCCGGCCAGAGTTGCGGCGCGCACCGCATCTCTGAAAGCATGCACCAGCGTACGCAGGCCTAGCTTTCTGGCCTCATCGCAGGCTGCATTCAATTGCGCCTGGGACAGGGTCATCGCGCCCCGGGTCATGCCTCCCGATGCGTAGATCTTGATCAGGTCCGCGCCTGCGGCCTTCTGTTTCCGCACGAAGGCGCGGATTTCATCCGGCGTCCCGGTCTGCTCGCCCCGCCCCATGAGCGGCTCGACGGCGGTGAGAATGCGCGGGCCGGACAGCAGGCCCTTCGCGATGGCATCGCGCAAGGGAACATCGTTGGGCGAACCAACGCTTTGTACAGTGGTAAATCCCGCCATCAATGTCAGCCAAGCATTCGAGGCGGAGGCGTATGCGGCCTCCTGGGTGGTCCCTGCCGGGCCCGCATTCTTTCCGTCAGGGCCGAAGCTCCAGGTGATGTGGACGTGAGCATCGATCCAACCCGGCAACACGGTCAGGCCGCGCAAGTCGTAGACCACCGGCCCCGCCTTCGGATCGAGGGCAACAATCTTCGAGCCCTCAGTCACGATGCGAGTATTGTGCAGCACACCGCCCTTGCCATCGAGCACGGCGCTGGCCGCAATCACGATGCGTTGGTGCTGCGCCGGCGACTGCGAAGGAATTTGTTGCGCCAGAGCGCAGACGCTAGCAAAGACGTATAGGGCAATCTCTGCGGATTGCATGGGTCGCTTTCTCCCTCTGAGGAGTGGATCAATTCTGCCACAATAAACCAGGCGATTTAGGGATGCATTGTCTATCGATACACATCGCAAGCGGTGCGATGGATGGAGCACCCGGTCGCGACGGGTGTGATCACCCCAAAGAACTGCGACCCGTGGGCCGGATTGAGAATCATATTGAGAGTGGTCGCCATTGACCGCGCGGAGGCCCGCATATGAAGCTCAACCACCTGAATCTCACCGTCTCCAATGTTCCGGAAACCCACCGCTTCCTGGAAAAATACTTTGGCCTGAAGAGCTACGCAGGCACGGAGCCACGCGAAGCGATGAGCTTCCTGTCCGACGACGACGGCATGGTGCTCGCGTTGTTCCGCGGGGCGAAGGGCGCCGAGGTGAAATACCCGGCGGGCTTCCATGTCGGCTTCATCCAGGAGAGCGAGGAGCGGGTCAACGAGATCAACCAACGTTTGCGGGAGGATGGCTACGAGGTCCCAAAGCCGGCGCGGCTGCACGGCTCCTGGACGTTCTATTTCAACTCGCCGGGCGGCTTCATGGTCGAAGTCCTGCGCTAAGCCCGCAAGGCTGTCTGGCTTTCGAAGAGCCCGTCGATACAAGACAAAGTTCGACCCGACGAACCTCTTCCGAATGAACCTCCAACATCGCGCCTGGGCGTGGCGGTCACAAGTACATAAGGGAATAATTGTCGAAGTTAGGCCTGAAAGGCGCGGGTGCCCCGCCGAGAGGGTGCGAGGAAAGCGCCTTTATTTCGCCCGCAACAGCAGGACCGGGGCGCTGATGTGGTGCTGTACGCGGCTGGCCGTGGTGCCGAGAAATACATCCGCGAGGAAGCGGTGGCCGTGAGTGCTCATGGCGACCAGGTCGCAACCTTTCGCCTTCACCCATTTGATGATCTCATCCGCGGGCTCGCCGTAGGCCAGTTCTGCCTGGGCGGGGATGCCAACCGCCTCGAACTCGGCCCGGACCGTCTCCAGATAGGCGGTGTCTTCGGTAATTTCCGGGCTGACCGCGTCCCGGCCATACGTCCTGGCTGCCCATCCGTCGGCTACGTGCAGCAACACCAGCCGGCTGTGCGCGAGCTTTGCCAGCTGTTTGACGTGTTCGATGATGGCGCGGTCGCTGGGCGTGCCATCCAAGGTAACGAGAATGGTTTCGTACATGGTAGCCCCGTTGTGATCGCCCATCATCCGCCGACGATGACTTGCCAGGCCGCTTTGAGCGAGTCGGGCAGGCCGTAGATGTCCATGGAGGTGATCAGGATAGCACTGGCCCAACCTGCCCCCAGCAGCAGCCACCCGTTCTTCCAGGTCCCCATCCGCTTGCGCGAACTGGTGAAGTGCAGCAGCGGGAACATGGCGAAGGGCAGTTGGAGCGCCAGTACAACCTGGCTCAAAGTTAGAAGATCGGTGACGCTGCTGTCGCCTCGCAGGCCGATAATGAAGACCGCAGGCAGGATCGCCAGGGTGCGGGTAATGAGCCGCCGCACCCAAGGTTTGATCCGCCAACGCATGAAGCCTTCCATCACTACTTGCCCGGCCAGCGTACCGGTGATAGTGCTGCTTTGGCCGCTGGCCAGCAGCGCGACCGCAAACAGCGTGCTGGCAGCAGCCGTCCCCAGTAACGGCGCCAGGGTCAAAAAGGCAACCCGAATCCAGTCACTCGTCGCGCCGAAGCTGACCACCTGCCCTCCCGGCACGGTCACGCTTTCCTTGCCAAAGAACACGGTCGCTGCCAGCACCAGAATTGCCGCGTTCACAAAGAAAGCGACGGTCAGCGCCACCACAGAGTCGAGGGTGTTGAAGTGCAGGGCGCGGCGAATCGAGGGCTCATCTTTTTGCAGCTTGCGGCTTTGCACCAGGGCGGAGTGCAAGTACAGGTTGTGGGGCATCACGGTGGCGCCGATGATGCCGATGGCGACGTACAACATTCCCGATTGACGAAAGCTCGGGGTAATCAGGGCCCGTCCCATCTCCAGGAAGCTGGGCTGGGTCTCCGGAAGAATGAAAATCTCGATGAAGTAGCACACAAAGATGGTTGCAATCAGCAGCAGGACAACGGCTTCGATGGTGCGCATGCCGAAGCTTTGTAAAGCCAGGAGCAGAAGCACGTCCAGGCCGGTAATGATGACCGCCCACAGCAGGGGAATGTGGAACAGCAAATTGAGGGCGACCGCGCTGCCCAGCACCTCCGCCAGGTCGCAGGCGCCGATGGCCACCTCACTGAGCAGCCAGTTGGGCCAGCGGCTCCACTTCGGATACCAGTCGCGGCAACATTGGGCGAGATCCTTTCCGGTTACCACGCCCAGGCGAGCGGAGAGGACTTGCATGAAAATGGCCATCAGGCTGGCCAGGCCGACTACCCACAAAAGTCCGTACTTGTACTGGGCGCCCCCTTGCAAGTCGGTTCCCCAGTTGCCGGGATCCATGTATCCGACGCTCACCAGAATCGCTGGGCCCACAAAAGCCCGCCACTGCTCCCAAAACCCCGCCTCATGGTGCGGCACCGCGACCGAACTGTGTACTCCCTCGAGAGACCGGTGGCCAGAGGGTTCAGGCTCGGTCCCTGCCACGCCGGAACCGGATGGCGTGGTGAGGTCGGGTTGCCGGTCTGAGTTTTTCATGACTGGTTCTGCCGGAGGCCTAGCATCAAGTCAACTAGTATACACAGAAATATATTAACTGTGGTTAATTATATTGAACGGCCAGGCAGGCGGGAAACCCAGATTTTGTCGGCTGCGGGGCGACCCAAAATCATGTTCCCGGCCGGGGTTCGGACAGAGAGTGTCTTGTCGTAATTACGTTCGACCAGGCCGACTTCAGCCCCAGGCCGAATACCGCGGGTTTCGAGGAATTCCAGCAGATGGCGGTCGCGCTCGTAGATCCCGCTGACCCGGTAACGCTGGCCCGCATCCGCCTGTGACAGCAACAGCAGGCCCCGCCGGCGCCGGCTGGTGGGACTCTCCAGTTCACTCAGATTGCCGTGAGGACAGGCCCCGCCGCGTCCCAGCCTGGCCAGCAGTTTGGCCTCGAAATCAGGGGAGACAGCGTGCTCCAGCCGCTCCGCTTCGTCGTGCACCTAGTACCACTCCATGCCGAACATTTCCGTCAGCATGCGTTCGATCAGATGATGGCGCAGCGTGAGCTTGCGGGCGATCTTGCGTCCGGCAGGAGTAAGACGGACCTCTCCGCCGTTCTGCACCCGTACCAGGCCATCTTTTTTCAGGCGCCGCAGCGCCATGGTGACCGCCGGCGGCGAGACCGAGAGCCAATGCGCCAGCGTGGCCGAGATGACCGTCTCGCCTTCGCTTTCCGCCTCGAGGATGGCCTTGAGATAGTCTTCCTTGGAAACGGTGATCATGCAGACAGCATTATACGTTAAGCATAGTTAATGCGATTTCAGATTGCGGATTTGAGATTTCAGATTGTCGACCCTGTGAACAGCCGGCGAGTTGCACTAAGATACTCGGGAGACGTGCGCGATTACCTCCGGATATCGAAAGATCCGGAAAAGCGTTTAGTTAGGTAAGGCTACAGGTCTGGTCTGGATTTGCATCGGGGCATGGATGATCTACAACTTGGTATGTGGCGACGATTTCCCTATGGTAGGAATACTCTCCCTTCGATGGGACCCAAAATCTGCAATCTAGAACCTGCAATCTCAAATCGGCCTTCCCCGTTTGACATCGTCCTCACGTCCTCCTAACCTTGTCAGTCTCCGGTTATGAAAGTTCTCGTCATCGGTAGTGGGGGGCGCGAGCATGCCCTAGTATGGAAGCTGCGGCAGTCGCCGCGGGTTTCCCAGGTATATTGCGCGCCGGGAAACGGCGGTATTGCGGAAGAGGCCGAGTGCCTGCCTGCGGACGTGAAAAGCATTGACTCGCTGGTGGCGGTGGCGGAACAGGTGCGCCCGGACCTGACCGTGGTCGGACCAGAGCTGCCACTCTCCCTGGGAGTGGTGGACGAATTCACCCGGCGCGGCTGGCATATTTTCGGACCGAGCAAAGCGGCGGCGCGGCTGGAGTCGAGCAAGAGTTTTGCCAAGGAATTTCTGCAGCGGTATCACATTCCCACCGCGCATTTCGCCATCTGCGACTCCATCGACGAGGTCATGGCCGCCCTGCCTCACTTTCACGCGCCCGTGGTAGTGAAGGCGGACGGATTGGCCGCGGGCAAGGGCGTCGTCATTTGCCGGACCAAAGAAGAGGCGGCCTCGGCTGCGGCTGAAATGTTCAGCGGAAAGACGCTGGGCGAAGCCGGACGGCGGGTGGTTCTGGAAGAATGTCTGCAGGGCGAAGAGCTTTCATTTTTGGTTTTGAGCGATGGCGAGCGAGTCGCACCCCTGGTGGCGGCGCAGGACCATAAACGGATTGGCGACGGCGATACCGGTCCTAACACCGGCGGCATGGGCGCCTATTCGACTGCCGGCATTGTGGACGAGCCCATGACCCAGTGGCTGTTGCAGCACGTCGCCCGGCCGGTGGTGGCCGGCATGAAGGCGGAAGGCGCGGAGTATAAAGGCATCCTGTACTGCGGATTGATGATGACGGCGCGCGGTCCTATGGTTCTGGAATTCAACTGCCGCTTTGGCGATCCCGAAACCCAGCCCATCCTGATGCGCCTTGAAAGCGACCTGCTGGAAGCGCTCGAGGCCTCGATCGAAGGTCGGGTCAGTGAGGGCGATTTTCGCTGGTCGCGGGACGCATCCGTCTGCGTGGTGATGTCTTCCGGCGGATATCCTGGCACCTACGAAGTGGGCAAAAAGATCATGGGGCTCGAAGATGCGGGCAAGATCGAGGGAGTGAAGGTCTTCCATGCGGGTACGACCCGGCGTGACGGCTCTTTTTACACCGCCGGTGGACGGGTGCTGGGAGTGACATCGCGGGCGGCGGATTTAGCGACGGCAGTGGAGCGTGTGTACAAGGCCACGGCGAAGACCGGTTTCGAGGGAGCGCATTACCGCACGGACATTGCCTCCAGAGCGCTTAAGA
>JBARIF010000172.1:0-4340 GCA_049799615.1 Terriglobales bacterium
GCAACTCCCGCCCGGGAACTGGTTCGCTCCACCCGGTAGCAATCGAAACGGCAGCGGAGGCAACGAAGCTGCCGGAGCTTTCGATGTAGAGGGTCGCTAGGCGACTCGGCGAGCGTGCAGGCCATAACGTGAGTGAACGCTGAGCAGGCCCCGAAACAATAATTGCAGGAGCTGACCTGACTGTTACACAGGGAAGGCCGCAGTCGATGGAGAGAGACGAGCGAACAAGCTCCATTGGACCTGCCGGGGTAATGGCGATGGCATGCAGGCAGAGGAGACCAGACGCAACACGGGAAACCCCCGCGGTGATCGCTGTCGGGATCAACCGGTAACTCGTGAGAGATGGACCGGGTCGTGTGGGGTGGCGGAGAGGTTCGCAGTACCTGTGAAGCCGGGTAACTCCGGTGGAGGGAAGGGACCTCAGTTAAAGACGAACGCAAGAAGCAACGAAGGACCGAGGGATTGGCGATGAGCCTAACAACTCCATCCAGTGTTCAGAAGTTGCAGACGGCGTTGCACGCAAAAGCGAAGGAGTCGCCTGACTTTCGTTTCTATGCGTTGTACGACAAGGTGTATCGGAAGGATGTTCTGGCCCATGCCTACGAACGTTGTGAAGCCAATGGCGGAGCAGCGGGAGTGGATGAACAAACTTTCGAGGACATCGAGCGATACGGCATGGAACGATGGCTGGAGGAACTGACGCAAGAGCTGAAAAGTCGAACCTATCAACCTCAACCTGTGCGACGGGTTTATATCCCCAAGCCGGATGGGAAGCAGAGGCCGTTAGGGATACCCACAATCCGAGATCGGGTTGTGCAAACGGCGGCGGTGCTGGTTCTCGAACCTATATTTGAGGCCGACCTGACGGCGGAACAGTATGCCTATCGGGCAGACCGCAGCGCGCTGGACGCAGTACAACACGTTCACAAGCTGATCAATACCGGACATGGACAGATCGTCGATGCTGATCTCAGCAGTTACTTTGACAGTGTTCCGCACGCCGAGCTTCTGAAGTCGGTGGCTCGCCGGGTCGTCGATGGAGCCATGCTGCATCTGATCCAGATGTGGTTGGAGGCTCCGGTCGAAGAAACCGACGAGCGTGGTAACAAACGTCGGAGTACGCGCAACCGGGACGAAGGTCGAGGGACACCACAAGGGTCTCCGATCAGTCCTTTGCTCAGCAATCTGTACATGCGACGGTTCGTGCTGGGGTGGAAGAAACTCGGGCACGAGAAGCGTTGGAAAGCGTACATCGTGAACTATGCCGATGACCTTGTCATCTGTTGTCGAACTGGGGCGGAGCAAGCCCTGGCCGAGATGCGGATGATGATGTCGAAGCTGAAGCTGACGGTGAATGAAAAGAAGACGCGGGTCTGTTATCTGCCGGAAGAGAAGTTCGATTTCCTGGGATATACGTTCGGGCGATGCTACTCGATGCGGAGGAACCGAGTCTATTTAGGCACGGTTCCTTCGAAGAAACGGGTACAGCGCATCTGTCGCGCCATCAGCGACAAGACCGGACGAGATACCGTCAGGCTGGATCCGAAGGCGATGGTGGAAAAGCTCAACCGGATGTTGATCGGTTGGGCTAACTACTTCTGTCTGGGAGCGGTCAGCAAAGCCTACAGTGCGGTCGATCTACACGCCCGCCGCAGGCTGCGTCGGTGGCTCTGCGACAAACACGAGGAAGCGCGGCCGGGCTATCAACGCTTTCCGGAAGCGTCTCTTCATTCTGTGTATGGTCTGGTGCAGTTACCACATCGTACTGCGAGCCTTCCGTGGGCGAAAGCGTGAGTCTTTTCCGAGAGCCGGATGCGGGAAAACTGCCAGTCCGGTTCGATGAGCGGGAACAGGAAACAGGACCAGGTCAAACCGGACTGAGGGGATGAGGCGAAAGCCGAGTCACAGGCCCACCGGGAGACTACCGTCACTGCGCCTGTTCTCGACTCTACTCGTTACACGCAATATAAAAAGGCGCCCACTTTTGCCGTAGGTTGAGATTGTTCGCACCACCAACCTAGCGAAACGGAGCACCTTTATGAGTGAAGAAAAGTATATCGGCATGGACGTTCATCAGGCCACCATTTCCGTGGCGGTGATGGATGCTCAAGGCAAGCTGATCATTGAATGCCTGCTGGAAACCAAGGCGTCCACGATCGTCGAGTTCATCCAGGGACTGCACGGGACTCGGTCTCTGACCTTCGAGGAAGGAACCTCGGCTGCCTGGTTACACGATCTCCTGAAACCCCATGTCAGCCGGCTCCTAGTCTGCGATCCGCGCAAAGCGGCCCTGTTGAAAGAGGGCAACAAGAGTGACCGGATCTTATTCATCGCAATGATGGCTGAGCGTAGCACGGGTGGGCGAGCGCATGGCAGCATCTCCTTTGGCTAGTCGCAGAGTGGACGTGTGTCGCTGTCTCGGCGAAGTAGCCCGCAGGAGCCACGAAGCCCAGATGACCTACTTCGCGGCAGCCACAGACGTCACCGAAATGGTCGTTCCGTCGGCCGTGCCTGTGACTTTGGCCTGCTCCCAAGCCAGCTTGTTGAGCGTGTCCAGTGTGGCTTGATCCGAGGTGTCAAGAGTATAGACTTTGTCGCCGACCACCAAAGCGTACTTGGCGCCTTTCTTCACGCAGGCCCGAACACAGGCTGCGGGCTCGATCCCCTCACTGTGCTTGGCGCCACACATGGCGTCGCTGACTTTTCCGGTAAAGGTTTGGGTCGCGCCCGCGGCCACGGCGGGCATAACCGCCAATCCGGCGCCCAGCACCGCGGTCGCGATCCAAACTTGCAACATCCGCAAACGGGACATAAATCCTCCTAATGTGCTCAGACAAACCTCTGCTACGTTTTTCTGTAGTCCGACAGTGATCATAAAGTATCAGGTAACCAGAAAATATCCGTCTGGTCAAAATTGAACACTCCGCAAGATGTCCCTATTGGGGATACGATGGGGGAGGCGCTGGTGTTAGCTCACTTTTCAGCGGCGACCGCTTGAGCTAGGACAGGTTTGTGATATCCGGAATAGGTTTCGTCCGCTTGTGACTTGGGGGAGGCTCTTCGGTGGTGAAATTGCCTTCTCATGGAAGGCGATTACGTCCAGAGTCGAAGAATCCTAAGTCATCTGGACCCAGAAGGGGTAGGTTCAATCAGCCTGGATAGACCGTGCGGTCTCGACTTCGAGTCCGGGATCATGCAACCCTTCAATTCCTTAGTTTGGCAGCCATAGCAGTAAACCTCCACGCTAGCACTAATCTTAATCGTTCGTGACTTTGGTCATCAGGGAATTTGTTACCCCAGTGGGGTTTACACACGGATGGGCCATTGTCCCGTGGCCGTGGATCGGGCAATCTGAGTGTTCGAGTGCCCGCGTCCTCAGCAGCTCGTATTGCGGTAGAAATGACTAGCCTTCTTCGTAAAGCTTGGCGCCAGGAAGAAGGCCAGGATGCCGCAGAGTACGCAGTGATGCTCCCTGTCGTTCTCGCTATCGCGATGGGCCCGATCCGACTGATCGGCTCTCGCGCGGGCAATGTATTGGACAGTGTAGGCAGTGCGATTCAGTAAACCATGACCACGCGCGTGGGTACACTCATAGGCCGGTACCAGATCGACGCCGAACTCGGACGAGGAGCCATGGGGGTCGTCTACCGTGGCCGCGACCCGCGAATTGATCGAACGGTCGCCATCAAGACAGTCTCCCTTTCAGGCCTGGAGCCGTCCGCAGAGCAAGAATATCGAGAGCGCTTTGTTGTGGAAGCCAGGGCCGCCGGGGGCCTTTCGCATCCCGGCATCGTGACGATTTTCGACGTAGGGGAACCAGACGCAGAGACGCCTTATCTGGTGATGGAGTACGTCGAAGGTCAAACTCTCGACAAGGTCTTGGGCGAAGATAATAAGCAGGTTCCGTTGAACACCTCGCTGCGGATAGCGCAAGAACTTGCGGAGGCCCTGCACTATGCCCACGAACAGGGAGTGGTTCATCGCGATGTCAAACCCGCGAACATTCTCGTCACCGTAGATGGCCATGCGAAAATCGCGGATTTCGGCATTGCGAAACTGAATCAGGCTCAGTTGACCATGCCTGGACAAGTCCTGGGCAGTCCGGCGTACATGGCTCCCGAGCAATTGAGCGAGGAAGGCGTGGATGGACGGTCTGACTTGTTCTCCGTCGGAGTTATTCTCTACTCCATGCTCACGGGTCACCGTCCTTTTCAGGGAAATAGCGCAACCACCGTGTGTTTTAAGTTGGTTAATCACGCTCCCCTGGCAGTCACCGCGTTCAATTCGCAGCTTCCTCCCGAACTTGACTCGATCGTGTCCCGAGCGATCGCCAAGGATCC
>JBARIF010000173.1:0-6167 GCA_049799615.1 Terriglobales bacterium
CGGATTCATCACCCGCCTTATCACCGATCCGGACGCGGATATCGCGGAAGACCAGGTGGTGAGCAGCACCGGCAGTTACAGCGCCACGGCGCCGGCCTCTTCATCCAAATGGGTGATGCAGGTAGCCACCTTCCGGGCCGCGCAGTAGGCGATGGTTTCAATGCATGCTTGACCGACCAATCGCGGACTTGGGCAAACAAGTTCGTCGCAAACAGGGCTACCACGTTTGTCTTCCCCTCGTTACTTCTCCTTATTTCTTGGTCCTTGCGCATTTGTGAACTGAAACCCGGATCACAAGCCTGATTCGACGAACAGCGTGGAAACGGCCTCTGGTAGGAGCTCCCCGGCATCCCCGCTTGGTCGCGAATGTAGTATCTTAGCCTTGGGCAATTCTGGGCGGCGGGAGCTCTCAGATTGTGAATCGATCGATACCGCTCTGACGCCATGGGACGAAGTTCTGAACCTCTGCAAGGTGCCGGGCGCGATGGCGCGTGCGGGCTGCGTAGAACTGAAGCGCAAGCCCTTGGCCTGAAAGAGGCTTTTCGCAATGAAAGTATCGGCGGTGATGCCGGTTTACAACGAGCGGAACACAGTGCGCACCGTGGTGGAACGGGTGCTGGCCGTCGCCCTGGACGTGGAGCTGATTTGCGTTGACGACGGCTCCAGCGACGGCTCTCGGGAGATTCTGCACGAGTTGCAAACCCGTTATCCTAACTTGCGGGTCGTGCTGCAGCCCAAGAACATGGGAAAGGGAGCAGCCCTGCGCCGCGGCATACAGGAAGCTACGGGAGATTTTGTTCTGATCCAGGATGCCGATCTGGAGTATGACCCGGCCGACTACCCCGCGCTGCTCGATCCTCTGATCCAGGGAAAGGCCGATGTGGTTTACGGTTCCCGCTTTATGGGGAGCCGTCCCCACCGAGTTCTCTACTTCTGGCATTCAGTCGCCAACAAGCTGCTTACTCTGCTCTCCAACAGCCTGACGAATCTGAACCTCAGTGACATGGAGACCTGCTACAAGGTATTCCGCCGCGAAATTGTGCAACAGATCCCTATCGAGGAGGATCGATTTGGCTTCGAACCGGAAATTACCATCAAAGTCGCCAAGCGAAGGTTACGAATCTACGAAGTCGGCATCAGCTATTGGGGCCGCACCTATGAAGAGGGTAAGAAGATTGGTTGGAAGGACGGCGTGCGTTGTCTATGGTGCCTTTTGAAGTATTCGATCAAGGAGCGTTCTGTCGCCCTGACGGCGTCGATTGACGCTGACCATGTGATTTTGTCGCCTCAGCAGAAAAAACCAACCCCCAGCATTCGAGATTCGCGTCTGTGACACCGCAGTTCGCCCGGCGCCTCGCAGTAACGCCTGAGTACGCGGAAGTAACATCCCGCAGGTTACCTGCAAGGTTACCACCTCTAGAGTCCGCTTGTCATAAGTTACTTTAGCGCGCATGATACTTCTGAGCTATTCACAAACGCTGCTTCATATTTTAAGGTCTTGGTATGCAACTTATGTGCATGTTCATGCCCATCGCCACCCGTCTGTATTTTTTCTTCCGCAAAATTTCACTACTCATGGGCTTGCTGCTCGTGCCAGCCCTGGTTCTGGGCCAAACCTTCGTTCAGGAGAATGATGGCGGCGCGGCCAGCGCCAGTTCAGTGAACGTCACCTATACGTCGGCGGAGACGGCCAGCAACCTGAACGTGGTAGTCGTGGGTTGGAACGACATTAGTTCGTCCGTCACTTCGGTTGTCGATGATAACGGTAATACCTATCTGTTGGCAGGCACCAGCGCGGGCATCGCCGAGTCGCAAGCCATTTATTACGCTCCCAACATTGCGGTGGCGACTATCAACCCGCCCACGGTCACGGTAACTTTCAATCAGGCAGCGAATGCTCCGGATGTGCGAATCCTCGAATATAGCGGGCTCAGCGCTACCAATCCGCTGGACAACTGGGCTGGAGATTCGGGTCATTCTGTTCTCGCCGACAGTGGCGGAGTCGTCACCGGTGCCAGCGATCTGATCCTGGCTGCAGGCACAACCTCAACTCATTTCACCACGGCGGGCGCAGGATTCACCTTGCGCAAGATCACTTCTCCTTTCGGAGATATCGTCGAGGATTCAAACGCGGCGCAGCCCGCCGGTACTTATAACGGGACAGCGCCCATGACGAACGGCAATTGGGTGATGCAGGTAGCAGGCTTCAGCACCACTCCGGTCACAGATCTCAACCCGCCGGTGATTGACCCGACCACGCCCATCACTCCGGCCACGGGAGGCACGCCCGGCGGAACGCCGGTGACCATCAACGGCACCGGTTTTCAGCCTGGGGCCGTGGTCCTGTTCGGCACCGCACCTGGCGGCATCTCCGGCATAAATTGTTCCGAGTCGGGAGGCACCACGATCACCTGTTTGACTCCTGCTGACGTGGCCGGAGTCAGGGACGTTACGGTAGTAAATGTTGACGGACAGCTGAGCTCAGCAACGGCGGCTTACACCTATGTATTAGTTGTTCCGCCCACATTCACCGCCATTACACCGGCGACGGGTCCGACCAATGGCAGCGCGGTCACAATCACAGGTACTGGTTTTCAGGCGGGAGCCACCGTCACAATTGGAGGACTGCCGGCCGGGGACGTAGTAGTCCAGGACAGTGCAACCATTACGGCGGGCACGCCCGGGCTTCCGGTGGGCACCGCCGATGTCACAGTGAAGAATCCGGACGGCGGCACGGTCAGCAGCACGAACGCGTACACCTACGCGCTGGGCACAGGAGCGATCAATTTTATCCAGGCCGGGGACGCAGTCGCCGGCGCCGCTACGACCACACTTCCCGCGCAAATGCCCACTCTGCAGACCGCGGGAAATCGGAACGTGGTTTTCATCGGATGGGCTGATACTGCGGCCGCAGTTTCGTCAGTCACCGACAGCGAAGGGAACACCTACGTCGCTGCCCTTCCAACCGCCAACGGCACCGGAGTAAGCCAGGCCATTTATTACGCCAAGAACATCGTAGGGGACGGCGTCACCCCCAACACGGTGACGGTCACTTTCAGTCAGGGCGCGCAATTTCCCGATGTGCGGGTGCTGGAATACAGCGGCTTGGACACCGGCAGCCCACTCGACACCGTGGCCACCAACGCAGGTACCGGAACCCTCGCGGATTCGGGTGCATGCACCACCACCACGGCCGTGGAGTTGATCCTCTCGGGCGGCACAGTGGGAACCCATATAACCGGGCCTGGAACCGGCTTCACCCTGGTAGATCTTACGCAGCCCAATGGCGGCAGCGCACAGCACAAGATTACTTCTGCGGCGGGCAGTTGTCAGGCCACCGCTCCCCTCTCGGCCAGCAGCGCATGGATCATGCAGAGCGTTGCTTTCAAGTTGACCCCACCGGACTTCAGCGTGGGTGCCAACCCGACCACGCGAACCGTGGTCCAGGGCAGCCCGGCTTCGTACACCATCTCGGTCACCGGGCTGCACGGATTCAGCAGCGCGGTCATTCTGGGTTGCGATTCGTTGAGCCTGCCCACGGGTGCGACTTGCGGGTTCGCCCCCAATCCAGTGACGCCCGGTGGGTCACCGGCAACATCTACGCTAACCATCAGCACCACTTCGTCTACACCAGTAGCGACGTCCAGCGTGATCGTGACCGCATCCGCAGGATCGTTGAGTCACAACACTTCGGTAGGACTTACGGTCACGGCAGCGCCTGATTTCACGATTGCGGCTTCGGCGGCATCGCCGACCACGATCGTGCAGGGAGGCTCGGCTACCTCCACGATTACCATCGCTCCCCTGGCCGGCTTCAGCAGCGCCGTGAGTCTGTCATGCAGCAACATAACTCCGGTCGTGACTCCGCCGCCGACCTGCGCTTTTGTCCCGAGTTCGGTGCCCGGCGGTTCAGGAACCTCAACCCTGACGATCAGCACCCAGGGAACGACGCCGGCCGGGATTTTCACCCTGACGGTCACGGGAACCAGCGGTTCGCTAAGCCATAATGCTTCGGTCAGCCTGACGGTGACGGGTCCACCGGACTTCACTGTCGCGGCAACGCCGCTTTCACCGGCCACAGTGGCAAAGGGAGCATCCGCCACCTCGACGATCACCATCGCTCCGCTGAACGGTTTCACCGGCGCCGTGAGTTTGTCCTGCAGCAGCATCACTCCAACCGTAACTCGCGCTCCTGCGTGCTCGTTCAACCCGAGTTCAGTGCCGGGCGGTTCCGGCACTTCCACCCTGACCGTCAGCACCACAGCCGCCACCACTGCGTCGGTCTCACCGTCGCGTGGGATCTTCTACGCCATGTGGCTGCCGATTGGCGGCCTGGCATTGCTGGGACAAGGTTTCGGTTCGCGCCGGAAGAAACTCCTGGCCGTGCTTCTGCTGTTCCTGATGCTCTCCGGACTGATCTTCATGGCGGCATGCGGAGGCGGCAGCTCCTCCGGCGGAAACGGACACCCCGGCACTCCGGCGGGAACCTACACGGTCACCATCTCTGCCACCTCGGGATCGCTGACGCACACCACGCCAGTCACATTGACGGTGCAGTAGTAGCACAGAACAGCAGGCTTCCCGATCTTGAGTAGTGGCTCACCGAGCCACTACTCCAACGATGGCTGAGATATCACTGGCCAACTCATCCTGACTCTTTGCAGGTTTCGATTGGTTCGCGCCAGCACAGCGAACCGTCCGCCGGCCCGCAAAGGTACATGCACCGCCTCCACCTTCGCGCGGCCTCCGCCAAGCTGGTTGCTGGCCTTCGGTTCTGTCCCCTAGACGATTCTTCCTAAGTGTTCCTGGGCCCGTGACGATTGAATTGGTATGTCGCACTCAAATTGCCCAAACCCTGGCGTTGTCCTGTGTTTAGCGAAAAATCAACCGAGTCAGCTCTCCGCCCAATCTCCGGGATGGAGGCGTGCGGCTTCTCTGGCCGGTGCCCTCCTGCTTATTGTCGTGGTCACCGCGAGTACCGTGTCGGCCCAGGGGACGTTGAGTCTGTTAGGCACGAACACGCCAGCCGTTGTTGAAAGCAAGGATTCCAAGTCGGTTGTGCTGGGAGTGAAAGTATTCTCCGATGTGGCGGGAACGGTTCTCGGCTGTAGTTTCTATAAGGCTCCCGCTAACACAGGCGTCCATGTCGTCAGCCGGTGGGACGCGACCGGAAAGTTGTTGGCGACCCAAACGGCGACGGGCGAGACGGCATCGGGAAAGCAATCGGTCCTGTTTGCCTCTCCGGTCCAAATCGCAGCAAAACAGACAGTCACTTGCGGATACTTCGCGCCCCAGGGACACTACTCGTATGACCGATACGCTTTCACGGTACAGAAAGACGCTGCACCCCTGCACATTCCAATCAATGGTGGAGTGGCGGTGTACAGCTCTCAAGCGACAACTTTTCCGACCACGGCATTCCAGGCAAGCAGCTATTGGGTCGATGTACTGTTCGCTCCTCCCTCATCGGCAACTTGGATCAGCGGGCCAATGTGGTCCCAACTACGGACGGAGCGCACATCACATGGACTACCGCCGTACCCTACACCTCGCAAGTTGAATACGGACCCACTACGGCTTACGGGAACACTACCGTCCTGGCCCCAGCCCCCAGGTGGCCAGGCACTCCGTCACTCTGTCCGGCTTGCAGGCCGGAACCTATCACTTCCGTGTGCGATCAAACGATCCCGATGCGGTGTTGGCGGCTGGTCTCGACTACACCCTTGCCCTGTCGCTTCCGGTGAGTCTCTCCGTGTTGCCCTCGAGCGTGAGCGTCGTCTCGGGCCAAGCCCAGCAGTTGACGGCAATCGTGAACAATACCCAGAACCCATCGGTCGCATGGTCGGCAACGGCAGGAAAGGTCAGTTCGTCAGGGTTGTTCACGGCTCCAACCGTGACCTCGATAACTCAGGTGAACGCGATCGCAACCAGCCTGGCGGACTCCAGCAAAAGTGCGACCGCGGTTGTGACCGTGACTCCTCTGGCGTCAGCACTTAGCGTAAGTCCCGACAGTCTGAGCTTTGCTGGACAGGTCGGCAGTGCCAATCTCTCGCCTTCCAGCCTGAGCATCACGAATTCCGGGTCTGGAATACTCACCTTCACGGGAGTGAGTGACCAAACCTGGTTAAGGCTCTCGGCAGGTTCCGGAACCGCGCCCTCCACCGTCC
>JBARIF010000174.1:0-3803 GCA_049799615.1 Terriglobales bacterium
ACTTAAGCCAGTTCAGGATGCGGAGAGAAAGAGCGAGTGGCTCCCAGCACGTACCAATCCCTGTCGAATGCGTTTTCCACCATTGAACGATCTGTCTTAACGATTCCCGGAGAATCGGCTCATCAGAGCGATCAGTGAGATCAACATTGGCCAAATCGAAGCACTGGGCTCTCCAGGCACTTGTGCATTGCAACTCGTTGCCTAAGCTGGAGTCTTCATTCGATATCACTGACTGCAAACGGTCAATGTAGGCGTTACATTCTACAAGCAGGCGCTTGGCCTCGTCCGGTTTCCACTGAGGAATGAGCGGTGGAAGTTGGCCTTTCAGTTCTATCGAGACACAGTCGTAATGTCTAAGAGTGGGTTTGGGCAGAAGTCGGTTGCGAATGAGGTTGTAGAGCTGCGACCCGCGCAGATGACGTAATGTGCGCAAGTAGGTTCCTGGCGTCGGGTCTTGCGGCGTGCCTGCGAAGTCAGGTAACGCGTATTGGTGGCTTACAGCTTCCGCCTGCTCATCTAAGCTGGCGGTATAGAGGCCCTCCCGAATCGACTTGTCCATACTGCCGTCCTGACGGTTTCGCGTTGTGAACCAGGATTCCCATTGATCGAGTAGCGTAAAGAATAAGCTCGAAAGAAAAGGTCGCCTTCAGAATCTCGGTTCTTTTGGGTGCAACACCAAGCCGTGTGGACACTGCCAGATCGCTACAAGCCTGACGCTCGTACGCAACCCGATAGATGCGGTAATCATCATTCCGCCAAATCTGACACAGCGAAAAACTAATGCCGGAAGCGGAGTGCCGGCCCTCGCCTTCAGGCAGTCGCCAGATTCTTCCCAGTTGTCCCTTCGGTGAATAGACGACCAGTCTGGGATGGCTGGCCTGAACAAAGGCGCTCAGGTCGGCCTGCAGAGTTGCCGTATCGTCCGCCATGTAGGGCACACGAAAATACTTCACGCTTCCTACTTTAGAAAAACGAACGATGTCCGTCGATTCATATTGAAGGTCATCCACAATCACGGAATCCGTGGAGGAGAGGTGAGCATCCAGCCAGGATATGGTCTCTCGCAACTCGCACCTTAGGGGCACGGTGGCAGAAACGCCTCCCAGCTTGTCCGCGATCCTGCAGGGCGCATACTGGGCCCCCGCGACCAATGCTGCCTGCCACGCTACAAAGGTAATCACGGTCAGCCAGATCGCGGTCCGAGATCGGAAAAAGGTCATGCTGGCTCCGATGGCTGCAAGCGCGTAGAAAGCAAGCACGATGAAGAGCCAGCTGTACATGAGCGTGTAGCGAGCCATGGTGGCGCCATTGGCGATGGCATTGAAGCCGTGAAAGCCGGCCATGGCCAGGGCCATGATGGCCAAGTCGGAAGCCGGCGATGAGTTGCGATCTTTCAGCGCCTTGACGATTCCGACCAGAGACAGGACAAGAACAATCGGTCCCAGCGTCCCGGTCAGGTCTCCAGGGACGGCCAAGAGCTTGTGCATGAATCCGGGTTGAAGCACACTGGGCCGATGCGCATTCATGGATGCGGTCTTGTGAGCCTGGGCGAGGGGATCGCCCCACTTCCAGAGTGAGAAGATGCACCACGCGATGGAACTAAGCGAGGCGGCAAAAGCAAACGTGACGCTGGCCTTGAACCGGTGCGACAGGGAGTGGCGGGCTTCAAGGCGGGGCTCAAAAAGCGTCAAGGCGCCGATCACAGCGATAAAGACCCAGATCTCGTACCGGCACAGGGCGGCGGCGTCGAAGGCCAGTGCGGCTGCTACCAGCCATCCGGGCTTGAAATGAGTCCGAAAGCGCAGCCAGCAGTAGGTCCCGCTGATCATGAAGAGCACAGCGGGAGCCTCCGAACTGGTACTAACGCTGTATCCGATGTGCAGTCCCAGACAGGCAAAGACCAACGCCGATCCGAAGGCAACCCAGGGATCGCACACCCTTTTTGCTACACCGTAAAAGGGAAGGACGGTCGCGGCGCCGAGCACAACCGTGAACAGACGCGCGGCCAACTCCGAAGGCCAAAAGCGCAACACTGCCCCCAGAATCCAGAAAGGGAGAGGCAGCCAAACGTCGGAGGGTATGTGGTCCGGCCGCTGCGCCCACGACAGACTTGCCATATACCTGGCCCAGGCGTCAGTGCCGGTGTTGTGGGTATAGAAAAGGAAGACGATGCGAATGCTCAGGGCCAATAGCAAAAGAAAATGTGGGTAAGTTCGCTGCCGTGACGCGTTGATATTTCCGGTTGCCACCTAGATAGCCTTTCTTCGTTCCTTCAGGCGGATCCAATAAGCAAGCACAGCACAAAGCAGGAGCGAAATGAAGGTGACTAGCAAGGCTACATTGCGATCCGCGGTACGGGAAAAACGAAGCTGGGCCAGGCTGGTTCCAGGGCCGACGCTCAATTGGGCCCGTCCGGTGCCGGCTTCAGTTTCGATCTGCCGGGGCTGGCCGTTCACGGTTGCGATCCAGCCCGGATAGTTCAGCAGCCGAAGGGTGACGCGGGCGGGTTGGTCGGAAGAGATGCTGAACTCTCGCAGTTCAGGCTCCCAGCGGCGAATGGTCACGGCGGCTGCAGATACGTCGGCGCGAGCTGGGGTTCGGTCGTTTTCCAGAGAGCGAACCATCTCGATGTCCGCCGTCCTGGGCAGATATTCGCCAACCAGAATCTGAGTATAAGCGGACGCCGGAGTGTCCCGGTTCGCCTGCAGACGCTCTGATGAGGCTATCCAAAAGGCGACGAGTGCACACTGGGCAAGAGCGATGCAGAAGGTGCCGATGAGCAGCCAAGTCCGGACCCGAGGCCGGTAGTGAGTGGGAAGCAGACACCCCGCCACCAGAAAGCTGACAAACGCCAGGACGAACAACCAGCGGTAGGGAAACTGGACATTGGCCAGTAGGGGCAGCAGCTTCCAAAGCGGACCCGAGAATCGAAGAACCAGCAGGCAGCTGAGCACTCCCAGTGCGATGATGGGCCAGGAGCGGCGTTGCCTAAAGAAGCGCGCGACCCCGGCCAGGAACAGGCAGGCAAACACGCCAAAGATCAGGGAACGAAACAGACCTTTGTGTCCCGAGAGTACGAAATAGTTCGACAATTTGAAGCCATGCACCGCCACATCGGTTTGGACCAGGTGCATTTCGATCGCCGACGGCAATATCTGGAAGCCGGCGATGCCAAAGCCCAGGCACAACCCAGCGATGGACTGAACGGCATGGCTTCCATTGCGATCAGCCAGATACTTGGTCGCGATGTAAAAGGCGATGGCATAGGAAATGATCACCGCCGAGGGCAAATTGGAGAGCCAGATCAGGGAATAAGTGACGGCACAGCCGATAACGCGGTAGGGGCTCGATTCCACCGAAGTGAAGTAGATCAAAAGAGGGAACAGGGCGGCGGAGAAGATTTCCGCATAAGAGCCGCGGATCCAGCAACACAGCAGGAAGTAGGGATTGGCGCAGTACAGCAGGGAAACAATCCAGGCCGGCACGGGCTCGAGCCAGAGGGATGCGCACAGTCGCATGGACAAAGCGGCCGCCACCATCGCAATACCGCACAACAGCGGTGGCGCCCAATAATGGCCGAACAGGAGGGTAAGGAGCCCACCCAGATAGACCGAAAGCGGCGGGTAGAACAGATACGTTGGTTCCCCGAGGCCGAATGCCTGCTCGGCATTCCAGCGGGGGATTTCAAGGTGTTGAATCCGTCCGGCGGTTTCCGTCCACACCGAAATGTGGAAGCGATAATCGTCGCCCCGGGGCCAGGGGGTGTAGGCAAAGAACGCGATGACGAGGGCGGCCAAGAGGAG
>JBARIF010000175.1:0-1747 GCA_049799615.1 Terriglobales bacterium
GCGTAGCACGGTGAATGCAGCCGCGGCAGCGAACAAGCCGGCGACCATGGCGAAGAGCCAGAAGACGAAGGTGCGTCGGGTATCCAAGCCCAGTATCGCAAGGACGGCCATCGACCACAGCAAGTACTGGCCACGGCACGTCAGGCGCTCGTGATATAGCCGGACCACTTTGCTGACGACGGGAAGTTGTAGAAAGCTGTAGGCCATTCGAATCCCGGCACCCTTCTCAAGCGTGCTCGGCCTTTCTTAAGATGCCCACAGGAACTTTCTCCAGAATCTCTCGGACGATCTCTTCTTTCCGCACACCTGAGTATTTGGCCTTCGTATCCAGGGCAAGGCGGTGGGCAAGCGTGGGTACCGCGACGGCCTTCACATCCTCTATCACGGAGTAATCCCGTCCCGCAACGAAGGCGTGCGCTTGTGTGTTGCGAAAAAGCAGGAGCGAGCCGCGGGGAGAGCAGCCCATCTTCAGCGCTGGATGGTGGCGCGTGGCATCGGAGAGTTCCACGATGTAGTTTCCAATGCGCCTGTCCACTTTCACACTGCGTACCGCCGTTTGTAGAGCAACAACTGCCGCCGAATCTGCCGCAGTGGTTACCTCGTCAAGCGGATGGTGGTGGAATTGTCCGTAGAGGACCTCGACTTCTTGAGCCCGTGTGGGATACCCGAGATTGATGTTCATGGCAAAGCGGTCGAGTTGGGCCTCGGGTAGAGGATAGGTGCCATGGAATTCGACGGGATTTTGTGTGGCGATCACCAGAAACGGCGCCGGTAGCGGGTGTGTCTTTCCTTCGATAGAGACCTGTCGCTCGCTCATCGCCTCCAGCAAGCTGGATTGCGTGCGTGGCGATGCCCGGTTGATTTCATCTGCGAGCAGAATGTTGGTGAAGATCGGACCCTGCTTGAAGCTGAAACTTCCATCGCGCGGATTGTAGACGGAAGAGCCTAGGATGTCGGTGGGCAACAGGTCCGGAGTAAACTGCACGCGCTTGAAGTCCGCGGAGAGCGACTTCGCCAGGGCCTTTGCCAGGGTGGTCTTGCCTACCCCCGGCACATCCTCCACCAGGATGTGACCTCCGCTGAGCAAGGCAATGATCACGTTCTCAATCACTTCGGGCTTGCCAAGGATGACGCGGCCAAGCTGCATGCGTAAGCCGGACAGGTTTTCCTGGTGCTCGCGCTCCATGCGGGGCCCCTCCCTCCTCAATTATTCTTTGCAGTTTGAGCGCGCAGACGAATACGCTCACATTGATTCTGATCTGCCAAAGAGCCACGGCCAAGTGACCGACGTAACCGAACCCAGTTGTGCCACTCGGAAATTGCAGATAGATACCGGAGGGGTTCCCCTCACATTTCTCTGCGACTGCACGGTTGAAAAATGGAAGTAAGTCTGCCATTGCCGATGACCCAGGTAATGATGACCCGCCGTGTGCCCAGCCATATGATAGGTGCAATGGACGCCAAAGGCATCAAGATCTTGGCAAGTTGAGGCCGCGGCTCACTCGCGTGATGCCAGGCTGCTGGCGAAGAAATTACGAGCGCAGAAAAATAGCGTTCGTGAAGAGCGTGCCCCGTGTCTCAGTCTTCTCGACTGTGGATTGTCCCTGTCCGGTATTGGTTACCGAAATCGACGCATAGTAACGACTCGCAATTCCCACGACGATGACAGAGAAGCGACCATTGGGAGTCTCCATTCTTGCAGGGGCAGCCTTTCTCGCGTCGTTAGCTTTGTTTGTAGCTTTGATTT
>JBARIF010000176.1:0-1968 GCA_049799615.1 Terriglobales bacterium
GCGATATGCGGGGACATCGCTGTAGCCTTTTATACCTGAAAAGCCTTTTGCAGATTGCGAAATCTGAGGTCGAAGAACAGGGTTACATATCGGAAGAAATCCGGAAGAGGATAGTGTCGAGTTTCTACTCTTGGGACTACCTGTTCGCATTTGCATGCGCCGCCGCTGGACCACCAGAGGCCAAGGAGGAAGACGGATCATCTCAGAATGTGGACGAAGAAACCGGTGGTAAACACTCCGATGTAGCCGCCATCATCGACCATCGGCTGAGCGTGATCAGTTTATTCGAGGAACACGCCGTAGAACGCGAAAAACTGCAAGGAGACGCGGAGGCCCGGAGCTTTAGCCTGCCTCCTGCGGATGCAACCGATAAACTCCTCCGCTACGAGGCTCACTTGGACCGGCAACTCTATCGCGCTATGGACCAACTGGAGCGTCTGCAACGGCAACGCGGAGGCGAAAACGTGCCGCCGCCTCTGAACATCAATTTGGGTAAGAGGAGCTAGCTTTTGCGAAACAAAGCCAAGAAGTCCTTTATTCTCAACAGCGCGTAAAGGGAACAAAGCCCCGTCTTGCCCTCGATTCCGGGTGGCGGCAGGGCTTCGAAGAGTCGCGGCCCAGAGGAGGAACAGACCGGGGCGAGATCGTTTGCCCGCGACGAGATTGACGATCTTGCCGCGCATCCGCGTCGCCATTTCCTGGTCGGCCCTTGACGGCCTCATCTGGCCCATCGATTCGGTGAAACCAGCCTCAAACCTGCCTTTGCGCAAGCCATTGCGAGTCCAAGAGACTTCCCCAGCTCAAGATATTCACAGCCGGACCGCTTAATTCTGTTGACAGATGCGCCAATCAATAGCAGAATCCCTGCACTTTTGGCTTGGGGTTTTAGATAGGAGTAAAATCGGGTTCTTGTATCCCCGAGACAGCTGCAAACCCTTGCGCACTGCGGCTTTTGGCGTCTAATAAGAATTGACTATTGACCTCGGTGCGCATAAGATGTGCCTTCCTGCCCCCCCAGGAACCGGAGTCTTGTTGGGCGCCTCAACCCTAGACTCCCTACTTTGATCCCAGGTTTTCGTTTCGAGCCCAGGCGGAAAATCCCCAGGAGGGCGTGCGCCATGACCGCAAGTCTTCTGACCCCGAAAAGAGAATACAGAGTCGCTGACAGCAAGAGAAAAAGAGAGCATCCGTGGGGACTGTCCGCAGGATCGGATTTTTCTGGCTCTGATATTAGAAAGATTTTTTCACGACCAGGTTTTACCAGTGCGTAGGTATCGAGAAAAAGGCCCAGCCCCAGGCTGGTGCTGACGGTTGAAATGCCGGACCCCCTCGCGCGGGGCCTTACTCAAGGAGAAACTCACCATGAAAAAGTTTGCGTTTACGCTCCTCTGTTGCAGCTTGCTCCTGCTCTTCGCCGCTCCGAGTTGGGCGGACGGGGACCCATGCTCGAGCCCGACCCTGGGAGTGCCAGCGGGTCAAGTTGGGTCTGACACTACCGGCTCTTGCAGCGTCGTGATCACCGTGACTGCGGTTGACCTGAATGGCACTGCGACTGCCTTTACCGTGATGAGCACTGGAACCGCCGCCTATGACTCCGTTGAGGACGTCCTGGTTGGAGTCCAAAACAGTTCCGATTCGTACCTAACATCCCTCCCTCTCACCTCGTCCACTGGGGCAATCTTCGGTTTCGACGGCGATGGGCCCTGCAGCCCTGCGGAGCATACACAACCCTATTTGTGGTGTCCCACGATATACCCCAACGGGTCCAACGATCCTAATCCTGTCGGTTACGAAGGTCCGCACAACACATTTAACCTTACCAACTCAATGAGCGGAACGGTCAATTTCGTCTTCGGCGAATTGGATCCCGGAATCCCGGACGGCGGCAGCACCTGGTTCGCATTGGAAGGTACTCCTCAAGCTCTCGTCGGGCAGACGCTGACCACCGACGTGTCGACCACCACACCC
>JBARIF010000177.1:0-2598 GCA_049799615.1 Terriglobales bacterium
GGGATTATCGAGCAGAACATCCACCAGGTCCAACCTACTACGGGAGGGTTTTGTCCCGGAAGTCCCCCAAGTCCCGCACCCAGCACGTCACTCTGCTACGTGACCTCTCCGTTTACTGCAAACGTGACCGTCACGGCGCCCCCCTCCGCGGATCTCGCCTTAATTAAGTTTGGTAACGTGTTCGTCAAAACCCAAACCAACATCACTTACTCCATCGGACTGGTGAACTTAGGTCCAAACACAGCTTACGGGGTAACGATCACTGACACGCTACCGAGCGGTACCGATCCAAGCTCCGCAACCGCTGTGTTCTCGACCGCGTCGTGTACGACCAATCCGCTCAATTGTTCTACTCCGATAAAAGGAGCGAGTTGCTCCCTCAATGGCAACACCATTACCTGCCCTATCGGGACACTGCCACCGTGGACGAAGGGGAATCCGAATGGAGCAGGCGTGAAACTGGTGGTTAAGGCTACCGCCGCAGCGGGAGGCAAGATTACAAACACGGCCTCCGCGAAAGCGTTTAATTCCGATCCCAAACCGGGTAACAATTCGTTCAGCTGGACGACATGGGTCACCAAATAAGTTTGGATTACATCCACACGAAAAGAGGGGCAGTCCCACTGCCTCTTTTTTTTCGCTTTAATTAGGTTCGTAGATTCAGTTTAGCTTCGGCAGAGGGCTCGGCGAGAAACGTTTCCTTCAGCCCCGAAATTGCCCCGCGAGTCTGGCCGGAGGGCCAGCTATCTTCTGGCCCCGGTTTTTTTCTGGACTAGCGCCCTGCTTCGGCGTAGATGGCCTTCAGGTCGGAGCGCTCCAGCAGGTGTTCGGCGCCGGGCTCCTTCTTCATCTCATCCAGCAGGCTGGCCGCCTGGCGGTATTGGTTGGCCGCTTCGCCCGCATCTCCGCTGAGCCGGGCCGATGTTCCCAGGAGATAGTGAATCCTGACCGTCAGCATGCGCAGCCCCAGCTTCTCGCTCGTCCCCAGTGGTTGCTCCAGCTCCTGCCGGGCTCGGGAGTAATCCTTGCCGTTAATCATGGCTTGTGCCATGTAGACAGAACAGTCCACGGAGAGATATTTCAATCCCAGCGTATCCGCCTGATTCGCAACTTGGCGCAGGTTACTGAGGGCAGCCTTCGCCTGTCCCTCGGCGACATCCGCCTTGGCAAGATTGAATTTTGAGACCAGGATTTTGTCGCCGGCTTTAACACGCGATGCCGTCTGCAGGGCTTGCTGGTAGAGATCCTTGGCGGCTTTGACATCGCCGCGGTAGAAACGCAGATCGCCCTGCGTGTTCAGGATATCGGCCATCAAGTTGTCGTTCTTCAACCCCCGCGCCAGGCCTTGGGCCTCAGCCAGGCTCTTTCCGGCTTCTTCTCCCCGCCCTGCCTGCGCCAGTGCGTCAGCATAATCGCTCAGGATCTGGGCCATGGTGCGGGTGCGATCTTTGAGGTCATGAAACCCTTTAACCGCTTCCCGCAAGGAATTAACCGCCGCTCCATAGCGGCCCTGATAGATGAATACCATGCCGATGCTGTGCGACTCCAGTGCCGCGCCATGAGCATCACCGCTCTTGCGCCGCAAGTCCAGCGCCCGCATGTAGGAAGCCATCGCGCTGTCGTATTGGGCGGTCTTGGCGTAGGTTTCTCCCAGATTGTGCAGGGTGTCGGCGATGTCTCCAGGAACGTTCAGCTTTTCGCGGAGCTGCAGCGCCTGCTGGTAATAGGTGAGAGCGTCGTCATTCTTACCCTGCGCCAGGTAAACGTTGCCGATGTTGTTGAGGCAGATTGCTTGATTGCTCTCATCACCAACGTCGCGCTGCGTCTGCAGCGATTCCTTGTAATTCTGCAACGCCTTATCGTATTGCCCTCGTTCCTCGAAGAGGACGCCCATATCGATAAGTGTGTCTGCAGCGTCCTTCTTGACGCCGATTTGCCGTTCCAGTTTGAGGGCTTCAGTGAAGCTGGCTAAGGCAGCGTCTGGCTTGCCGAGCAAGTTTTCCACGTGCCCGATTTCCACTAGGCTGTTCGCAACCCCGGCCTTTTTACCCAGCTGGCGATTGATGTCCAGGGACTGCTGAAGATTGCGGAGCGCCTCGTCAGGCTTGTTCATCCCCTCATACGCCACACCCGTCGCCTGCAGAATCTGTGCCTTTTCTTCCTGGTTATCGACCTGGATAGCCAGACTTAAGGCGCGGTTCAGCGGATCGAGTCCCGCTTGCGCATTGCCGCTCCTCACCTCCAACCAGCCGGCTGCGAGCAGTGCATTCAGGTTCTTGGGATCGGCCTTCAACACGTTGCCATAGTGCGCGCGAGCCTTGTCAAGGTCGCCGGTATCCAGATAAAGGCTGCCCAAAGCAAACTGTATGTCGTTGTCATCCGGAAAACTCTTAGCGAGGTTTTCGTAGGCCTCGATCGCCTTGCGGTTATCTTTCGCGATACGCGCATGACTAGCCTCGATCATGTATTTCGCTGCCATGGGAAGCTTTTCGCTGAGTTCCATCGCCCGACGGGAAGCTTGTTCGGCTTCACTATCGGATCCCAGTGCAGAATAGGTTTCTCCCAGTCGAGAGTAGGCGACAGCGAAACCGGGATCCT
>JBARIF010000178.1:0-7868 GCA_049799615.1 Terriglobales bacterium
ACAGGGCGACCTGCCCACCGCTCGGGCACTGTATCAACGTGCGCTTTCAGTCTTCCGGGAAGCTGGAGACCCATGGGGATCCGCGAGGTCCCTGACCGATTTGGCGTACATCGACTGTGCGCAGGGAAACCATTTGGCTGCCTACGGCGCATGCCGTGAGGCCCTGGAAATCTTCGCGGGCCTGGGACACCGGCGTGGAATAGCACGGGCATTCGAAGGCTCCGCCTGCCTGGCGCTGGCGCAAGGCCACGCCGGTCGGGCCCTGAAACTGGCCGCCGCCGCTGCTCGTTTACGCCAATCGATCAGCGTTCCTCTGCCGCCAGCCGAACAAACCAAACTCGATCAGATGCTATTGCCTGCCTGGGAATCGCTCAGCGAAGCCGAGGGGAAGCGTGCGTGGGCAGAAGGTTCTGCCATGAGTCTGGAACAAGCCATCCAATTCTCGCTGCAGGAGCCGGAGTCCTCTATTTCAGGTTAGCCGGATCGAGGAGACGGCGCACCTCGGCAACACGATCGGCGGGAATACCTACTCTGCGAGCGTGTTCCCGGATGCTGTCCTCGTCTGGCGCAAGGTAAACGCAATAGACCTTGTCCTCGGTGACATAACTGTGAAGCCACTGAATCTGCGGCCCCATCTCCGTCAATGTCTTCAAGGAACGCAGGGCTAGGTCCCGAATCTGGGTTTCTGACAGCGCTCCGGCGCCAGGAACTTCGCGTTCGATCACGAATCGCGGCACGATTCTGAAAGTTTAACACCAAGCCAACCGGCCCGGTGGTCTGTTACTCCCACGTCTCCAGCACGACGAGCGCCCTCCGAGGCCTGACGCGACGGCGTTTTTCGCCATGCCTGGCGTTTTTGCCATCATGCCGACCGGTCATCGCTATAAGATCGAATCGTGATCCACGACCGCTCGACCGCCGCGTCGGCGCCACTTCGCCAGTCGGGTGCAGGTCTCGCCCACTCATCTGGCCGATCGGAGGCCGCTGGCATCAATCGCCTTTCTACAGCGACCTATATTGCCGTTCTGACCGCGGTCGCAATTGCAGCTCATCTGGGGCTCCGCTATCTGGCCCATGCTCCCCGGATAGCCCGGCTCGCTCCACTGTTTGTTGCACTGGTGGTGGGAGGAATCCCAATCGTGGCCAGCCTAGCGAGGAAGTTGTGGGCCCGGGAATTCGGCTCCGATCTGCTGGCTGGAATCTCGATCCTTTCTTCGGTTCTGCTTGGCGAGTATCTGGTCGGAACCATCATTGTATTGATGCTTTCAGGGGGCGAGGCCCTGGAACAATTCGCCACCCGTCGGGCATCGTCAGTGCTGGATGCGCTGGCCAAACGCATGCCACAAGTTGCTCATCGCAAGCTGGGCCCGAAGGTGGAAGAGGTGCAGTTGGATGAGGTGGGGGTGGGCGATCGCCTGATCGTTCTCCCCCACGAGATCTGTCCGGTAGATGGAGTGGTGGTAGAGGGTCGAGGGATCATGGATGAGTCTTACCTGACGGGAGAGCCATTTGAGATATCAAAGACTCCGGGCTCGAAGGTCCTATCGGGAGCAATCAATGGCGAAATGGCATTGACGGTCGAAGCCGAGAAGCGGGCGGTGGATTCACGCTACGCCAAGATCATGCAGGTGATGGAACAGACGCAGGAGAAACGCCCTCAACTGCGGCGCATCGGAGACCGTCTGGGCGCATGGTACACCCCAGTGGCAGTGGGGCTTGCAGGATTGACCTGGTTGATTACCGGCAATGCGATGCGCTTTCTCGCGGTGGTGGTGATTGCCACGCCGTGTCCATTGATCCTGGCCATTCCGGTGGCAGTGATCGGGGCGATTTCCCTCTCCGCGAAGCGCAGCATCATCATCAAGAATCCGGCAGCGCTGGAGCAGATCACTACTTGCCGCACGCTGGTCTTCGATAAGACCGGAACCCTGACCTATGGGAAACCCACGGTAACGGAAATCCTGAGCGCGCCCGGATTCACGCGAGAAAACCTGTTGCAGGCGACCGCTAGCCTGGAGCAATTTTCCAAGCATCCACTTGCGGGAGCAGTGACCCAGGCAGCGCGCGACGAAAAGATGGTTCTGCTAGACGTCTCCGAAATACGCGAAATCCCCGGACAAGGTCTGCAAGGAATGGTCGACGGGCGCAGGGTGCGAATCACGGGACGAGGAAAAGTCGATCCCAACCTGCCCGGACTCCCGCCGCTTGCCTCGGGACTGGAATGTCTGGTCTTTGTGGATGACCGGTATGCGGGCTCGTTGCGATTCCACGATGCGCCGCGGAAGGATACAAGGCCGTTTGTGCATCACCTGGTGCCCCGGCACGATGTGAACCGCGTGCTGTTGGTGTCAGGCGACCGGGAATCGGAGGTGCGCTACCTGGCAGACCAGGTTGGGATCACCGAGGTGTATGCCGGCCAGAGTCCGGAGCAGAAGGTCGCGATCGTGGAGCGCGAAACCAGGCAAGCGAGGACGTTGTTCATCGGCGACGGAATCAACGATGCCCCAGCGCTGATGGCAGCCACTGTCGGTGTGGCCTTCGGCCCTAATAGCGATATTACGTCCGAGGCTGCGGACGCGGTCATCCTGACCACGTCACTCGAGAAGGTCGATGAACTCATTCACATCAGTCATCGCATGCGCTCCATCGCCCTGCAAAGCGCGATCGGTGGCATGGCGGCGAGCATGGTTGGCATGATCGCGGCCGCGGCTGGCTACCTGCCCCCGCTGGAGGGTGCAATCCTCCAGGAAATCATCGATATCGCAGCCGTCATCAATGCCGTTCGAGTCGCGCTGCCGGTCGGAGTCTTAACCGACTTCTAAGCCATACCCATCTCCCTGTGGGTGCCCGTTTCGTGGTGCTCAATTCCGAGTTGCTGTCGCTTCTGCTGGCTTCATCCACTCGGTTTGGTCCTCGGCGATTTCGTAGGTGGTGTGGAAGGTCGCTGTCTTTTGGACCATCGCTCCCACGGAACAGTACTTTTCTTCCGAGAGGCGGATGGCCTCTTCCAGGGCCGCCGCGTCAATTTCGTACCCGGTGACCAAGTGATGAATCCGTACCTCAGTAAAGACCTGCGGAGGACGGTCGGCCTGATCCGCTTCAACCTGAACCTCGTATCCAGTGACCTTCTGGTGATACTTCTGCCGCAGAATGGTGATGACGTCGAATGCGGTGCAACCCGCCAATGCGGCCGCTACCAGTTCAATGGGCTTGGGGCCGGTACCGCCTGCCGTATCGTCCAGCAGCAGGTGATGGCCGCTTCCAGTCTGGGCCACAAACTGCCGTCGTTGCCTGAGCGATTGATTTAACTCAACCTTGGCGCTTATCATGATTTCCTCCGGGCGTACTCTCTGAGTAACACATGAATAAATGCAATAAAGCAGATTTTGTTACTGGAAATCCGAGGCATCGCTTCACGATGTTTCGGCCAGGTCAAGCTCTGACGCGGAGTAATCGGGAATTGATGTGCTGTGAAAACCAGATGAATCCTCGACCCAAGAAGCGCCAGTATGTCCTCAACGTCGCGGCGTTCGTCCTGCTGATGTCGTTAACCGCTGTTTTCGCCTATCAGGCAGGCTCGATACCCACCTCACAACTTCTCAATCCCGACGAACTGGTCAAAATCCTTCAATCGCCCCAGGGAGAAAGGCCGCTCGTGATCCAGGTGGGCTCCCACGTCCTTTACCAGCAGGCCCATATTCCCGGGTCCGAGTACCTCGGTCCTGCCTCGAGCGAAAGCGGCTTGCAGCAACTGCGCAAGCGGGTTGCTCCTCTGCCCCGAAACAAGTTCATCGTTCTTTATTGCGGTTGTTGCCCGTGGAGCCATTGCCCGAACATCAAACCTGCCAGCGACACGTTGCGTGCGATGGGTTTCACCAACGTCAAGGTGCTTTATATCGCTGACAATTTCGGAGCCAATTGGGTCGACAAGGGCTATCCAACTTCCAAGGGAGAATAAGAGCTGATCTCTCCGCTCAACCAAAGACATCTGCAGAAGGCAACTATTGTTGGGATTGCGGTCATCGCGGTCGGACTCGGACTCTACCTGCTGAATCGTCGCGAGGGTATCTCCCCGCGCTTGAGAGTCGCGGCCGTAGAACGTGCACTCGCGCCGGAATTCTCACTCTCTACCCTGGCCGGAGAAAAGCTCAAACTTTCAGACTATCGGGGCAAAGTAGTACTTCTGGACTTTTGGGCGACCTGGTGCGGGCCATGCCGAGAGGAGATCCCACACTTTGTGGAACTCCAGAACCAATATCGGGATCAGGGTTTTCAGATCATCGGCGTTTCCATGGACGATAGTCCAGAACCGGTTCGAGACTTCTGCCGTCAGTTTCAAATAAACTACCCGGTAGTGATGGGCGACGCCAAGACGGGTGAGCTCTTTGGCGGAGTTCTCGGGCTACCGATCGCTTTCCTGATCGGCCGTGACGGCCGCATCTACAGCAAGCATATTGGCGCGACAGATATCGCTGTGTTGCACCGCGAGATCACCGCGCTGTTGCAAGCTCGGTAAACTCAGGAGACGACTTAGTGAGCCACGACATTTGTCCAGTCGCTTTGTCACCGCCTACGGATAGCGCAAAGACAAATCTTTTTAGAAGCTTGGCAGCCTGGCCCCGATCCAGAGCCGGCGTGGGCTTGTGACGCCGATCACCCCCCCGGGTAATCGTCCTCATAGTTTTTGCCGCACAGAGAAGTACAATCGAGCTTTCGATATGGATGAGCATGGTGAAGGATTATGATGCAGATGATACGGTTGGCCGTTTTCAGCCTCGCACTCTCGTGCGCTGCGATATCGTGGTTCGCATACGCCTCGGGAAGTGCCGCGCCGCAAACCGAACCACCGGCGCGGCCCCAGGACCAGAACGCCATTATTCCCCTGGATGGAGGCAAACTTTTCCGCAACTATTGTGCAACCTGCCATGGGGTAAATGCCAAGGGTGACGGCCCGGTCGCGCCCGCGTTGAAGATCAGGGTTCCGGATCTTACTACCATCGCACGACGAAACCAGGGCGACTTTCCCGCTGCCCAGGTGCGCAACATCATTGCCGGCGACAAGGGCTTCGCCGCCCACGGCTCACGAGAGATGCCGGTCTGGGGCCCCATCTTCCACCAGGTCGAGGACGATCGCGACTTGGGATTCGTCCGGCTTCAGAACGTGACCGAATACCTGGGCAGCATCCAGCGAAAATGAAGCCTGGGGCTAGAGCCAATTGGGCATAGTCCAGCATTGAAGGATTAAGGCTTTGAAAACACGATCGGGTGTACCGAAATCACGCCCTTGCCTTCTTGAACGGTAATCGATTGGTTGGGCTTGATGTCGGAGAAGGCTTCCTTGCGGCCGCTGGGCCAAACAATCTCGATCCTGACGGTCTTATCTTTGTCTGGTTTGCCCAAGCCAAAGGTCAGGGGCAGTTCGCTCTGCGACAAGTAGCTCGATCCGGTCTTGACCATCCCGAAGAGGCGCTCACCCTTATTTGTTCTGAGCGTGATCTTCGCACCGATACCGTCCCGGTTCGACCGTGTGCCTACGGTCTGCACCCGAAGCATGTCATTTTGGTTCCCATTGTCGTTGCGCAGCAAACGGGCGAGCCCACGGTTGTCCATGATCAGCAGGTCCAGATCGCCATCGTTGTCGAAATCGAGATAAGCAGCGCCGCGGCCAACCACGGGCTGCTGCAGGGCGCGGCCCACTCTCGAAGTAACGTCTTCAAACTTGTTGTTCCCTTTGTTGCGGAATATCTGGGCTGGTTCGGCGTACTTGATCGTCGGCTGCGCTTCGCTGACGTCATCGGCAACATGTCCGTTCACCGCCAGAATGTCCAACAGCCCGTAGAGATCGTAATCAACAAACAGCGCGCCGAAAGTCAACGACTGGATCGACATTCTGGAAAGTCCAGATGGTGGCGCCTCATCTGTGAGCAGACCCGACCCGTCATTGTGATACAGCGCCATGCCTTCATTGACGAAATTGCCGATGAGCAGACTTTGCCGCCCGGAGTTGTCGTAGTCTCCAGCGTCCGTGCCCATTCCGGCACGCGACGTTCCTGCCTCACTGAAGGCCACGCCGGCCGCGAATGCCACGTCGGTGAAGGTGCCGTCATGATTGTTGCGGTAGAGCTTGTTGGGCTGGGTGTCGTTGGTGACGAAGAGATCGAGCCATCCATCGTTGTCATAGTCTAGCAACGCGACCCCGAGAGACTTACCGGTTGGATCGTGCAACCCGGCTCGCTGCGTCACATTCTCAAATCTGCCGTCGCCCCGGTTGTGGAACAGTTCCGAGCTTTCGCCTTTGTAGATTTCCGGCGTGCAATACGACTTGCCCTTGCCGGCAAGAGAGCAGTACTGGTCGGTATCCGCGGACCAGCGCACATAGTGAGCTACAAAGAGATCGAGCTTGCCGTCATTGTCGTAGTCGAACCACACTGCGCTGCTGGAAAATCCCGGACTGGCGACTCCCGCCTTCGCGGTCACGTCCACGAATTTGCCGTTACCCAGATTGTGGAAGAGATGATTGTTCCCGACGGCGGTGATGTATATGTCTTCGTTGCCATCGTTGTCGTAGTCGCCGACAGTGCATCCCAGCCCGTACATCTGGACCGCGAGCCCGGCTTTCCGGGTGACGTCCGTAAACGTACCATCTCGATTATTGTGATAGAGCGCAGGGAAAGACTTGCCGGACTCGTGCCCCGGCCAGTCCATTGAGTTGATGAACAGAATGTCCTGCCAGCCATCATGGTCGTAGTCAAGGACACAGACTCCGGGACCCATGGTCTCGGGAAGCAACTTCTTACCAAACGCTCCGTTGTTGTATTTGAAGTGAATGCCCGCCCTCGCGGTGACGTCGGTGAACTGGACTGGGCCGGAAGGCCGGGCTACCGGATTGGTCGGGACCACAGGTAAAGACTGCGGCGCTTGCGCAGGAACATCAGTTGGCGTCCGAGAATCATGCGGTGACGGTGACACCGACTCTGCGGGAGGCGTACGTTTGCAGCCGGCCAAGAGAGAAATCGCAGCCAGTAGCAGACAGCAGAAGGTTCGGTGTTTTCGTATCAGAATCAAGTCCGTTTTCGCCTGGATGAACTTGCTACGGTTTCGCAGGCATCGCCTTCAGGTCACCGCGCCGGGATTGCAGCCAAATCTCCACCAGGTTTGCGGCCGGTCCAACGATAAAGAGCGCATAAAAAGGCGCATACACACTTTGGAACAACCGCAACACCATCTCCACCAGCGCGATCAGGAAAGCAACCACACACTGTCCCTGCTTGGACCGGACCGTGGTCTTCGGATCCGTAATCATAAAGAAAATGAAGAGTTGATACATGGGCCCGGTGATCGGGGAGATCTCTGACTGCCAGGGGTCGTGGGCAATCCAGCTTCGAAGAAACGCGAAAACGATAAACGACACAACATATGTCGCGCTGATGTGAAAACGATGGACGCGCCAAACGATCACCGATCCGAGTATCCAGATGACCACCATCGGCCAGAGATAATTACCCCACTGAATGCTGAGGCTCGCGACCGTCGCCGGGGCCAGAAACAGCATCGCGGAAATCCCGAAATTCGATGGGTTCCAGATGTGGCGGTCCTTGATGCGCAACACATACTTGGAGGTGATGGAAATCAAACTGCACAGCGCGTAGGGCCAGTAGGCTGGCGAGCGGACCAGAATGCCAACGCTGATTCCCGTGATATAGGCACTCGCCGGATGCAGCCATTTTCGGAACATGACTTGCCCCAGCACCAACTCGGCCGCGATGCTGGTCACGATGGCCAGAATGGTTTTTGGATAGCTTTCGAGAATGCCGAACGACAGATGGCCGGCCAACAAAATGCAGGTGATGAAAGCGGGGGCGATATAC
>JBARIF010000179.1:0-19588 GCA_049799615.1 Terriglobales bacterium
GGGACAGCCGGCAAGATGCCGGCGCTACTGGTGAAGACTTGGGATTTTCAATCATGAGTTCGGGACCAGTGACGGAACCCGCCCACGGCTTTGGAACGCTGCGCCAGTTTGCGCGCCGCGAACGGCCGCTGGAGCGTTGCGAGCTGTGCAGCGTCGGGCTAGGGCCTGGCCATCCCCACCTGATCGAACTCGAGCGCCGCAGACTTCTTTGCACCTGTGACGCCTGCGCCATTCTGTTCAGCGGTCAGGGTGTAAAGTTCAAGCGGGTGCCGCGACGGGTGTGCTCTCTCCCCGGTTTCAATCTCAGCGACGCCGAGTGGAACGGGCTGATGGTCCCCATCAACATGGCCTTCTTCCTAAAAAGCAGCCTGGAGAACCGCGTGATCGCGCTCTATCCCAGCCCGGCGGGCGCCACCGAATCGCTGCTGGCGCTGGAATCCTGGAACGATATTGTCGAGCGCAATCCGATTCTGAACGAAATGGAATCCGATGTGGAAGGGCTGCTGGTCAACCGGTTGGGCTATTCCCGTGGATATTCCGCCGCGGAGTACTACCTGCTTCCCATCGATGAATGCTACAAGCTGGTGGGCCTGATCCGCATGCACTGGAGAGGGCTCTCCGGCGGAACAGAAGTATGGCGGGAGCTGGGCGAGTTCTTCACCAGCCTGAAGGCTCGATCGGGGGGGGCCCCCTTCGAGAGGAAGGAAGCATCTCAGGAGCAGGAGGGATCCCGTGCCTGATCTGAGTTTTCTCGTCGAAGGCGCAGAGGTAGTCGCCAACGCCGCGACCCCGCTGCTGGCTTTCAAGCTTCGCCTGACCGATGCCGATCCCGACCAGACCATTCACACCGTCGCCCTGCGTTGCCAGATTCAACTCGAAGTCACGCGCCGCAAATACACGCCCCAGGATCAGGAACGGTTGCTAGATCTCTTTGGTGAGCCCAGCCGCTGGGGCCAGACTTTGCGGAGTCTTTTGTGGACGCACGCCAATCTGGTCGTGCCGTCGTTCAGGGGATCGACCCTGGTCGATCTCCCGGTGCCGTGCACCTTCGACTTCAACGTGGCGGCCACCAAATATTTCGATGGAGTCACGGACGGCGATGTTCCGGTTTGCGTGCAGTTCAGCGGCACGGTTTTCTACGAGGGCGGCGAAGGCGGTCTGCAGGTCGCTCCCATCTCGTGGGACAAAGAGGCCCGCTTCAGGTTGCCGGTAAAGACCTGGCGCGACATGATGGCGTCCTACTATCCGAACAGCGCCTGGCTCTGCCTGCACAAAGAGGCTTTCGACCGCCTTTATCAATACAAAGTGAAGCACGGCATTCCCACCTGGGAAGAGGCGCTCGAAAGCCTCATTCCAGTGGAGGAGACGGTGATCTGATGAATCTCGAAGTGGTGGAGCAGATTGCGAAAGCGGTGCTTTACGAGGGATACATGCTCTATCCCTATCGCCCGTCTTCTGTGAAAAATCAGCAGCGCTGGAATTTTGGCGTGCTCTGCCCGCAGTCCTACAGCGTAGCGCAGAACGGCGGTGAGGCCTGGACCCTGCGGACCGAGTGCCTGGTTGAAGGCAGTTCGATGACCGGACTGGAAATTCGAGTGCGTTTTCTGCAACTGGTGGCGCGAACCGTTGGTCAACTGACCATGCCGGTCGGCGAATTACTACCCGGCGAGATTCCGGAGTATCGCCTGGTAGAGAAACTTGGTCTGGAGGGTCGCGTTTACCAGGCCTGGCAGGAAGCCGTCGAGCGCGAAGTTATCTTGCCGGTGTACAACGTGGAAGCGTTGGTCTACAGGCTGGAGCCCGATGCCTTTAGCTTCCCCGCGGAGAAGCAATTCGAATATCTGCGCGACCGCAACAGGCAGATCGTGGGTGTGATCGTGCGCGAACGAAGGCCGCTTTGTGGCGCCGTCGAAATCACGAGCGAGAAAGTTCAGGACGGAGTATTTAAAATCGGTGTTCAAGTTCGCAACACCACGCCTTTCGAGGCAAGCGAGGACTCCACCCGAGACGACGCTTTGCTAAGTTCTCTGGCCTCGACGCACACCGTTCTGGGCGTGCAGGACGGTCGATTTGTTTCGCTGCTTGCTCCTCCGGCGGGGTTCAGCGACTTTGCGGCCCACTGCCACAATGTCGGAACCTTCCCGGTGCTGGTCGGCGGCGAGGGGCAGTTCGACACGCTGCTGTCGTCGCCTATCATCCTGTATGACTATCCCCGAATCGCTCCCGAAAGTGCGGGCGATCTGTTCGATGGCACCGAGATTGACGAGATTCTTTCCCTGCGCATCATGACCCTGACCGAAGACGAGAAGCGCGAGATGAGCCAGTCGGACGATCGCGCCCGCGCCATGCTGGAACGGACCGAGAGCATGCCGGCGGAACAGTTCATGAAGCTGCACGGAGCTTTGCGGGGACTGCGCCCACTCAAGGAGGAAACACGATGAACGAGTGGGAGTGGCAGCTGCTTGAGGAAAAGACGCCGCTTAATCATTTCGAGATTTCGGGAGTCGAGGTGAGGGCCGGAAGCCGTGTACGCCTGCGCCCCCGTAAGGGCGGCGATGTCATGGACATCGCGCTGGCCGGCCAACTGGCCACTATCGAATGCCTGGAGCAGGATTACGAGGGCAAGTGCCACGTCTGTGTGGTTCTCGACAACGACCCAGGACGAGACATGGGTCTGCTGCGCCAGCCCGGGCATCGCTTCTTCTTCAATGCCGAAGAAGTGGAACCCCTTTCGGAAGACGAAGCCCGCGAACTCAAGCCGGCGCAGAAGCCCAGCATATTGGTGGCCGGCATCGGCAACATTTTTCTGGGCGATGACGCCTTTGGCGTCGAAGTCGTGCGCCGCATGGCGGGCCTCAACCTTCCGGCGAGCGTGCGGGTGGCCGACTTCGGCATTCGCGGCTTTGACCTGGCGTACGCGCTGCAGGACGGCTATGAAACCACGATCCTGGTGGATGCGTGTCCGCATGGGCAGGCCCCGGGCACGCTCTATGTCATCGAACCTGATCTGCAAGCGTTGGACAGTCCCAATGCGGCTCCGGCCACGGTCGAAGCGCACGCAATGAATCCCATGAATGTGTTGCGCATGGCCAAGGCGATGAACATCGACGTGAGAAACATTCTGCTGGTCGGCTGCGAGCCGGAAACTCTCGGAGGCGAAGAAGGCCAGATGGGACTGAGCGAGTCAGTGGATGCGGCGGTGGATGAGGCGGTCAAGCTGGTGGAGTCGTTGGTGAACAGGATCCTGAACGAGAATGTGCCTGATTCGAAGGTGGGTTCCGAACTTGGTTTGAAGCGGTAAACATCCTGCAAGGAAGAAGGAGACGGGCGATGGAAAATGGCAACGCGGGTTTCAACAACAAGGACACGCTGTTTATGCTCAGTGGCGTGGCGCTGATCGTTTTCGGGGCGGGCTTGATTCTTTCCAATCCCATTGCGAGACGCTACATGGGTCAGCTGGGGGTTGGTGACCTGGCCAATCTCGCTCTGCCCGACCTGGATCGCTACTTAAAACTGCGGGCCATGTAGCGGAAGGCGGCGAGAGGTCTGCAACCAAAGGGGGAATATCGGTTTGACCACAGTCGGAACGCCGCAAACGGCCACAGTTCGATACCTAATTGATGCCGCTAGGAGTACATTTATCGTCCGGGCGTTTGCCACCGGGATGCTTTCGGCATTCGCCCATAGCCCGAGGATTGCAATCCCGGACTTGGAGGGCGAGATCCGGTGGAATTCGAGTGCCCTGGAGGATGCGTCTCTCCGGCTGGTGATTCGAGCCTCTTCGCTGACCGTGACCGATGACATAAGCGATAAGGACCGTCGGGAGATAGAGCGTAAAATGCATGACGAGGTCCTGGAGGCCGAGAGCTTTCCGGAGATCGTTTATGAATGCTCGCGGGTGTCATCAGTCCAGAAAATGGGCGAGGGGTTGTATGTGGTTACGCTGAACGGGGAACTCTCGCTGCACGGAGTGACCCGGGATCAGCCGGTTTTGGCGCGGGTGACACTGAAGGATGACACTTTGCGCGCCGCCGGAGAGTTCTCCGTGCGCCAGAGCGATTATCAAATCAGCCCGGTGACCGCCGCCGGGGGCACGATAAAGCTGAAGGACGAGCTAAAACTGTCGTTCGACATTGCCGCGCGGAAAGCTTGAAAACCGTCGTTGGCCGTTGGCCGTTGGCCGTTGGTCGTTGGCCCTGGCCAAAGACCAAAAAGACCAAATGCCTTCGGGAGCTTGTGATCAAAACGGACAACGCACACTCGGAGGTTATGGATCCTGCCAAGGACCAAAGACCAACCACCAACGACCAAGCGGGAGGATGTCGCATGTGTCTAGCCATACCAGGAAAGATCATCGAAATCTCCGGCGACAATGCGGAGTCGGCCCTGGTTGATGTAGTCGGAGTGCGGCGCAAAATTGATCTTGGCCTGCTGCAGGACGACCGGCCCGTGCCCGGCGACTGGGTGCTCATTCACGTCGGCTTTGCCATGAGCAAGATCAGCGAGCGCGATGCTCTAGACCAGATGAACACGCTCCGGGCGCTGGGAGAGATCGATGGAGCCATGCAGGAAGTCCAGGGCTACGGCCTGGAGGAAGCGGATGACGTCGAAACCGACGACGTTGAAACTGCTGAGCTCAAAATAAGCGACGCCGACTTGAATTGACGCCTGCCCGCGTCCAGCCTGCGAGGGAGGATCGGCATGAGATTTGTTGATGAGTTTCGCGAACCCGAGCTGATTTCAAGGACGGCCGATGAAATCCGGCGTCTGGCCGGTAGCGACCGGCACTACCGCCTCATGGAAGTCTGTGGCGGCCACACCCACGCCATCTATCGCTTCGGGCTTAAGGACATTCTTCCGGAAAATATCGAACTGATCCACGGGCCGGGCTGTCCGGTCTGCGTGCTTCCCATGGGGCGCATTGACGATGGCCTGTCCATCGCGCAAAATCCGGAAGTAATTTTTGCCGCTTTCGGTGACATGATGCGCGTCCCCGGGACCCAGGGCAGCCCGCTTGAGCACAAAGCCCGCGGCATGGACGTCCGCATCGTGTATTCCCCTTCCGACGCGCTGAAGCTGGCCCGCCTCAATCCCGAAAAGCATGTCATGTTTTTTGCCATCGGCTTCGAAACCACGGCGCCTTCCACCGCGCTGACGCTGATGCGCGCCAGGGCTGAGGGCATCCGCAACTTCTCCGTATTCTGCAATCATGTCACCATCATTCCCGCGATCCGGGCTATTCTCGATTCGCCGGACATGCGTCTCGACGCCTTCATCGGTCCAGGGCATGTCTCGACCGTGATCGGCTGCCGTCCCTACGAGTGGATTGCGAAAGACCAGAGCAAGCCCATCGTGGTCTCCGGTTTCGAGCCGCTCGACATGTTGCAGTCGATTGTCATGCTGCTGCGCCAACTCAAGGCGCGAGAAGCGAAAGTCGAGAACCAGTACAAGCGCGTTGTCCCCTGGGAAGGCAACCGCGCTGCCCTTCGCGCCATGGCCGAGGTTTTTCAGTTGCGCCCTTATTTCGAGTGGCGCGGCCTGGGATTCATTTCGCAGTCGGCGCTTCGTCTGAATGATAAATACGCCGCATGGGACGCGGAGCAGCGCTTTGAGGTCCCAGGCATTCGGGTGACCGACCCCAAGGCAGCGCAATGCGGAGAAGTGCTGAAGGGCGTGCTGAAGCCGCACCAGTGTAAACTCTTTGGCCGTGAGTGCACGCCGGAGCATCCTATCGGCGCACTGATGGTTTCATCGGAAGGATCATGCGCCGCTTATCACAACTACGAACACCGGAAAGCAGCAATGGCGACCAGCCTGACCTCGATCGCGTAGCTGATCAGGTCGGGATCCAGGTCAAACCGGCGCCCGTCCGCTTTCGCGATCCCCAAATCGAGATGGCGCACGGAGCCGGAGGCAAGGCCAGCCGCAAACTGGTGGAAGGCCTTTTCGCGCCCCTGCTTTTTGGATCGGCCCCCGGACCCCTGGGAGATGCCGCGCACATCGACATTAACGGGAACACCGTTGCCATCACGACTGACAGCTTTGTAGTCAAGCCGCTGACTTTTCCGGGAGGATCCATCGGCGAACTTGCGGTAAATGGCACGATGAACGATCTGGCGGTTTCGGGCGCCCGGGCCGAGGCCCTGGTAGTCACTTTTGTGCTCGAAGCTGGTTTGCCGACGCCGGTGCTCGAGGCGGAGGTTCGCGCCATGGCGAAAGCCGCGCGGGAAGCGGGAGTTCGTATTGCCGGGGGAGACACCAAAGTCGTCGAACACGGCAAGGCGGACCAGATGTACGTCACCACCACCGGCGTTGGCCGCCTGCTGCATGGAGTGACCATCGATCCGCGCTCGGTACGCGTCGACGACAAGATTCTGCTTTCCGGCCCCATCGGCGACCATGGCATCACCATCCTGTTGGCTCGTGGCGAGCTCGACCTCGAAGCTGACCTTCGTTCCGACACGCGCTCGGTGCTGCCTCTGGTCGAAGCTCTGGTTTTTGCCGCCGGTCCGGGCGTGCGCTGGATGCGCGATCCAACCCGGGGCGGGGCGGCTACATCCTTAAACGAGCTGGCGCGGGACTGCGGGCTGGGCATGGTCCTGTTTGAAGACCAGATTCCGGTGCGAGACGCGGTGCGCGGCGCCTGCGAGTTGCTGGGGCTTGACCCGCTGCACATTGCGAACGAGGGTCAATTCCTCGCCGTGGTCTCGCCCGAGTACGCCGATGCGGCCATCAATGCGCTGAACCTGGCGGCGGGCGGCAGTGAAGCTCAGGTGATCGGCGAAGTTCGCGAGCAGCCGGCGGGCACGGTGCTGGTGACGACCCGTTACGGAGGCAGCCGCATCGTGGACATGCTGGTCGGCGATCCCCTGCCGCGCATTTGTTGAATAAAAAACCATGGTGACAGCGGTCAAACTCGCGAGTCAGGTGGAAGAGCGGCTGCTCGAGAGGAACGAACTATACGAACAGTTCTTCTCGCGCGAAGCGCCGCGGCTGGCCGAAGCCTGCCGCGAGATGTCGGAAAGATTTCTGCGCGGAGGGCGTCTGCTTGCCTTCGGGCGCGGTCCTTACGCCACCGATGCCCAACATGTCTCGGTGGAATTCGTTCATCCTGTAATCGTGGGGAAGCGCGCCCTCCCCGCTCTGGATTTGTCGATCCTGTTCCGTCCCTGGCTCGAGGCCATACTTCATCCTGAAGACATCGTCATGGGCTTCGGTCCGCCGGAAGGCGATCCTGAAGTCTGGGCGACGCTGCAGTTGGCCCACCTGCAGGATGCCATGACCTTCGCTCTCCCCGGCATGGAGGGTTCCTACGCTCTCGATGCCCCGACACAAGACCCGTTCATGCACCAGGAGATGGTTGAGATCCTGTATCACACGCTGTGGGAGACCGTGCACGTCTTCTTCGAGCATCGCGAGCTTGGTCATGAGGTCGGCGAGTCAGGATTTCTCTATCCCTTCCTGGGCACGGAGAAGCAGGGAACCACGGACCTCCTGGGTGAGGTCGCAATCTCGATTCTGATGAAGGTGCATGACGACGCCAAGTTGCGCGGCCAGGTAGCGCGCCAAGAGGCCGAACAGATCGGCAACACGGCGCTGGCCATTCACCAACGCCTGCAGCGTGGCGGCAAACTCATTATCTTCGGCAATGGCGGCTCGGCCACCGATGCCAACGACTGGGCCATTGACTGCGTGCTTCCTCCGTTGGGGTTCAAGCCTGTTCCCGCTGTGTCGCTGGCTCTCGAGCCGGCCAACATCACAGCCGTGGCCAACGACATCGGGACCGAGGCCATTTTCCTGCGTCAGTTGATCGCGCAGGCGCGTCCGGAGGATGTGGCGGTTGCGATCTCGACCAGCGGCGGATCGCGCAACATCATCATGGCGCTGGAAGAAGCCCGCAAACGGAATCTGTTGACGGTCGCGCTGCTGGGTTACGACGGCGGCGAAATAAAGCGCAAGCGCCTGGCTGATTTTCCGGTGGTGGTGCAGTGCGATTACATTCCGCGCATTCAGGAAATCCAGGCTTCGATTTATCACGTTATCCGCGAATCGCTGGAGGTACTCGAACGTGGCCAGGCTTGAACTGTACGGCACTGCGCGCTGCCCCTACACCGGGGAGATGCGCGATTGGCTGGAATGGAAGCGTTCGGAATTTGTGGAGTACGACGTCGAAGCCGATCCCGCAGCCCGCGTGCGGATGCGCGAGGTAGCGCGCGGGCAACGCAATGTTCCCCTGCTGGTGGAAGACGGGAAAGTGATCCAGGTCGGCTGGCAGGGACACAGTTGCATCGTGGACGTGGAGTGATCATGGCCAGCGCCTGCTCTATTCGGGTCCGCGGCGTGGTGCAGGGCGTGGGCTTCCGCCCCTTTGTCTATCGCCTGGCCCGCGCCAACACCCTCGGAGGCTGGGTGCTGAATGGCGAAGAAGGTGTCGAAATCTACCTGGAAGGCGCCGAGCAGGGACTGCAGGCATTTGTGCGCGAGATGAAAACGCAGCCGCCCCCGGCCGCCAGCATTGCGGAAATGGAAGTCGAGGCGGTCGCTCCACTGGGGGTGCATGGGTTTACCATCCGGGAGAGCCAGCGCCGGGAGCGGCCGACAGTCCGTATTTCGCCTGACCTGCCGGTGTGTGAGGCTTGCCTCGACGAACTTTTCGATCCCCGGAATCCGCGCTACGGCTATCCCTACATCAACTGCACCAACTGTGGTCCGCGCTACACCGTAGTCCTGGGCCTGCCTTACGACCGAGGCAGCACCACGATGAAAGACTGGCTGCTGGACGACTACTGTGCGAAAGAATTCAGGGACGCGGGCAACCGCCGCTTCCATGCGCAGCCGGTAGCGTGTCCGGCGTGCGGGCCCGGTTACTATCTGCAGCCGCAGGAAAATACCAGCTCTGGAACCGAATCGGCCATTCACCACGCGGCTGAACTGCTGAGCGCGGGAAAGATAGTCGCAGTGAAGGGTCTGGGCGGGTACCACCTGGCTTGTGATGCCCGAAATCCAGCGGCGGTGGCGGCTTTGCGCGAGCGCAAATATCGCAAGGAGAAGCCGTTTGCGGTCATGGCCCGGGACCTCGACGAGGTCCGCGGGCTGGTGAAACTCTCTTCGAACAGCGAGGCTCTGCTCACTTCTTCCGCCCGCCCTATTGTGCTGGCGCCGGCAAAAAGCGAGCTCATCGGCGTGGCCCCGCAAAACAACGAGCTGGGAGTGATGCTACCCTACACTCCCTTGCACCATCTGTTGTTTGCCGCCGGTGCGCCGCAAGCTCTGGTCATGACCAGTGCCAACCGCTCGAGTGAACCCATCGCCTATCAGGACGACGATGCCCTGCAGCGTCTCTCCGGCATCGCGGATGCCTTCCTGATTGGCCAGCGGCCCATCGCGCGCCGGGTTGACGATTCCGTCGTTCGCGATGGCGCCTTCGGTCCCGTCATCCTGAGGCGGGCGCGCGGATATGCTCCTGGGGCCGTGGCAACGGTGCCCTACGAGCGGCCGATCCTGGCGCTGGGCGCCGATCTGAAAAACACCATCACGCTGGTGGTTGATGGCCAGGCCTTCGTCAGTCAGCACATCGGGGACCTGGAACACTACGAGGCGTTGTGCGCCTTCGAGGAGACAATCTCGGACCTGGTAACGATGTACGACGTTAATTGGGATGACGTGCTGGTGGCGCATGACAGTCATCCGCAGTACGTCTCGGCGCTGCACGCTTCGGGTTTGAGCGCCCGTCAAACAGTGGCGGTGCAGCATCACCGCGCGCATGTGGCGTCCGTGCTGGCCGAACGCGGCGAGTGGAACAGGCGCGTGCTGGGGGTGAGTTTCGACGGCACGGGTTACGGAGACGACGGCAGCATCTGGGGCGGCGAGATTTTCGTGGGAAGCGTCAAAGATGGCTTTGAGCGCGTCGCTCATCTCCGCAACGCCGCGCTTCCCGGCGGTGACGCGGCAGCGCAATACCCGGTGCAGGCTGCGGCGGGTTTTCTGGCTCAGCTGGATGCCTTGCCCGACTTGACCGCGGCGCCCTTCAACTTTCCCGAGCGATTTGGAAACGCCGTAGAGCTGGTGACCAAGGGCGTGCGGACTTTCTCCACCACTTCAATGGGCCGTCTTTTCGACACGGTGGCGGCGCTGCTTGGGTTTACCCGGGAAATTTCTTTTGAAGGGCAGGCTGCGATGTGGGTGGAGCAGCTGGCGCGGAGTGCTACCAACGCCGAGGCGTATGCCTTTCCGTTCACCGGCGCGGAGCTGGATTTCCGGCCGCTGCTGCAGGGCGTGATCGCTGATCGACTGCGCGGCCGGGATCCGGGAGAGATCGCGCGCACCTTCCAGCGGGGCGTTGCCGCAGGCCTCAGGGATGGTGCGATTGCGCTTTGCCATGAACACGCTCTGGACACCATCGTCCTGTCGGGAGGGGTTTTCCAGAACGAGTTGTTGCTCGAAGATGTGAAGACGCTGCTGGCGCCGGAAGCGGTTTTCGTGTGGACAAACCATGCGGTGCCGCCGAACGATGGCGGGATCAGTCTGGGGCAGGCGGCGCTGGCGGCGTTTGCGCCCTCTGTACCGCTTACGAGGCGGCATCCTGAGCTGGCAAAGGATCTGGGTATTGACACATGCATGAACTCTCCATCGCGATGAGCATTGTCGAAATGGCGCAGGAAGAAGCGCTGCAACGTGGTGTGCAGGTCAACGCAGTGCACCTCAAGCTGGGCGCGCTTTCCGGCGTGGTGAAGGAGGCGCTGCTCTCCTCCTACGAAATGGCGTGCGATGATACGCCGCTGCGCGGATCGCGCCTGGTCATCGAGGATGTGCCGGTGGTGATCTTTTGTCCGCGTTGCAAAGCGCAGCGGCCGCTGAGTTCGGTACAACTATTTTGCTGTGCGGAATGCGGCGCGCCGACTTCTGAGATCGTTCACGGCAAAGAACTTGAAGTGGTGGCACTGGAGATACAGTGATGAATCCGGAACCCCGAATGGTGGAAGTCCGAAGGAACGTGTTGAAGCAGAACGATGTGGTGGCCCGCGCCCTTCGGACTCGTTTTCACGCTGCGGGAGTGTTCGTGGTGAGCCTGGTTTCGAGCCCCGGGTCGGGCAAGACCGCGTTCCTCGAAAAGACGTTGACCCTGCTGCGCCCACGTTATCGTGTGGCCGCACTGGTCGGCGATCTTGCAACGGAAAATGATGCGGCGCGGTTGGCTCGCAGCCAGGCCCCGGTCAAGCAGATCATTACCGGGACGCTCTGCCACCTGGAAGCTGCTATGGTGCAGCGTGCCGTGGACGAAGAGGGATGGGACCTCAACCAACTGGATTTCCTCTTCATCGAGAACGTGGGCAACCTGGTTTGTCCTTCGTCCTATGATCTGGGTGAAGATCTACGTGTAGTGCTGTTGTCAGTGACGGAGGGTGAAGACAAGCCGCTCAAGTATCCGACGATTTTCAATAGCGCCGACGTTGCTATTGTCACGAAAAGCGATCTGGCCGAGGCGGTTGAGTTCGACTCGGAAGCCACCCGGCGAAACATACAGGCTGTCCGCCCCGGGATGCGGGTCTTCCAGCTTTCCGCAAAAACCGGCGAGGGGGTTGAGGAGTACCTGGAATTTCTGGCAGAACGGCTGGCTGAGGCACGGACCATGGCCGCCGTCTAACGTAGCTTATTTTGCGTTCATTGCGGTTCAGGGTTTTCGTTGATCACGCCCGGCGATCCAAAGCATTAACCGCAAAGTTCGCAAAGAAAAGCCGCCAAGGACGCAAAGGAAACCAACCGCATCAAGACTCCAGCTTGAATATTCTTTCCATCCGTAACCACTTCTCCCCTGGCTTCGCCTCGGACAGCGATTGCTGAAACTTCCACATCAGTTTCTCCCACTCCTGGACCTTCGGATTGTGAAGGTCAGCCTGTCCCTTGGCTTCAAGAGAGAAGCGCTCGTTCACGTCCATGATCATAAACATGCGCGTGCCCAGGAGATAAATCTCCATGTCCTCGATTCCGGAATCTTTTATGCTCTGCGTAATCTCCGGCCAGATCTTCTGGTGATAGCGCTTGTACTCCGCAATCAGTGCGGGATCATCTTTCAGATCTAGAGTCAGGCAGAATCTGTGGTTCATTTTGTGGTTTCACCCCTATCCCAAACTCTGGCTTCGCCCATGTGGAGCAAGTTGTGTTCACGATCGAGACGCCGGCGTAGGAAACCTAAGCACACAGGCACAGCGTCGGAAAAGTGATGATCGAAACCTTCACAAGTCTATTGGCCGGTGTTTTTAAAAAGCACGCGGAAAGCATAGGCATACTTGCCGGGAGCTTTCCCGGGAAGCTGCAGGTGCAAGCCATCAGTTTCCTGCCGCACCTGAATTTTTGCCTCTGAGCCCAGCAATGCCACCGACTCAACCTTCTGGCTGCCCACGGTGCTGCCAAGTGAATGAATGACCGCCTCTCCGCCGGCGGGCCAGCCCATTTCAATGGCGTAGAGGGCGTTGCCCTTTGTGGTAAAGCGGAAGTCCTCGGCGGTGTAGGTGGCGGTGTCCGTATCATGGAAAGAGCCGGCTGCGACCTGGGTTGGCCCCTCGCCGTAAACCTTCCACGGACGTGTACCGTAAATCGCGTCGCCGTTTACGGCGAGCCATGAACCTACGTCCCGCAGCACTTGCTGCACTTCATCGGGAATAGTGCCGTCCGACTTCGGACCGATGTTCAGGAGCAGGTTGCCATTCTTGCTCACGATGTCGATAAGCTGCTGCACCACAGACTGCGGCGACTTGAAGGTGTCGTTCTTGATATAGCCCCAGGACTTGTTGCTGATCGAAGTGTCGGTCTGCCAGTACAGGGGGCGAATGTCGCCGAGTTGTCCGCGCTCCAGGTCTAGGACCGCGGAATGTTCTTCAATGGCCCAGTCTTTGTAGTTGATGACGCCAACGTGGTCGCCGTATTTGAGCGAGGCGTTGTAGTAAAACGCCGCGAAGCGGGTCAGGTTGGGACGGATGGAAGACTGACCGATCCACCAGTCGAAGTACATGATGTCGGGATGGTATTTCTCGACGATTTCGGACGAGCGGGCCAGCCAGTCGTCCGCCCAGGCGGAGGAGACGTAGGTGAAATCGTTGGCCAGCGGCGTGCCCCGTTTGGCTTCGAGCCAGGTGTGCGCCGGGCCGTAAAAGGCGGCGTATTTCGGGTCGTTGATGTCGGAAGGAATGGTGCGGCCTACGCCCAGGAAAAAATTGTGTTCCACGCGATGTGTGGAAGCCCCAAAGTGCAGGCCTTCCGCCCGGACAGCTTTGGCCAGGTCTCCGATGATGTCGCGTTGCGGCCCCATCTTGGCCGCAGTCCAGTCGCTCAGACCGCTGTCATACATGGCGAAACCGTCATGGTGCTCGGCCACGGGGACCACGTACTTCGCGCCGGACTCCTTGAACAGACGAGCCCAGGCGGCGGGGTCGAAGTGTTCGGCTTTGAACATGGGAATGAAATCCTTGTAGCCGAATTTATCCTGCGCACCGTAGGTGGCGATGTGGTGTCTGTATTCTTCCGAATCTTTCGTGTACATGTTGCGCGGATACCACTCGTTGCCGAAGGCGGGGACGGAATAGACGCCCCAGTGAATGAAGATTCCGAACTTCGCATCCTTGTACCACTCGGGGACCTGGTATTTCTCAAGCGATTCCCAGTCGGGACGGAACGGACCCTGGTGTGCAACCCGGTCCACGTCACTGAGGATTGCAGTGCGCGGAGCGTCGTACTTGGCGCTCGCTTTTTGCCACGCTTGGTCGATCACGACCGGATCTTCGGAGACCGTGGGAGCCGTCGGTGACGCCGGAAGCTGGGCAAAGCAAGGGAGAGCGGCGGCAACTCCGAGAACCAGCATTCCTACTGATCGTCCTCGCAGAGATTTCAAAGGCAGGAGAGGCATGAATGTTTTCCTTGTCATATAGCGTTATTCGGAACCCGAGACGTCTTCACACCACCTCTTCAGAGAGTCCAGCCTTGGCTCCGACAAACCCGTAGGCCGCGACAAACACATAGGCTACAAGCGGAACCAGATACGCACCCGCGATACCATGGGCCTCCGCAATCAGGCCCATGAGCGGCGTCAACACAGCCCCGCCGACGATTGCCATCACCAGCAGCGAACCGCCGATCTTCGTATTGGGCCCAAGCTTTTTCAGCCCCAGCGCGAAGATGGTGGGAAACATCAGGGACATGAAGAAGCTGGTGAGAAAGACCGCCCACAATCCGACCCAACCCGGCCGCAGCACGGCCACGCTCACCAGTCCGATATTGAACAGAGCATAGGTGCCCAGCAATTTGTTGGGAGCGACGAAGCGCATCAGGTAGGCGGAGATGAAGCGTCCAACTCCAAAGGCCACCAGAGTGCCCGTGAGGAAGTATCCTGCGACTTTCTCCGGCTGGTGAGTGTAATCCTGAACATACTGGATAAAATAACTCCAGGTTCCCACCTGGGCGCCGACGTATAGAAACTGTGCCACTACGGCCAGCATGAAATGCGGATAGTGGAGCAGGTCCCGGAAACGCCCGTGATCGCCACCGGCCTCATGCTCGCTCTGAATCGCGGGAAATCTGGTTCGCAGGATTAACACGGCCCAGATCAGCGCGACCGCTCCCAGCACCAGGTAGGGCTTGACCACGCGCAGCGTCTCCGATCGCAAATACGCCTCATAGATATGCTGCGATTTCAGTGACTCAACCTGTTCCGAGCTCAGTTCCACGCCCGAGAAGATAAACGCCGTGCCGATCAGCACGCCGCTGATCGAGCCCAGCGGGTTGAAGGCCTGGGAGAAGTTGAGGCGTCTCTCCGAGCTTTCCGGATCACCCAACTGCGCTATAAAGGGGTTGGAGGCAGTTTCCAGAAACGACAATCCGCTGGCAATCACGAAAAGGGCGAGCAGGAAAAAAACATAACGTCCGGCCAGCGCCGCCGGCCAGAACAGAAAGGTTCCCAGGCTGAACAGGAGCAGTCCGATCACAAATCCGGCCTTGTATCCGAGTTTGCGCATGATCAGCGCCGCCGGCATGGCCAGGACGAAGTAGCCCATGTAAAAGGCGGACTGTACCAGGCCAGCCTGGAACCGGCTAATGGCGAATGACTTCATGAACTGACGGATCAATACATCGTTCAGGTTGTTGGGGACGCCCCACAAAAAGAACAGTGCGGTCACCAGGAAGAAAGGCAGGAGATGCCCGGCGGGGAAGAGCGGCTGGTGGCGGGTGTGACTTGGAGCTGGGTTGGCGGCGGGGTTCGATATTTGCATAGAGTGATCTCTTAATTCACAGAGACAACCACACAAACAACTATACAAACACAGCCCCCGCTTCAGTCCATGCGCATCATGATCTTCTTGACCCGGGATGGGTTCTCGCTCCATGCCGCCAGGGCTTGCGGAGCTTCATTCATGGTCACGATCGAACTCACGGCCTCCTCCACAGGAAAGCGATGTTCCTCCAGCATGTGGATCACCTCGCGAAAATCTTCCGGCAGCGCGTTTCGCGATCCTAAAATGTCCAGTTCCTTCTGCACAAACAGCCGGGTCTCGTAAGCCACCAACTCTTTGGCATAACCGATATACACGACTCTGCCGGTGAAGGCCACCTCTTCTACAGCGCCCCGGAAAGTTTCGGGCAACCCGATGGCTTCGATGATCACATCGGGGCCGCGGCCCTCGGTGAGCTCAGCCAGGCGCGGATGCAGCCCCTCCCTGGCGGTGTTGATGGCATGAGTGGCGCCGGCGGCCCGCGCGGTTTTTAACTTTTCGTCGTCCCGGTCGATGGCAATGGTCTTTGCGCCGCGAAAGCCGGAGGCAGCCACCGCGCCGAGCCCGACCCCGCCGCAGCCCAGGATGGCTACCCTGTCTTCGGCAGTCACGCGTCCGCGGGCTACCGCGTGGAAACCGACGGTCAGCGGTTCCACCAGGCACAACTCCTTGAGAGAAAGTTTCGCGGGATAAATTCTCTCCGTCGGTACGGCGATGTATTCCGTGGCCGCGCCGTCCCTCTGTACCCCGAGCGTCTCATTGAATTGGCAGGCGTTGGGACGGTCCCGGCGGCAGGAGGCGCATTGGCCACAGCTGGTGTAAGGAGATAACGTGACGTCCACTCCGGCAGCAAGAGCGGGGTTAAGATTGCTGCCTTCGACAATCGTGGCCGAAACTTCATGCCCGGGAATTCGGGGAAAAGATACCAGGGGGTTGCGGCCACGAAAGGAATTCAAATCGCTTCCGCAGAAACCCACCATGCGGACTTTCAACAGGAGACTGCCCGGGCCCACGGCTGGTTCAGGCACTGACCTGACCTCCGCGCGCCCCGGTTCTTTGAGCACAAGCGCCTTCAATTCGTCGTCCTTCCTGCGGCATCGGTGCCGGTAGGTTGCTTCTTTTTTGCAGTGGGATAAGTCAGGCGTGCGATGTGGAGCTCAATACAAAACGTCCCAGACTTTGTTAAGTCATGGGACGTTTGTCGAACAGCCCTCCCCCGAAGTCTGCTCAACATCAGAATAAGGGCTGGGAGGGAGCCTGTGAATGGCCCGTTTGGGCTACTGTGGAAAACTAAGGAATCTTGGGTGGAGCTTATAAACATGGGCCCGGCAATTGTACCGGGCGCGCGGGGAAGAGGCCGGAGATTTCCGAAACCCTCGCCGGCGTCGGCGTCCGTCCGAAAGAAAGGTCCGTTGACGCCCCGGATGTGAGGCGAGATACACTGCTGACGAGTCAGGTCCGTAGGTCGCATCCTACATTGCATGAACGAAGAAAAACAAAGCCGCATCACCTGGATGGATGTGCTTTGGCTGTTCTTCCTGCTGGGCTTGGCCGCCTTGCCGCCGGTGTGGGAACCTCACAAGCAGCTGGTGTTGCTGGCGATTGGGGTCGTGCAACTGGCCGAAGGCCTGATCATCGCCCACTGGCCGCGCTACGGACGCTCCGCCGTGGTCCTGATCAAGATCCTGTTGGCAACTCTGCTGATCAATCACACCGGTGAGCTTGGCATCAACAGTAGCTATTACCCGATCTACTACGTCCCGGTCGTTACCGCCGCCATCCATTTTGGTTCCTGGGGTACTTTGCTGTGGACCGCGCTGGCTTCGGCGGCCTACTGTTCATATCTCTATCCCGCGCTGCAGGAGTACACCCTGACCGCCACGGGTGCAGCCGAACTCGCCATTCGCATCATGTTCTTCTTCCTGGCGGCGATGGTGGTGAACCGTTTCACCCTGGAAAACCGGCGAAGGACGGCGCAATACCGGCAGGTGGCCGAGCAGTTGACCGAGGTGAATCGCCAACTGGAGCGTGCCCAGGTAGAGGCCCGGCGCTCGGAGCGGCTGGCGGCCCTAGGGCAGCTTTCGGCCGGGCTGGCGCATGAAATCCGCAATCCTCTGGGAGTGATCAAGGGATCGGCGGAAACCCTCAACCGCAAGCTGGAAGACTCAGATCCCCTGGCCAGCGAACTGGCGGGTTACATATCGAGCGAAGTCAACCGGGCCAGCGCGCTGGTCACGCGCTTCCTCGATTTTGCCCGGCCGTTGCGTATCGAAACCCGTCCCCTGCGGGTGACGGACCTGCTTGAGCAGGCCCTGAAAGCAGTGACGGAACAGTGGAAGGGCGGAGCAGTAGCAGTGCAGCGAGCATATAAAACTGAGTTGCCCCTGGTACCGCTCGACGAGGGCCTTTGCGAGCAGGTGTTTCTGAATCTGGTCCAGAATGCGTACGAGGCCATGGGAGAAGATGGCGGGACGTTTCGGGTTGAGGTTTCGGACGCGAGCTCGAACGGGCGTCGGGGAGTCCAGGTGAGGTTGAAAGACACCGGCCCCGGCGTACCGGCGGAAATGCGCGAGCAGATCTTTAATCCCTTTGTGACCACCAAGAAAACCGGCGTGGGACTGGGCCTTTCCATCGTTTCGAAGATTGTGGATGAGCACCACGGCACCATCCGGCTGGAAAAATCGGAGGAGAAGGGGGCTGGATTTGTGATCTTCTTTCCGCTGGAGGAAGAGGCTGGGCAGGGAGCTGGAGGTTCATGACGATTCCGAACGCGACCATTCTGATTGTCGAGGACGAAGCAAAGATGCGTCGTCTTCTGGAACTCAATCTGGGAGACGACGGCTTCCAAACCTTGTCCGCCGAGGATGCGGAAACTGGGTTGAAGCTGCTGCAAAACGCTCCCGTCGATCTGGTGATCACCGATCTCAAGTTGCCGGGCATGAATGGGCTGGATTTCCTGCAGGCTGTGAAACGCTTCCAGGCAGCGCTGCCCGTGATTGTCATGACTGCCTTCGGGACGGTCGAAACCGCAGTCGAGGCCATGAAAGCAGGCGCGAGCGATTACGTCCTCAAACCTTTTTCCCTCGATGAAATGCGCATGGTGGTGCACAAGGAGCTGGATGTGCAGCGCCTGCGGGTGGAAAACCGTTCGCTGCGTGAGGCGTTGCAACAGCGTTACCAGCATCCCAACCTGGTGGCGCGCAGCGCGAAAATGCAGGAAGTCCTGGCCACGGTGGAACGGGTGGCGCCGACCAACTCCACCGTGCTGCTGGGCGGCGAGAGCGGCGTGGGCAAAGACCTGGTGGCGCGCGCCATCCACGAAAAATCACGCCGGGCGTCCGGACCGTTCATCAAGATCAACAGCGCCGCCATTCCAGAGAACCTGCTGGAGAGCGAACTGTTTGGCTATGAGAAGGGCGCCTTTACCGGAGCCAGCGGCAGCAAGCCAGGAAAGTTCGAACTGGCCGACAAGGGAACTCTCTTCCTCGATGAGATCGGCGACGTGCCGCCCGCAATCCAGGTGAAGCTGCTGCGGGTTTTGCAGGAGCGCGAGTTCGAGCGCCTGGGCGGCACCCGGACCATCAAGGTCGATGTGCGGCTGGTAGCGGCCACCAACCGGGACTTGCGAGCGGCCCTCGAGGACGGCACCTTTCGCGAAGACCTCTACTACCGGCTGAATGTTGTGCCCATCGATATTGCTCCTCTGCGGGAGCACAAGGAGGACATTCCCGAGTTGGTGAATCTGTTTCTCTCACGTTTTGCCCAGGACTCGGGCAAGAAGATCACGGGCGTTTCGCAGGATGCTCTAAAGATGCTGACGGAGTATCACTGGCCGGGAAACGTGCGCGAACTGCAGAACATCCTGGAACGGGCGTCGGCGTTGTCTGCAGGTCCATTGATCGGGGCGGGCGACATTCACATTGACTCGCGGGCCGGCAAGGCGTCCGATTTTCCGTCCAGTTTGCTTCCCGAGGGAATGACCCTGGAGCAGTGGGAAGACGAAATGATCCGGGAAGCCCTGCGGCGCGCCCACGGCAACAAGAGCCAGGCGGCGCGGATGCTGGGACTCTCGCGCAACGCGCTGCGCTACCGGCTGTCAAAGATCGGTATCGGCGACGAAGGGGAAAAAGAGGGCGACGAATAGGGGCGGTGACACTTTTGGAGATGCCGGTTACGATTCATTCCTGGGAGCGGCCCCGAAAGCGGTACCGAAAGCAGCCCTCGACCGTGCCTTGCTCAACAGCGCTGTGGAAGAGCGGCGCTTCAGCGCCGCGTCGCGAAGGAATCTGATTCGGGCTTCAGCCCCAGTGGCGCCACTGGGCCTGAAG
>JBARIF010000180.1:0-1582 GCA_049799615.1 Terriglobales bacterium
GGCCTGCTGCGCCAGAGCGGGAAGCGCCAGCACACCGGCCAGAAGCAGCGCTACAAACATACGATTCTTCATTTCTACGTCCTCCAGGTGGGGGGAGCATCAAGCTCCGCTCCAGCAAAACTACAAAAATATCGGCGTCCTGAAACCGCCTGACGCCTGCTCTGTGTATAACAGGTCGAATGCCAAACCACCGCAAATCTAAGTCGTTGGCTAACAACACATTGTAACGCCGCCAGCGACAGGCGGGAGCGAAAAAGCGCAATGCCGGGTAATTTTGGCGAAATTTGATATAAAAACTGCGTGTGCCCATGTCTGCAAAAAGTTGCGGTAATCAAGTAACACTGGCGTTGCCTGTCACGTACATCCAACCCGTAGTTCTCCAGCGCGAAGTTCACGGATTTACGATTCTGGTGCGAGCTTGTATCTGCACCCTGTTCCCTTTGCTGTGGCTCTCCTGCCAGCACACGGAAAAGTTCGACTTGACCCGCCTGAAAATGCCGCCGGGATTTCAGATTTCCGTTTTCGCGCACGTGCCGAATGCACGCCAGATGGCCTTCAGTCCGGGCGGCGTGCTGCTGGTGACCGACACGAGTAATGGCAGGGTGCTGGCTCTCCCCGATCCGAAACACGACGGGCACGCGGAACAGCCCGTCCAGGTGTTGTCGGGCTTGAACGCGCCGCATGGCATTGCCTTTCACAAGGGAAAACTCTATATCGCCGAGATCAACGCTGTGCGGCGCTACGACTGGGATGAGGCACAATTGCACGCTGGCAACAGCCAGAAGATCGCAGACCTTCCGGGCAGCGGCGGCGGGCACTCAACCCGAACCATTCTCTTTACTAACAGCAAGATGTACGTCGCGGTCGGATCGAGTTGCAATGTCTGCGTGGAAGACGACAAACGCCGCGCTGCCGTGACCGAGTACAACGAGGACGGAAGCGGCGAACTTACATTTGCCTCCGGCCTGAGGAATGCTGTCGGTCTGACCGTCAACCCGAAAACCGGTACCATCTGGGCTACCGACAATGGCCGTGACTGGCTGGGCGACGACCTGCCGCCCGAAGAGGTCAACGATCTCGGCCCGCGCGGCGGCAACGCCGGCTGGCCTTACTGCTACGGCAACCGCGTTCCAGACCGCTCCCAAAGCAAGGATTACGACTGCTCGAAGACCATTGCTCCTGCCGTCGAGATGCAGGCGCATTCGGCCCCGCTCGGCTTGCTGTTTTACGAAGGAGAAATGTTCCCGCCGGAATATCGTGGAAGTTTGTTCGTAACTTTTCACGGATCATGGAACCGCAGCGTGCCCACGGGATACAAAGTGGTCCGCATAAAGTTCAACGACAAGGGCGAACCCCAGGGCCCGCCGGAAGATTTCATTACGGGATGGATCCGCCCGGGCGAAACCAAGAAGGGGAAGTGGATGGGACGCCCAGTAGGATTGGTGGTCGGCCCGGAGGGAGCGTTGTACATCAGCGATGATTCCGCGGGGGTCGTGTATCGCGTAACCTGGAGCGCACCCTGAACCACGTAGGGGCGGGTGCCCCCACCCGCCCGGCCGGGCAAAGCCCGGCTGGTTTTTGT
>JBARIF010000181.1:0-14560 GCA_049799615.1 Terriglobales bacterium
GCACGACCGAGCCAAGAATGCCCGCGCTCCACCGTCCAATGACTTCCTCGATGACGAACAGGACGGCGGAAATCGGCGCGTTAAACGCCGCCGCCAGTCCGGCCGCGGCACCCACCGGAGCCAGCAGGCGCAAGCGTTCGCGGGAGAGTTCGAGCCGCCGGCCGAGCGCCGAAGCCAGACTGGCGCCGATCTGCAGCGACGGGTCTTCGGGTCCCAGAGACTGGCCCGAGCCGATGGCCATGGCGGCGGTGATGAATTTTCCCACCGCAGTGCGAAACGGAATATAGCCGTTATAGATGTAGAGCGCGGCCTTGGTCTGGTTGACTCCACTGCCTCGCACCAGAGGAAAAACATGCACCACCAATAGAGCCATGATCAGCCCGACGATCGCGGGCGTCGCAATCAGGCGCCAGCTGTGCGGCTCCGGCGCCGGCCCCAGCAAGGAGATCCTGGTCCAGTCGATCGCCAGGCGGAAACAGACCACCGCGAGCCCCGAAAACAGACCGATAAAAACCGCCAGCAGCAGAAAGAAGCGCTCTTCGCGGGAGGTACTGAGAGTGAACCATGATCGCCCCCCCGCCTTGAGCGTTGAACCATCAGCCGGTAACGCCGGATGGGAACCGGTGCCTGGATTCGCGGCCGTGCCCGTACCCGTCATCGTTCCACTCCATTACGGTCCTGAGAAAGAAGAAGGAGGGCGTGATCCAGGCCTTGGGGTGTTCCACAAGTGGCTTGAGTCTGCTGCTCAATTTCGAAAACCAGATCCATAATCTCGTCCAGGGCCCCGTCATTCCGCGGTGGACGCAACTTGGCCGCCTTCGGCGCCATTTCCAGCCATTGCGCTTTCAAAGCAGGCAAGCCGCCAGAGGGCGACCTCGGGCTCAGATCAATCTCCTTAGTCTTGGCGCAGCTATCCAGGCGTTCCCCTGCGGCCTGAAATGCCGAGCGCACGCGGCGACTGCGTTCCGCGTCTGAAATGCGCGGCGCGAAAGGATCTGCGTCCAGAACCAGGGTGGCAGTCTTCAGCGACTGCGTGGACTGAGTGTTTTGAGGATCGCGGCGGACGGCACCGCGCAAATAGCCTTGCGCCGTCCGATAGCGGCCCAGCTGGAAGGCGGCTTCTCCGGCGCCGTACAGCGCAGCCTGGTTGTCATGATCGGTCCGCAGCACCTGCTGGAATTGGGCCAGGGCATGCTCGTAGTCCTGGGCCTTTGCGAACAATTGAGCCACCCGTACCCGCAAACCGGGATCTTTGGGCAAGGCGGCCGCCATGGTAATCAGCTCCGCTTGCGCCTGAGGGTAGGCCTGGTGCTGCAAAAGAAACGCGATCAGTTCGAATTCGGTGTCACGCCGTTTTATCTCCGGATCTCCCGGCCATAAGCCATAGATCGCATTGTGGTAATACTGGATGGTCTTGTCGAAGAGCCCCTCCCGCGCGAACAAGCGTCCCAGGGCCAGATTCACCGCGCCTTCCTGGGGGGTGCGCTCCCATAAGTTGATGAGATAGGTTTCGGATTCGGCGGTCCGACCCGTGTCCCGCAAAGCGCGCGCCAGGCTGAGCTGGTAATCAAAGTTGTCACGGGCGTAACTGAGGGCTGCACGAAAATCGGTGACGGCGCGCTCCGGCTGTCCCGCGGTCTGCGCCTGAATGCCGTGTTCGTAAAGATGACGGGCCAGCGCCTTCTCCTGTTCGCGAAAACGGTTGACCAGGCGGTTAACGCCCAGAAACGCCAACACCGTCACCACAGCCAGGCCGGCAACGATCACGGGAGGACGGCGCGTCAGGAGTTTCAAACTCGCGACGTTCATGATTTGGCAAGGTGGATCATCAGAGAAGGTGACTTTCTATTTTAGAACACGTAGGGGCAGATGTCCTCATCTGCCCAGAGCGAAGCTCGACAGATCTTCAGACTCCGCCACGGAAAAATAGCGGAGCTTCGCTCCGCTGGGCAGATGAGGACACCTGCCCCTACGCAAGCGCTTCCGTGGCCCGTGGCGGCGCGATCAGGTAAGATACTCCGCGCCAGCATGAACCGCGAATACCATAAAGGGTACAGTTCCGAATTGCACCGTGATATGGAACTTCTGGTCTTCGGACACGCCGGCACACCCCTGCTGGTGTTCCCCACGTCCCAAGGCAGGTTTTTCGAGTATGAAGACCGGAACATGATCGGCGTTCTGACACCAAAGATCGATGCGGGTGAGTTGCAGGTGTTCTGTCTGGATGCGGTGGATAGTGAGAGTTGGTACAACAAGGGCGTTCATCCCCGGGTGCGGATTTTGCGCCATCTGCAATACGAGCGCTATATTCTGCACGAGATGCTGCCGTTCCTGCGCTGGAAAAACAGTGCGCCGCGGCTGGCGATTACGGGCTGCAGTTTCGGCGGCTACCATGCGGTCAATTTTTCGCTCAAGCATCCCGATGTGGTGACCTACTGCGTGAGCATGAGCGGCGCTTTCGATATCCACCAATTTCTGGATGGATATTACGACGACGACTGCTACTTCAACTGTCCGCCTGATTTTGTGCCCAACATCAGCGATGACTGGTTTCTGAGCCGCTACCGGAGGATGAACATCGTACTGGGATCGGCCGACTGGGACATTTGCCTGGACCAGAACATCAAATTTTCCGCGACTCTAAATGCGAAGGGAATTCCGCACTGGCTGGATGTGTGGGGAGACAACTCCAAACACGACTGGCCGTTGTGGCAGAGAATGGCGGTAAAATATTTTTCTTAGGATTGTCATCCTGAGCGGAGTGTGAAGCCCGCAGGGCGGGCTTCACCCGGAGTCGAAGGACCCCTATCGGCCTAATCCACTCTCGAGAGCTTAAGGAGTCTTCGCAGCCATTAGATCCGGTTTTCGGAAATACTTTAGACGGTACGCATGGTGGTGGCTATAGGGGTCCTTCGACTGCGTAGATGCTTCGCGAAGCGAAGCAGCTACTCCGCTCAGGATGACAGCGGGAGGCGACGGTGAAAAAAATCGGCGTCATGTTCGGCATGGAGAATACTTTTCCGCCTGCGCTGGTGGAAAAGATCAACGGCATGCAGGTCGAGGGTGTGACCGCGGAGTTCGTCAAACTGGGCGGAGTGAAAATGGCGGAACCGAGCGGGTATCGCGTCATCATTGATCGTATTTCCCAGGACATCCCTTTTTATCGCGCTTATCTGAAGAACGCCGCGCTGAGCGGAACGATCGTGGTCAATAACCCGTTCTGGTGGTCGGCCGATGACAAGTTTTTCAACTACGCGCTGGCCTCCAGGCTGGGCGTCGCCATTCCGCCCACGGTGATCCTGCCGCACCAGAAGCATCCCGAAGGCACCACCGATCAGTCCATGCGCAACCTGATCTACCCCCTCAACTGGGAAGAGATTTTCAATTACGTCGGATTCCCCGCTTTTCTCAAGCCGTACTCGGGCGGGGGATGGAAGCACGTGTACAAGGTGCATTCGCCAGAGGAATTTTTCCATCACTACAACCAGACCGGCGACCTGTGCATGACGCTGCAGCATGGCGTCGAGTTCAAAGAATATTTTCGCTGCTACGTGGTGGGCCAGGAAAAGGTTCACATCATGCACTACGACCCCAGGGCGCCGTTTCACGAACGCTACGTGAAAAATCCTGCACCTGCCGATCCCAAACTGCTCGACCGGGTGGTCAAAGACTCGCAGACGCTGTGCCGGGCGCTGGGCTACGACCTCAACACGGTCGAGTTTGCGGTGGAGGATGGCATTCCTTATGCCATTGACTTCCTCAACCCCGCGCCCGACGCAGATATCCATTCCGTGGGCCAGACAAATTTCGAGTGGATCGTGAATGCGGTCGCAGAAATGGCCGTAGCCAAAGCGCTTAGCGATGAGAATCCGGCCAGAGAGTTGCGCTGGGCCTCATTTCTGGCGGGTGGAAAGGTAGCAGAGATACCCAGAGCCAAGGCTGCCTCCAGGAAGAAGGCAAAAGCTTAACGAACTTCAACTCAACTTCAAAGGCGTCGGACAGGAGTGTCCGACCCACACTTTCCTGTGCTGCAATAACCGCCGATTGCTATACTAGTCCCCGCTTCAGGTAGGCTGCCGCGACCAGGCGTGCAGCGGGTATTTCCCCCGGAAGGACCCCATGCTTCCGACTTTCACCATCGGGATCGAAGAGGAATATCAGACCGTTGATCCGGTCACGCGCGATCTGCGTTCCCACATCCACGCTGAGATTATCGAGAAGGGCAAGCTGCTCCTGCAGGAGCGGGTGAAGGCGGAGATGCACCAGTCGGTGGTCGAGGTCGGGACCTCGGTCTGCAGCAATATCAAGGCCGCCAAGGAAGAAGTAAGAAAGTTGCGCCGCGACATGATTGCCCTCGCCCGGGAGAATGGGCTGCGGCTGGCCTCGGCGGCAACCCACCCCTTTGCGGACTGGCGGGTGCAGGAGATCACAGAGGACGTCCGCTACAAGAACATTGTCGAAGATTTGCAGCTGGTAGCGCGGGCCAACCTGATCTTCGGCCTGCACGTTCACATCGGCGTGGAAGACCGCGAGACCGCGATCCAGTTGATGAATCACGCCCGCTATTTTCTGCCGCACATCCTGGCGCTTTCGACCAATTCCCCCTTCTGGCTGGGCATGGACACGGGATTGAAGTCTTATCGCTGCAAAGTGTTCGACAAGTTTCCGCGCACTAATATCCCTGACTACTTCCCCAGCTGGGGTGAGTACGAAAATTTCATCAAGCTGCTGATCAAGACCAACTGCATCGACAACGCCAAGAAAATCTGGTGGGACATTCGCCCGCACCCATTCTTCAATACCCTGGAATTCCGCGTGTGCGATATCCCCATGCGGGTGGAGGAGACCATTGCGTTGGCTGCCCTGATTCAGGCCACAGTGGCCAAGCTGTACAAGCTTTACACCGCCAACCAGGGGTTTCGTCTGTATCGCCGCGCCCTGATCATGGAGAACAAATGGCGGGCTTCGCGTTATGGCCTCGAAGGCAAGCTGGTCGATTTCGGCAAGCAGACCGAAGTCCCCGCCCGCGAACTGGTGCTGGAATATCTTGAGTTCATCGATGATGTGGTGGACGAACTCGATTCGCGCGAAGAGCTAAACTATATCCATAAAATTCTGGACAACGGCACCGGCGCCGACCGGCAGTTGCGGGTGTTCCGCGAGACCGGCGACCTGAAAAAAGTTGTGGACTACATCATCGAAGAAACGGAAGTGGGAGTGGCCGAAACCGAGGCCCAGGCTCCCGCTAGAAAAGTAGGGTAATGAACGTTCCTGCCAGTCAAGCCAGGCGTGAACTGAACACGCTCCCATTCGATCCTGAACTTACTCCTGGCGCCCGCAACGCAGTCAAGGTGTGCCTGCGCATCCAGCCCGGCGAAAAGGTGACAGTGATCACGGACGAGGCGACGAAAGAAATCGCCGCCAGCCTGGTCCGCGAACTGGAGGCCGTCGGCGCTCCCTACCGCGCATGGATTCTGGAAGAACTCGCGCCCCGGCCGCTGACCGACCTGCCGCGCGAAATCGTGGAGGATCTCGAGAGCAGCCAGGTCAGCATCTTTGCGGTCCAGGCCCAGGCCAACGAACTGCGTTCGCGGATGCAGATGACCGACGTGGTCAACCGGCGCAAGATCCGGCACGCTCACATGGTGAATATCAATCATCAGATCATGCTGGAAGGCATGCGCGCCGACTTCCTCAAAGTCGATCGCATCAGCACCAAGGTTGTCGAAACCGTGCGTCGCGCCAGGCAGGTGCGCGCCCGGACTTCCGCCGGCACCGATCTGACTGCCGACTTGAACCCGGCATACCATTGGCTCAAGACCAGCGGCATCATCAGCCCCGATAAATGGGGCAACTTACCCGGCGGCGAGGTGTTCACCACTCCCGGCGAGGTCAATGGAACGTTTGTGATCGATGGAGTTGTGGGCGACTGGCTGTGCGCCAAGTTTGGCAGCCTGCGGGAGAACCCGCTGACCATTCAGGTCAAGGGCAATCGCCTGACCGAAGCCCATTCCGCCAACCGCGAACTGGAAGATGACTTCTGGCGCTACACCCATACCGACGAGAACAGCGATCGCGTCGGCGAGTTCGCTATCGGCACGAACATTGAGCTGAAAGATGTGATCGGGCAGATCCTGCAGGACGAAAAATATCCCGGTGTGCACATCGCATTCGGCAATCCTTATGGCGCGCACACCGGGGCGGAGTGGTACTCGTCCACCCATATCGATGTAGTGGGCCGGAATTTCGATATCTGGGTGGACGGCGCACAGATCATGCGCAATGGACAGTTTCTGCTGGAGGCCTAGTTGCCCTTGTGGACGGCCTGTGCCTGGTATAGGGTCCTTCGACTACACCATCCGATTCGCAAACGAATCGGATTGCTCCGCTCAGGATGACAAGTTGTTGAGAGTGATTCGCAAATGTCTCCGTTATCATGATTCCCGCCCTTCGACAGCAGTTCAACGCGAACTACACGCCGGAAAAATATCAGCGTCTGCTCAAGCTTCTGGAGGAACGCTGCGGGACGCCGGTCAAGTTCCGGGTCTGCGAGACGCCTTGCTTTTTGCCCAAGTCTCTTCTTGATCAGATGTCGGAGTACGGCGGGGAACTGGTCCAGCAACTCAACGGCATCGACTACCGCAAAGCCTCCTCTGCGGCGATTCCCGAAGAGTTCAGGGTTCCGCGCGAAACCGCCCACCCCCTCTTTGTACAGGTGGATTTTGGGTTGGTGCGCGACAAGTTTGGCAGGATTCAGCCCAAGCTGGTTGAGCTGCAGGGCTTCCCTTCTCTCTACGCATACCAGGCCGTGCTCTCGCAGTCCTACGAAGAAGTTTTTGGCCTCGACCGGAACCTGAAATATCTGCTGGGCGGATTGGATTGGGAGGGCTACAAGAAATTATTGCGCCGCGCCATTGTCGCCGACCACGATCCCGCGCAGGTCGTTCTGATGGAAATCGATCCCCGGCACCAGAAGACTCTTCCCGATTTTCTGTTAACCGAGAAGTTGCTGGGCATCAAGACGGTCGATATCTCGCACATCAGGAACGTGGGTAAGTTCCTGTTCTACGAAAATGCCGGCAAGCGGACTCCCATCATGCGCATATACAACCGCGCCATCGTGGACGAGATGGTGCGCAAGGACCTGAAGACTGCTTTCCAGCTCAATGATGACATTGAAGTGGAATGGGCGGGACATCCCAACTGGTACTTCCGCTTGAGCAAGTTCTCGCTGCCCTACCTACGCCATGAGTGCGTGCCCAAGACATGGTTCCTGGATCGCGTGGACCAGATACCGAAAGACCTCGAGAACTACGTGGTCAAACCGCTGTTTTCCTTCGCCGGCCTGGGTGTGATCATCAATCTCAAACCAGAGGACATCGCAGCCATCCCGAGGGAAAAACGTTCGCAGTACATTCTGCAGGAGCGCATGAATTTCGAGCCGGTGGTAGAAACGCCTTTCGGCGGCAACAAGGCGGAAGTTCGCATCATGTATATCTGGCTGGATGAATTGTTGCCAGTGATGACCATCATCCGCATGGGCCGCGGCCTGATGATGGGTGTGGATCACAATCGCAATATGGAATGGGTAGGCTCTTCCGCGGGATTCTATACGTAGCGACCCTCGAGGGTGCCCTGTCCAAGCTCAGCTTGGGCGGGGAACTTCTGCGCCTGGGCGTGCTCATCATCCCGGCTAGATTCTTGGTGGCGTTTTCCGTGATTCGGGTTACGACTTGCGTTTCACTGCGCAACGCATCTGGACTTCCGCTGAAGTGACATCAAATTCAAAAGCGCCGCCCAAGCGGAGCTTGGACGTGGCACCCTCGGGTGTTCTATTTCAATCCCTTAACCACGTAGGCTTGCGACAGCACCTGGGAGTAAACGTAGGCGTACGCACCTCCGTCGCTCGAAAAGCGCGGAGCGCTCACATTCGTAACTCCCACGCTCAATGCTTCTCCAAAAGTTTTCCACAATTCCATTTTTCCTGTGGCGATATTCGCCCGATAGACCTTCGCCGTCCTGGTGTGCAGACGGTTGGACGCTGCATACAACGATAAGCCATCCGGAGTCCAGCCCGATACAAGGAATTTCGAATCAAGGTTCGGAATCGGACGCAGGCCGCTCCCATCCAGCGGCCAAATACTCCACTTGCCATCCGGACCCAGCACCGCGACGCTGCGACCGTCGGGTGACACCTGGGTACCAGCGACTCCCTCCGGCGTAACTGGCCTGGCCTTGCCGTTGCTCAGGTCGATCAGGTAATCCCGCACTCCATGCCCAGCCTCAATACCGCTGGCCAGCAACTGTTTGCCATCGGGCAGATAACGAACTGATCCGTAGCTTATGTTGTCATGGGTCAACTGCCGGGCCTCACCCGCGCCGGTGGGGACTACGAACAGCGCACCCTCCTTGGCTGGTCTCGTGATCACCCATTTGTCATCAGGCGAAATGGCCTCGGCCGTGCCGTTGCCGATCCGAACCGGAGGCGACCCGTCAGTGTCACGTATGAACACGGTGTAGCTGGGGCCGCCCCCATCGCCATCTTCCTCGAATAGTACTTCCTTGCCGTCGCGGCTAATGTCTCTCAGGATCGACCAGCCGAGCCACCCCAGTTCGTGCTCCCCTTTTCCGTCCGGCGGCGTGCCTCGAATCCCAATGCGAATCTGGTGGGCAACCATCAGCGCGAGTCCATTGCGCCTGTCCTGCAGCCACATGCCTCCTGGCACGTTCGTGATCGACCGCTCCTTGCCGGCCAGCGTCACTCCCCGAAGATTTTCCGCACTGCCGGTGCGGGTCGCGGTAAACCAAAGCTCATCGCCGGCGGTGGACCACACGATCCCTTCCAGCGAAACAAACCCCGAAGCGAGCTTTTTCTCGTGACCGTCGAGGTCAACTACCGCTACCGAACCCTCGTCGTCGCCCCCGATGTTTTCGTGGTCTGCGAATGCCACCCGCTTGCCGTCCGGCGAAATCTTGGGATGGCTGATCCAGTTGATGCCGTCAAGCAACACCTTGCCCACTGGATATTCCAGCCGCCAATGGCTGTTCTCCGGGACAAAGCGGACTACGGCCATGTTTTCGCCGTCCGCCGCCCAGTCCGCGTCCTGCACGTTCTCCAGCACTTCGCGGGGTGTTCCTCCGCTCAAGGGCACCCGGGCCAGCGTTCCGGCTCGCGCATAGCCACCCATATACGCGGTGTTGAGACGGATCGCCAGTTCTCCGCTCTTCGAGATCGAAAGCAAGTCCGCATCCTTCAGTCCCAGGTCGCGTGAGCCGTTGTCGTCAGTGCGAGCCAGATACAACTGGTTGTCGCCGCCGTCCCACGAAGCGCTGTAAACGATGCTGCCATCCGGAGTAAAGCGCGCGTTTCCTATGGACCCGGTGCGAAACGTAATCTGCTGATACTCGGCCGGAGGGACGGCTCCTGTGCCCCGACCCAGCCACCAGCCCAGACCAATCATCGCCGCCGCCACCGCGATTGCGGCCGCTACACTCGCCAGTTTGCGACGCTTTTCCGCACCTCTGACCTCTTGCACCGCTGCTTGCGCACCTGACTTGCTGGTGGCGGTAATCTCGGTCAGGGCTTCCAGGTCGAAGGCCAGGTCGCCGGCGGAGTGAAAGCGCTGCGCAGGATGTTTCTCCAGGCAGTGCCGCACAATTCGTTCCAGGCCGGGGGGGACACTGCGCGCGGTTTCGGAAAGCTCGGGCACCTCCTCTTTCAGAATCGCGCTCATGGTGTCGGCGGAGGTTTCTCCGTGGAAGGCGCGCTTGCCGGAAATCATCTCGTAGAGAATCGCGCCAAAGGCAAAGATGTCAGAGCGCTGGTCGGCCGTCTGACCTCGCACCTGTTCCGGCGACATGTAACCGACTGTCCCCATGATCAATCCCGGTTCGGTCACCGCATGGAGGGTCGGCGCATCGGCCCCGCCTGAAGATTCGGGCATGATCAGCTTGGCCAGGCCGAAGTCCAGAATCTTCACCCGGCCGTCGTTGGTGATGAACAGGTTTTCTGGCTTCAGGTCGCGATGCACGATGCCTTTCTCATGCGCGGCCGCCAGCCCGCGTGCCACCTGCAACGCATAGTCAATCGCCTTCCGCGCCGAAAGTGCTCCACTCCTCAGCCGCTCCCGCAGGGTTTCGCCCTCCAGAAGTTCGGAGACGACGTAGGGCGAGCCCTGCTGGTCTCCAATGTCGAAGATGGAAAGAATGTTGGGATGATTGAGCGCCGCCGCCGCGCGGGCTTCCTGCGCGAAGCGCTGCATGCGGTCACGGTCCGCCGAAAAAGATGCAGGCAGGACCTTGATGGCCACGGTGCGATCCAGCCGGGAATCGTGGGCGCGATACACCTCGCCCATCCCGCCCGCACCGACCAGAGATTGAATCTCGTAAGGTCCCAGCTTCGTTCCTGAAGGGAGCGCCATGAGTGGGCTGAATTATAGCGTTAAATCAGAACCCGAGGGTGGCCTCTTGGGCGAGATTCTACCTGTAGCGACCCTGGAGGGTGCCCCGTCCAAGCTCGGCTTGGGCGGGGATTTTCGGGGCGACAATCTATTCGACCGGACATGGCGCAAAATCGAAGGCAAGGGCTACCGTTCCGGCTCGTTCATTTAGCGCCATGTGGATGCGTGACTCCAGCGAGGGTCCGCTTGGCAACCAGGCGCCCTCTATCAGGAGGAAGAGCTCGGCGAGTTTCTCGTTATAGACTTCGCCTCGTTTGAGCGCCAGGTCCTTTAAGGCGTTCTCCACTGCAGACTCGTCCCGACCTACGATCTTGACGCTGCTTACAAGAAACTGCTTGCCTTCATCTATATCTATCGCAAGCGTGATGCTCCGGCTCTTTTCGTCCACATCGCTATTGGGGATGGACGTAAAGTTGATGAATCCCGAACTGCGATATGCCGTGCGCAGACTGTCCAGGCCTTGGCCAATGGCAAAGCGGCTGAACAGTTCACCGTCCTGAAGCGGGAACAATTTGCGCAGGACCTGCGCATTACGAATTGCCCGATTGCCCTTGAAAGTAATTTGTTGCAACCGGTACTGAGGGCCTTCACGGATGTGAATGACGAGAGCGATCCGCATGTCGAGAGGATTGTCGGCGAGTATCCTGGTATCGCCATCAACCCGCGCCTTGAAAAACCCGTGGTCTTGCCACGCTGCTCTAACTCTTTCCAGAATCCCGGCGGCAACGCCATCGGGATCGCCAAAGTATGTATGTTGCCTGATCGAGGACGCGATCTTTTGCTGATCATCGGGCGCGAGGTGGAGGCCGCTGTTAAAGGTCACTTCGGAGACAGTGACACCACCCAAAACATGCCGGCCTGTCCAGGGCGGAGATACCCGGCAGAATCCCGGGCCTTGAACCTCGGATTTGTCATCCCCGCTCACGCGTGTTATGGCCTCCTCTTGTGCTGAGTGAATGTCGTTCGTCTCCCAGGAAGGAAATGCGGTTGGGCCGTCGTCGATGGCAGCCTTCAGCTCAACTGGATAACCTGCGCCAAGGGGTTGGAGTTCGTTGCGGTCTTTGCCGGGAGGCATCCGGTTCGGCGGCGTGGCGGCATCGCGGATCGCGGCCGAATTGGCTAGCTGTGCCCGGCTCGGCGTCGGGCAAGTCCCCGCACCGGCCAGCACGAAAACAACGGACATGGCGAGTCCGCGCTGCACGGTCCAATAATTATAGCCCTCGGGCCAGTAACACCAGCATCGGGCTGTCCGGCGTGCATCCCCTTCGGCCTCGCTCAAGGCGGGCTCTGCCCGCCCATCGGGCCGGCGGGACGCCGGCGCTACTTGTTTCCCCCCACACAGTTGACCAGATACTCCTCCCGGCCTAACATTGACCCGCTACAGGGGCTGAGCTTAGCCATGGACCGCGAAACGTCTGGCCAAAGTTCGAGCAGTGCCACCATGGTCGGCCAGACGGTCTCCCATTACAAAATTCTGGGCAAGCTGGGCGGCGGGGGAATGGGTGTGGTCTATGAAGCGGAGGACACCCGGCTGGGCCGCCACGTCGCCATCAAGTTTCTTCCCGACAACCTCACCGGTGATGCCAAGGCCATGGAGCGTTTCGAGCGCGAGGCCCGTGCCGCATCCCTGCTGAATCATCCCAGCATCTGCACCATTCACGAGGTCGAAGACCACAACGGCCACCCCTTCATCGTCATGGAGAAGCTGGAGGGAGTGAGCCTGAAGCAGCGCATTCGCGGCAACCCGATGGACATCGAGGACCTGCTCGAGGTGGCCGTCCAGGTGGCGGACGCGCTGGGCGCCTCTCATGCCAAGGGCATCATTCATCGCGATATCAAGCCGGCCAACATCTTTATTACGTCTACGGGACAGACCAAGGTCCTCGATTTTGGCCTCGCTAAATTGCTGCGGAACGAACGGATGGCGACCAGCGACGAAACGCCGATCGAAGATTCGCTGACCGCCGTAGGGGTGATTCCGGGCACCGCGGTTTACATGTCTCCGGAGCAGGCGCGCAGCGAGGAGCTTGACCCGCGGACCGATCTGTTTTCCTTCGGCGTTGTGCTCTACGAAATGGCCACGGGGAAGAAGCCCTTCACCGGCAATAACGTGGTCATGACCCTGGATTCGGTGCTGCACACCAAACCCCCGTCGCCTCTTACTCTCAACCCCCGGCTTCCCAAGGAACTGGAAGGCATTATCGGGAAGGCCATGGAAAAAGATCGCGACAAACGCTATGCCAGTGCGGCGGAGATGAAAGCCGACCTGCAGCATCTGAAGAAGGAAACCGAATCGGGATTGACCCGCACCGGCGCGCGAGCAACTTCGCCAGTGCACATGGTCACCAACACCTTCCATACCACGGGGAAACGGCAAAGTTATCTTCTGCTCGCGGTTACCGCTCTGCTGATCACGGTGCTGGCGGCCGTGGGGACCTGGTTCATCAAGCATCGCGCGGCAGTGCTTGGAGGAGCTTCCAAAAACGCCATCGCCGTGCTGCCGCTGCAAAATCTCAACGGTGATTTCAGCGTGGACTATCTTCGCTTCGCGCTGGCGGATGAAATCGCCAACACGCTCACTTATTCCCGCACGCTGGATGTTCGTCCTTCCGCCGTGACCAGAAAATACGTGAACGCCGACCTTGACCCGCAGCAGGTGGGCCGCGACCTTCATGTGGGCACGGTGCTGACCGGACACTTTCAGAAGCAGGGAAATCGTCTGCTGGTCACGCTGGAGGCCGTCGAGACCGGCACGGAACGGCTTTTGTGGCAAACCAATCTCACCGGCTCGACCCAGGACCTGATAGGAATGCAACAACAGCTGGCCAAACAAGTCCGGGAGGGTTTGCTGCCGATGCTGGGTGCGGCCGGCGGCTTTCTGGAGACCAGAACGCGGCCAAATAATCAGGAGGCCTACGATCTCTATTTACACAGCGTCGCCCTTCCCCACGACCCTGTTCCCAATCGAGAGGCCATCAAGTCGCTGGAACATGTAGTCGAACTGGACCCCAACTACGCCCCCGCCTGGGGCGAAGTGGGGCAACGTTACTATTACGACGCTACCTATTCCGACGGCGGCGAGCAGATGTTCCAGCACTCCAATGCCGCCCTGGAACGCGCCTTGGCTCTTGACCCCAACCTGATCGCCGCCGCCTCGCAACTCATCGTGAACCGGGTGGACCGGGGCGAGTTAGGAAAAGCTTATGAGGCGGCTGCGGCGCTGGCCAAGCGTCGTCCGGAGAACGCCCAGGCCCATTTCACCCTCGGTTATGTACAGCGTTATGCCGGCATGCTCGAGGAGTCCACGCGCCAATGCGATACCGCCATCACCCTGGCTCCGGGCAACTATCAGTTCCGTTCCTGCGCCTGGGCGTTCATGGAGCTGAGCCGATTCGACCGGGCTCGCGATTTTATCAAGCTGGATGCCGGCTCGGAGTGGGCCAACTACATTACTCCTTCCCTTTTGCTGCGCGAAGGCAGGATAGCGGAGGCGCGCGAAGCCACGAAACGCATGTCTAACGCTCCCCATTACCACCGCGATCTCATGGAAGCCTGCGTGGGGCTCCGCCCGCCTGCCGAACTGGACCGCATGGCACACGATGCCGAGACCAGCCAGCCTTCAGACCCGGATCCCGAACTTTCCTACTATCAGGGCGCGCTTTTCGCCTATAGCGGAAAGAAGGAAGCCGCCTTCCACATGCTCAAGACTGCGATTGAGCTGAACTACTGCTCCTACTCAAACCTGCTCTCTGATCCTCTGTTGCGAGGCTTGCACAGCGATCGGCGGTTTGACGAGTTGCTGACCGCCGCGCACGCCTGTCAGCAGGCGGTCCAGACCCCGAACCCGCCGAGTCCATGACTCAGGTAGGATTGAGCGTTAGCGGCTAACTCTTCACTTTCCGTGCAGTCCATATAAGAAGAGGAACCACAGGAAAAATCTTGCCTCTCATCCCCGACACCTGTAATCCCATACCTATGAAAAATGCCGGCTATGGATTTCTGAGCCCGCTACTTCTGCGCTCACGCGCCCGGAGCGTCAGCCTTCTGAATCGCTTGCTACGACACCTGTTTGTAGCGCCGGCATCTTGCCGGCTGTCTCG
>JBARIF010000182.1:0-1607 GCA_049799615.1 Terriglobales bacterium
GCTGAACCCTACCGCTCGGCCGGCTAATTATAGACAAATTCCCCGTTGTCTCCGATGCTCACATGAATGGCGCTCAGCTTTTCCCCTTCGGCCATATGGCCGAGAAGCTGACGGGAAATATCGGGCAAGAGCGAGTTGCTCAAAATGTTGTCCACGTTGCGCGCGCCACTCTCGACCTCAGTGCAACGTCTCGCCACCTCATCGACCAGCTTGTCGTCGAAGGTCAGGGTGATTTTGTGATTCTCCTGAATCCGGCGTTGGATCTTGGCCAGCTTCAGGTTGATGATTTTCTTCAGAGCCTCATCTCTTACCGGAAAGTAGGGGACGACGGCCATGCGCCCCAGGAAAGCGGGCTTGAAGATTTTGTTCAGTTCAGGCTTCAGCGTCTGCACCAACGCGGGTGCACTGGGGGTGGTTTCCGGATCGGCACACAGCTTCGTCAACTGGTCGGTGCAGGCGTTGGTGGTCAGGATAATAATGTTGTTCTTGAAATCGATCTCGCGGCCTTCGCCATCCTCCATCATGCCGCGATCAAAGACCTGATAGAACAGTTCGAGCACGTCGGGATGGGCCTTTTCCACCTCGTCCAGGAGCACCACTGAATAAGGCCGACGCCGCACCGCCTCGGTGAGCACTCCACCTTCGCCGTATCCCACATATCCGGGAGGCGAACCTTTCAACGTGGAGACAGTATGGGCTTCCTGAAATTCCGACATGTTGATGGTAATCAGGTTGTGCTCACCGCCGTAGAGAAGATCCGACAAGGCCAGCGCTGTTTCGGTCTTGCCCACGCCGCTGGGACCCACCAGCATGAATACTCCGACAGGCTTGTTGGGATCGTCCAGACTGGCTCGCGATGTCTGAATCCGCTGGCTGATGACCTCCAGAGCGTAGCTTTGGCCGATCACCCGGTTGCCCAGCATCTTTTGCAGGGAGAGAATCGTATCGATCTCATCCTTCATCATCTTTCCGACCGGGATTCCGGTCCAGGCGGAGATGACCTCACCGACAATCTTGGCGTCGACACAGACCCGGATCAAACCAGCTTCACCTTGCAGTTGCGAAAGCTCGCTTTCAAGATGAGAAAGTTGAGCGCGTAGCTCCGCCGGAACCGGCTCGGCCACGGCGGTAGAAATCGAAACGCGCGCCGAGGCGGAGCCGCCGCTGTCCGCGGGTTGTCCATTTCCTCCGGCAGTGCCGGGTCCGGAACCGTTTCCGGGCTGCTCGCCCTCGAGCTTGGTGCGAATTTCGCGAATCTGAACTACGAGATCACGTTCCTTGTCCCAACGCTCACGCAGTTTTTTCATGCGATCTTCGGCTTCCGTTTTGAGCTTGCGAATCTCTTCCAACCTTTCGCTGTGATCGACACCGACTGCGGACTCCCGGCCCAGGATGCGCTGCTGCACTTCATAATCGTCGATCTGGCGGACTGCGTCTTCGATCGCGGGAGGCGTGGTATTTTGCCCCAGCGCCAGGCGGGCGCACGCGGTGTCAAGCACGCTGACTGCTTTATCGGGAAGTTGGCGGCCGGCAAGGTAGCGATGAGAGAGGCGCACTCCGGCAGCGACCGCTTCATCAAGTATGCGGACTTTGTGATGGTTTTCCAG
>JBARIF010000183.1:0-23121 GCA_049799615.1 Terriglobales bacterium
GCCATGATGATCTCCTTATGATGTTGGTTTGAATTCTGATGGTTGACGATATTATTTCGACGCAACTTGAAGTTCGTTCGTGACCTTGTCAGCGCCAGCGATCTGCGCTGCTTTGGCCTCGATTGCCTGCTTTTCTCCTTTCGACTTCACCGGCCCCTTCAATGTCACCATGCCGTTCTGCGAGATGACCTTGATGTTATGGGCATAGGTTGAAAGCGATTTGTCCTTGACCAGCGCCTTTCGGATCTGCTGCGTCAGCTGCCGGTCCGTGGAATTTTCTTTTTGCTGATCGGCGGTTGCTTCGCTGTCGTTCCGGTCACGCTGATTGACCTTGGTGTTGTCCGCGGGTTGATCCTGTGCGCCCGGTTGGGCCCAGAGCAATCCCAGACTGCTCATTAGCACAAATTGTGCAAGTAGTGCCTTGATTGTGAAATTCTTCATGATGCCATCCACCTCCAACTGTTGAATTCAAGGTTAGGATGGCACGCGGGGGATCGAGGATGGCTGGGAGCGAAGCGAATTCGAAAAAGCGGCCACGGATTCGCACGGATCAACACGGATACGCACAAATTCAAGAATCAAAATACTTGTTGCGATTTATCCGTGAGATCCGTATAGATCCGTGGCCGATGTTCTAAGCCGCCGCGGAGATTCTCCGTATCAGGTCTTCCTGCTCATTCTTGCTCTCGGCCCCGATGGTAAAAGCGTCGAGCACGCCGAGCGAGAGCGCGTACTTCAAGGCTTCGTCCTGCCGGTTGCGCAGATCGCCCTGGCCCAGAATCTTCATTCCGACAATTCCTTTTCCGGCGGCCTTCATTTCGCGCAGTACGCTGACCACCGTATCGGGATCGGCGTCCATGTGGGAACCAATCGGATTGATGCGCACCAGATCGACTTCCACCCAGGGCGACTTGGCGGCCGCGCGCAACGCTTCGATACTGTGGCAGGAGCAGCCGTGGGCCCGGATAATTCCTTTTTCCTTGGCCTCGGAGAATACGTCCATGACGCCGCGATAGCGTTCGGTCCAGTCACCCTCGGTGAGGCAATGCATCAGGCATATATCGAGGTAGTCGGTGCCCAGTTCCTTGCGAAAGCGATCGAGATCGGCGCGGGCCTCGACGGGGTCGCGTGCCCAGGTCTTGGTGAGCACGGTAACCTGGTCGCGGCGTAGATGCTTGAGCGCCTCGGCCACGTGAGGATGGCTCCCATAGGCGTCGGCGGCATCGAAGAAGCGCAGGCCGTTGTCATGGCCGTTGAGCAGCAGATCGGAGAGACCCTTCACCCCCAGGGCGGTCTGGTGAGAGTGATGGCCCATGCCCACCGTGCCGGTTCCCATGGCGAGACGGCTGGTCTTGATTCCGGTTTTGCCCAGCACTACCGTATCCGCCGCCGTGAACTTGCGCGGCAGCGCTGGCACCGCGCTCATGGCCCGGGCCAGGCCTCGCGACCCAATCCACGCCGCTCCCACTCCGGCGGTTGCCCCGAGAATGAAGTCTCTGCGTTTCATGGCGCCTCCTCGAAATAAAAGTTCTCGTCTTGCCTGCTTAGACGAAGTGATCGTGAATCTGGATATCAGACGGCCAGCGCTATGTGCGTATCAGCACCGTGACACCGTGCATTCCAGTCCACCCTACCCCTGAGTCTTTGCGGATTCAAGTGTTGCTCGCGCGCCTTGCGCGGCTCCGGCCACGAGCCGATCAGAGCGCAGGCTCCGCGAAAAAGCAGTGAGGCGACTTTGGCGCCTCAGGCGATCTGTGGCAACGAAGACAACTTTGGCGCCGAGGGCGATTGTGGAAGGGCACGACTTCAGTCGTGCCAACCGAGTGATGAGGGCGTTTGGCTTCAGCCACTGCGGTTCGCTTTTCAGCCTATTCTCGCGAATGGAAGTTGCTTGGGAAGTAATGCGGCACACTGAACTTGTGTGTCTTTTTGAGTTGGCAACGTCGCACCGACTGCCCTCTCGTCCGAGCATTTCTACAGTGTTCCATGTAGTGGTTCTGAGACAACTCCAAAATCGTGCGATGGATCAAAAGCAAAGTCATTAGGCCAAGGTTGCTTTGAATCACCAACGAGGTGACAAAATGCTCTGGACAATTTTTGTGATTCTGCTGGTTCTGTGGTTGCTGGGACTCGTGAGCTCGTACACCCTCGGCGGATTTATCCACATTCTTCTGGTGGTGGCGGTGGTGGTACTCCTGATCCAGCTGTTCTCAGGTCGCCGGGCAGCGCTCTGACCCGGAGATCCCGGCGGCATACTCACGCCTTCCGGCAACATATTCGAATTTCATCTCTGAGGAGGATCAATTGAAACGATCTCTTATCGCTGTGATAGTCAGTTTGGTCGCGTTGCTGGGCACCATGGCTTCGGCTACCGCCACGGAAGACTCCGTTGAACGGCTGCAGAATGCCGGGGATGTGCTCAAGCAGATCATGGATGCGCCCGACAACGGCATACCCGAAGAAGTCCTCAACGACGCGAAGTGCATTGTCGTGGTCCCACACCTGATCAAAGCCGGTTTCATCTTCGGTGGTAAGCACGGCCGCGGCGTCGCCAGTTGCCGCACCGCCTCCGGTTGGAGCGCCCCCGCATTTATTTCCGTGGGTGGAGGCAGCTGGGGACTTCAGATCGGAGCCGAAGGCGTCGACCTGGTGATGCTGGTGATGAACGACAAAGGTCTGCAGCACTTGCTGTCCAGCAAATTCCAGCTTAGCGGCGAGGGCTCGGCTGCGGCCGGACCGGTGGGGGTCATGCCTCGGCCGGCACCGACTGGAAGCTGAATACCGAGATGCTCACTTACTCGCGCTCCAAGGGCGCGTTTGCGGGCTTGACGCTGGAAGGCGCCGTGATCGAGCAGGACTCGGACTCGACCATCGCCATCTACGGCAAGGATGTAGGATTTCGCAAGGTCCTTACTGGCGACGTGAAACCGCCCGCTGCGGCCGCGCCCTTCATGTCCGCGCTTTCGATGGCGGGCCATCAGGCCGCCGCCCACGAAGCCAAAGAGAGCACGCCAGAGAGGAAATAGGCCCACTGGCCAGGTGTGGGTCGGACACTCCTGTCCGACGCCTTTGAATTTGGTTTTGATCTGAACGCGGCTTGACGACCGAGTTCAAGCCTGAAGGTCAACGTCAAAGGCGGCGGACAAGAGCGTCCGCCCCACACTTTTTTCTTTGCCTCACCCGCCCGCCGGGATTTTGTGCATGCGGCACTGGCTGTGTTTGAATAGTGTCGTGGACCTGATTGCGCATTTCAGCCGTCTCTTCGCCTATGACGGGTGGGCGAATCAGGAAGTACTCACGAGCCTACGCAACGTCGGGACTCCCTTACCTCAGGCCCTGAAATTAATGGCGCACATCTTTGCCGCAGAACGTCTCTGGATGGAGCGGCTGGAACAGAGGCCGCAGACCCTTCCGATCTGGCCTGAGTTCACGGCCGATGAGTGCGAACGGCAAGCGGCTGAGTTACCGGTGCTGTGGAAGACCTACTTGGCCGGCACCAGCGAGGCCGCATTGGCCCGGCCCATCAGCTATCAAAACAGTAAAGGTGAAACCTGGAGCAGCCGCAAGGACGACGTCCTGATGCACGTGATCGCCCACGCGGTCTACCACCGCGGCCAAGTGGCGGCGGCCGTGCGCGCCGCCGGATTTACTCCCGCTTACACCGATTTTATCCATTCCATCCGCCAGGGTTTCGTAAAATAGCTGCCATGTCGGACTCGAACGCGAATGTCGCCAAGATCACCCCGCTGTTCGCGCTGCAGTTTTGTGTGGTGCTGATTGTCATTGGTATTGTCCTGCTGCGCCCGGGAGTGTGGAATGCCGCCCGCATGGCGGGACTCTGCATTGCGCTTCCAGCCGCCGTGTTGCTTTTCACCGCCCGCTGGCAGTTGGGACAATCGTTTTCCGTGACTCCCCAGGCCAAGGAACTTGTCACCCACGGTTTGTATGCAAAAATCAGGAACCCGATCTACGTCTTCAGCGGCTTGCTGGTGCTGGGCATCCTGATTTCCCTGCAGTATCGTTACGCATTGCTCTGGCTGCTGGTTCTGGTACCCATCCAGATTGTGCGTGCCCGCCAGGAAGCCGGGGTCCTCGAAGCCCGCTTCGGCGAGCAGTACCGCAAATATCGGGAGGGAACCTGGTTTTGACCGGACGCATCCAAATCCAGCATTCGGCCGGAAAGGAGCGTGAAGTGATTATGCGGGAACTGTTTTTGGCGCTGGTTCTGTTCTCCTTGGCCGTCCTGTCATCTCCCTCGACGTCGCGGGCACAGATCTCGCCGCAACCTTCTGCTTCCCAAGGTAAGGATGCACCCGCGCGTAACTCCGCGCCGGAGCCAGACGCCCTTCCCCCGGGAACCGTTCTTTCCGTCGAGTTGTCGAAATCGCTGGATGCCAGAAAGTCCAAGGCCGATGCCAAAGTCGAGGCCAGGACTGCAATCGATCTATTGGTGCACGGTCAGATCGTGGTCCCGCGAAACACGAAAGTCATCGGCCATGTGACCGAGGCCAAGGCCCACAGCAAGACGTCTCCAGGTTCGCTGCTGGGAATCACGTTTGAGCGCATGCTCCTGAAAGGCGGACGCGAAGTGCCGCTGCAAGCCACCGTACAGGCGATCGCCCGCCCTTTGCAGCTCAATAACTTCGGCAACGAGCCAATCGGGGACATGGCCTCAGGTATGCCGGGGCAACGGCCCGCCTCGGCTGGAGATTCCACTCCCCCCACCATTCCACCGAAGTATCCACCCCCTGCCATTTCCGAGCCGCCCGGGCTCAATGTGCCCGATACTTCTACGGTCAGCCCGCTCGCTCCGACGAGCCGCGGAGTCGTCGGGATAAAAGGCCTTTCCCTTGAGACCTCGGGCTCGGTGTCCGTCCTGACCTCTCACACCGGCAACGTTCATCTCGACAGCGGGACGCAACTCATGCTGCGCGTGCAGTAAGAACGGATTCCTTGCTTTCGACAATGGCGGCATCCTGAAGGACTTCAGTCCTCAAGGATCTGGCGTGCATCCTTGCGACTGCCGGCCAACGTGCACATTTCCTACAGCCGCAGTGGTCTGTGCCTGGAATTTTCACGAAGCCAGCGCGTACCGGCTGTCGGCGCGGCCCAGCAATGCCATCATCTCGTCCAGCGAGGCGATGTCGAACTCCGACATTGAGTTGATATGTTCCAACTTCTCCCGTACCGCCCGTGAGGGATTGAACAACTTGAGTCGAATATCGTGGTCCCGGCACCAGCGCTGCAGGAATACCAGCACGCCCACACTGCCACCTCCAATGGCGCGCATCTCGGTAAGGTCCAGCACGACCACGTGGGCCTGCGCCTGGGACGTAACCGCGTCACGTAACTTGAAGGCCTCGTCACTGCGAACAAATCTGCCCTCGCATTCCACCACTGCCATGTCACCGACCTTATCAACATGTATGTTGGACATGATTTCCTCCATATGTGATCTGCTCATCGTAAGAGCACGAAAGCGGCCAAGACTGCAGGCCTGTGTTTTCTGAAGGATAGGTCTATGGCAAATGGAAGGCAGGAAAGTTCGATAAGGCAGCAGGAATTTCTGAGCTAGGGAAAATACTGTAGATACCCATGTGGCGCGGGCGCCCTCGCCCGCGCTAGCGGCACGGTAATGTAGGCACGAGCGTGGACCCCTTTCCGATCCAAGCCGGCGTGAGGTCGTCGGTCCCCAGGGAAATTTCCGACGGGCGGCTAGCGAGCCGTGAACTGCTCCCCGTCAGGAGGCCATTCCAGGCCCAAAGTCCAGAGGACTGGGGCATCCTCATGTCTGGGCCGCGCCCGCCACCAGGCCAACCCGTACATCCCCGACAGCGTGGCCACCACAATCGCGGACTGGTAAAGCCAGTGGACTCCGGCTCCGTCGCCGACCAGCGACAACGCGGCAAAGGTGAAAAGCACCTGAATGCAGAAAACTTCCAGAGAGGACTTGCCCAGCAGCACCAGGGGACGCCACGCCAGCCGGTGTGCGATGTGCGGCCGGATCGCGCTAAACAGCACACCCAGGGCGGCAAAGTCCAGCAAGCGGAGCACTCCGAGTTGCCATTTGTCGAAGAGCACCCAGGCGTTTCCCTGGTCCACGGGGTGGGTGACGAAATAAGACGGCCACTGATAGCGCAGGGCCAGGAACACTGCGGCAACCAGCACCGCGAGAACAATCATCCTGCGCGACTTGAACCAGTCCAGCAGACGGGCTGAATCTCCGGCGCCCAACCACAGCCCGAAGATCCACAGAAACTGCCAGGCGAACAGGTCGAACGAACCCAGATTTTGCAGCGGAATCGGGAAAGCGGCGTGCGCCACCAGGAAACCGTGGATGAATCCCCGCACCCCGAATTGGGACGCCAACCACAGCACTCCCGAAGGAGCGAGTACAAACTTCCAGCCCCAGCGCTGCCCCACGCTGAGCAGGAGCGGCGTGAGCAGCAGAAAAGCAATGTACATGGGCAAAATATCCAGCAGGGGCGGACAGTACAGCAGCAGCAGGGAAGTGCCAACCGCGACAGCGTGATGCGCCAGGTAGAAATCCAGCAATCCCAGCAGCGCCGGCTTCTGGGTATGCACCGCAATGGCGCCAACCACGGTGAATGCCACGGCCAGTAGGCCCAGGTGATAGCCGTACAACTTGGCGCAGCGCAGCCACAGCCTTTCAAACACATCGCGCCAGGACCTTTGTTGCAAAATCGAGCCGTAAACCCGGCCGGTAAGCAATGCCGACAGCAGCACGAAGCCCTCAGCCCAGGAAACGAAGCCCAGCATCTGATTGGAATAGTGACTGGCCTGGGTCGGCAAATGGGTGAGCGCAATTCCAATCAGCATCAACCCGCGCAGGGCATCCAGTTCCGGCAGGCGAGCGGAACGTGGCCGGGGCAGAATCGTCAGGGCTGCCGCTCTTTGGTTCGGAGAGACCCCGACCCAAGATCGGCCTTGCGCAGTTTGTTTTCCGGTTATGGCCACTTCCTGATGTTGGATGCTGAATTTGATTCTGCGGGTTAGCGGATAGTCGCAATATTACACTTCGTCAATAGAATCCCCAGCCCCGCAGAATAGGGGCAAGACGATTCGTCCAAGTGTTTGTCTTCGAACCTGGAAATTCCTACTTCAGCTTCACGAAGAGCAGGACGAAAATCGCCCATACCCCAACCGTTACCGGAAACTGTGCCGCCTGCGCATCTCGCAGAAACGACTCTCCCCTGGGCAAGGCAAAACTAAGCAGAAGCATCGCCAGGGACGTTAGTATCCCGAGAACTAATTTGCTTTTCCAGGTCATTGTTTTTCCCCTCTTAGCTTCCGACATGTTGCGTGCGTGACATCGGCAGCCATGTTAGGCCGCGGGGAGAGGGAGGTCAACCGATGGGAAAAGGCATTGAATGGGACTGCGCCGATTCAGAATGCACGCCTCCCCTGCCGTCCGCTTACTCTACCCATATCAACCGGGTGAACACTCCTTCGACGAGATGGGCGCGCACCATTCTTCCTGAGTAAATTTGCCCGCTGACCTGATTTTTGGCATACTCGGTGCGCCATGAAAGGAAATCCCAAAGTTATCGCAGAACTGAACAAAGCCCTCCGCGAGGAATTAACGGCCATCAACCAGTATTTCCTGCACGCGGAGATGTGTGAAAACTGGAAATACCAGCGGCTTTCGGAATATATCAAGAAACAATCCATCGGCGAGATGAAGCATGCCGAGTCTCTGATCGAGAGAATCCTGTTTCTCGATGGCACTCCCTCCATGCAACCGCTGGACCTGAAAGTATCGGGGACAGTCAAAGGGATGCTGGAAAGCGATCTGTCGCTCGAGGTCGCGGCGGTCAAGCAGTATAACGATGCCGTCCAGATCGCCACGAAGGAGGGCGACAACGGTTCACGCGACCTGTTCGTACAACTTCTCAAGGACGAGGAAAGCCACGTGGACTGGCTCGAAGCCCAGCTGCACCAGATTCAGGAACTGGGTTACGAGCGCTATCTGACGCAGCAGATGGGCGAGAACAAGGAAGAAGCATAGGCCGCTACGCGGGACGTTGCCCAGATTGTCATACGGAAGAATGGTGCCGGCGTTCGCTTCGCCCGGCTTGGTCGCGCCACTGAAAAGTGCGCGGAGTGCTCGCGCTCAATACTCGATTCTTAATGAGTGCGAAATGAGCCGGGTGCCCCGTTCTAACTTTCGCGTTCCTTGCGAAATTTAGAGTGGGGATGTTGGAGGCTGTCCAATACCGGCACCCGAAGGTGAGGGACAGTAGAGATCGAGTCGGGATGGACGGCGCGAAAACGCGAGGGAGCCGGCAGGAACACTGATACGACCGGTGGCCCATTCAAGCCCGGTATTGGCTTGAGTGGGGCAGTTCGATGACCGGACACGATCAGCGCGCCGCTTGTCGCAGGAACGCTTTGAACACGTCTTCGTCGATGTCGGAGGGCTTGCGAACCTTGACGTGCCGTACGTACTGGCCGTTGCCTTCGAGAAGGCCCAGTGGGTCCTTTAACGCGGACCCGCGCAAAAAGCCAAACTGGACGTGGTCAGTCGCCGAGTACACGTAAGAGACGGGCACTTTCCCCTTCACCCAGCAGCCGTTGCCCACTTCACCGACTCCTCGAGTCCGGGCTCCACACGCTTCACAAATCGGCGAAGCGCGCGGATAATCGAGCGGTTCCTTGCCGGTTGATCATCCAGGTAGTCGTCAAAGCTGGCGTACTTTTTCATTTTCATCGGTCACCCCTGGGCGCTGAACAGGTCGCAAAAAGCCGTTGATATCCCTCATCTCAACGAAGTGTTCTAAAAGGTAAGCCATTTTGGTTTCTCAGGACAAGAGGAGACGGTGTTTACTGGAAGGTGGACGACTAAACCCGCAATCACTAGGTCGATCTCTTCGAAATAAGTCGTCGAAGGACATGGCCTTTCCACATCCACAATCCGGTAATGACCATTACAGGAAGAAAGACATACCGAGTCGGGAAGGCATAGCCTGGAAGTTTTTCAAACGGACTATAGATATATCCCAGTATCGGAATGCTAAAGACGATGTGAATCCAGCGAAAAATCGAACGTTGGGTGGCAGCTTTCATGACTAATTTTGTCCTCTCGCTACCGGCGTGCTCGAAGAGGTGAGCGTCCAGGTGACAATACTCTCCGGACCATAGGCCGCCCACGTGCAAGACATGCGATCGTTCTCGCTAGACCCTTAGCCGGCCTCGGAAACCCCTGGCGGCGTAGTAAGATTCGGCCCCGTTGTGATACAGGAAAACCGTGTCGAAGCGGCGATCACAAAAGAGGGCGCCGCCGAGCTTTCTGATTGCAGAAGGCGTTTTCACCCAGCTCGACGTTTTCGTATCGAACTCTCCGAGCTTCTGCAACTCTCGATACTGTTCTTCCGTTAGAAGCTCAATGCCCATGGCAGCTGCCATATCAAGAGCGTTGTCCGCTGGTTTATGTTCCTTCCTTGACTCCAGCGCTTCACGGTCATAGCAAACACTTCTACGGAGTTTCGGACTTTCGGGTGAACAATCATAGAAAATGTATTCGTCCGTCTGTTTGTCATGGCCAACGACATCCGGTTCACCGCCAGTCCTTTCCATTTCATTGAGTGACCACAGTTTTTCAGCGTTCGCTTCCAGCTTGGCTTGTGCGGCAGCCCATTGAAGACCTTTGTGGCGGTTCATGTTTTTCTCAAAACGGGCTCTCAAGGCTCCCAGCAGTTCTTTACGTTGTTCCGGGGACAACTCCTTCTTATTTCTCTTAAGTGTTTGCTGCATGGTTATGCGATCCCCCTCGATTCACGACTCCTGAGCTGTCTTAGGCGGCCAGTTGGGCGTTTCGATGCCGAACTGCTTGGCGTACTCGGCGTTCAATCGCTGCCAGCCGCCGAACTTTATGGCCTCGGGCCCGACCATGCGGCCGATGGGAGTTCCACTGAGAAGCCGGTCCAGCACATCGAAGCAGATGTGCCACCCGGCAGCGCCCATTGCGATGAAGCGGTGACCGATGTTGGTCCACAGCGTCAGGCGCGTGCCGTCACCAGAGGCTTCGAGTTCCCACCGCATGTCGAAGCCACCCCACTTGTACTCAAGCACATTGGGAGGGTCGGCTCGCGTCACTTTTGTTTCGGTAACATGCGGCGTGGGCGCTCCTACCGTGGTGAGCCTCACCGTGCTTCCAACCGTACCCAGGCTCCCATCGGCGTCGAAGGGAGCCCACTCGTGCAGATGCGCCGGGTCAGTGAGCGCCTGCCAGACTCTTTCCGGCGAGTGGCGCAGCTCTCGGACGACAATCAGCGTCCACTTCTCTTCACCATTTTGTCCGCGGTCCTTTCGTACCTGCGCCCCGCTGGCCGGACCCGGTGTGTACTGAGCTCGATCGGTCACTTTCTTCTCCTGAGTCCTTAGCGTGAATAGCGTACCAGCTGGGTGAGCTGAATGCGGTTGCCGCAGGTGTCGTTCAGCATCGCAATGGTCGAGCCAGTCACGTCGGTGGGCGGCATGGTGAACTCGGCGCCGCGGGCCTTGATCCGCTCGTAGTCGCCCTTGACGTCATCGGTGAAGAACATGGCCGCGGGCTGGCTCTGTTGAAACATCGCCTGCTGGTAGGCTTTGGCTGCCGGGTTGTTGTTCAGCGCCAGCTGCAGCTCTGTGCCCTCCGGCTCCTCGGGCGAGGCTACAGTCAGCCAGCGAAATGGCCCCTGCGAAAAGTCCGTCTTCTTTGCAAACCCCAGCACCTCGGTGTAGAAGTGCAGAGCTTTCTCCTGGTCGTCCACGTATACGCTGGTCACTTTGATTTTCATTTCGTTTCTCCTGTGCGCCGGTTAAACCGGCGAGGTGTAGTGAATGCAAAAGTCATACGGTAAAGAGCTAGCGACCCATACCGACCCCGAGTCATGCGGAGTTACCTGCAAGGGTGACGTCGAAGCGTTGACAGGGGATGGGGCGGGCCGGGTATTCAGCCGCGTAAGAAACTCACTTCGGGATGCCGACGCTGTAGGAGAAAGCGGAAGGCTCCACCCGGTGCGCCGATATCGCAAGGTGCGCTGGGATCCCGCGCGGTCACAGACCCCGCGCACGTGCCAAAACACCTCGCATGGGAACCGGGAGATCCCGCGTTCACCCCAGACGGAATATGGCAGGGGACGCATCGGGAAGTCCAAGGACGCACGCCGATGGTGAACGAACACGGGAAGTCGGACAGACCGGTAGTACCTGCGAAGTCTCCGAACAAGGCCGGGCAACCGGCGGCGGAGGGGATGGAGGGAAGCGGTCTGACCAAAGGGAACCTGCCCCAGCAAAACGCGTCCCGGACACCGAGCCGGACGGACGCGCCCAGTGCGCTGGAGCGGGTACGTCAAGCAGCCCGTAAGGATAAGGAGCTGCGGTTCACGGCGCTTCTCCACCACATCTACAACCTGGAAACGCTGCGCACAGCCTACTTCAGTTTGAAGAAGGAAGCCGCGCCCGGCGTGGATGGAGAGACGTGGCGGCACTACGGCGAGGCCCTCGAGGGCAACCTCCAGGACCTCTCCCATAGGCTGAAGCGAGGAGGGTATCGAGCGAAGCCGGTGCGTAGGGCGTATATCGACAAGAGCGACGGGCGGAAAAGACCGCTCGGAGTTCCGGTGCTGGAAGACAAAATCGTCCAGCGCGCGACCGTCGAGGTGTTGAACGCCATCTACGAAACGGATTTCCTCGGTTTTTCGTACGGATTCCGACCGGGGCGAAGCCAGCATAACGCGCTGGACGCGCTCTACACCGGACTGCTGACGAGGAAGGTGAACTGGGTGCTGGATGTGGACATTCGCGGCTTTTTCGATGCGCTGTCGCACGAATGGCTGGTGAAGTTCGTCGAGCACCGGATTGCGGATCAACGCGTGGTACGGCTCATCCAGAAATGGTTGAATGCCGGCGTGTTGGAGGAGGGGAAACGAACACGGACGGGGGAAGGGACGCCCCAGGGCGGCAGTGCATCGCCGCTGCTGGCTAACGTTTATCTCCATTATGTGTTCGACCTGTGGGCCCAAGCGTGGCGTCAGAAACAAGCCTGCGGTGACGTGATCATCGTGAGATTTGCTGACGATATCGTAGTGGGCTTCGAGGCGAAGGCGGATGCCGTACGGTTCTGGGCGGAACTGATCGAGAGAATGCGAAAGTTCAGCCTGGAACTGCATCCCGAGAAAACGCGACTGTTGGAGTTCGGACCGTTCGCGGCCGAAAACCGGAAGAAGCGCGGAGACGGGAAACCGGAGACGTTCAACTTTCTCGGCTTTACGCACATCTGCGGGAAGAAGAGGAGCAATGGACGGTTCACGGTGTTGCGACAGACGATTCGCAAACGGTTGCAAGCGAAGTTGGGCGAGGTCAAGACCGAGCTCCAACGGCGCATGCATGACCCCATCCCGGAAGTCGGCCGGTGGTTGCGCTCGGTCGTGGGTGGCCATATCCGTTACTACGGCGTGCCTACCAACCGCGCGGCGTTGTACACGTTTCGGTTCCAAGTAGGTCGGCTCTGGCATCGCACCCTGTCGCGGCGCAGCCAGAACGCCCACGTGCTTTGGGCCCGAATGCGGCGCCTGATCGACCGCTGGTTGCCTCCCGCCCGTACTTGTCATCCTTATCCCCTGCGCCGCATGGGCGTTATTACCTGAGGTAAGAGCCGGATGCGGGAGACCCGCTTGTCCGGATCCGTGGAGGGGGTTATGGGTAACCATGATTCCTACTCCGACTGGGTAATTCTTAGATTCAATTTCCGATCTTCGAAAAAGATGCTGGTTGCTCCCCTCAGTGCATGTGACCTTCGGTGCGCCGCAAGGCCTCCATGGTCATCGCAGTAATACCATCGGCAACTTGCTGAACCAGCTTAGCGACAGGCTCCGGGCGATCTGCCGCAGGCAGCTTCAGGCCGACCGAGGAAAGTTTGAAGGTGCAAGTGGCTCGCAAACGCTCGGAGCGCTCCAGTTGTTCACGGATGCGCTTCTCGACCACGGTGGCGCCGTGTTCGTCGGTGGAGACCACGACCATCAACGTCTCACCCGGCCCAGCATCGCCCAAAGCGGGCAGAATCGCGTCCTTGTCGCCCAGGATGCAAGGCTCCAGCAGTTGCAGACAATGCTGGCGGGTCTCCCCCCGGGTGCCGGTAAAGGAGAGCAAGGGGGTCAGCTCCAGGGTGATCAAAGAGAGGTGCTCTCGCAACCGGCCCAGGTGGGTAATGATGGGAGCGATAAATTTCGCCAGAGAAAACAAGGGCAGCGTAAAAACAAAGGTGCTGCCGTGCGACAACTGACTCTCCACCCATATCTGTCCGCCGTGCAGCCGGACCAGTTCTTTGGCGATGTAGAGTCCCAGCCCCAGCCCTTTACGGCTATCGTCAATCGAATTGGGGTCCTGATAGAGACGCTCAAAGATCAGGGCCTTCGCTTCCGGGCTAATGCCGCGGCCGGTATCGGCGACCGATACCTGGACGAAGTCTGGATCATCTTCCGTCAGGTACGCCTTCACCATGACCGAACCGTCGGCGGGGGTAAACTTGATGGCATTTTCAATGAGATTGGCCAGCACCTGGAGAACACGGTTGGCGTCGGCGTAGATGAATGGAATCCTGATGTCGATGCCCGCTTCGAGGCCAATTCCCTTGGCTTGGGCGGTGCTCTGCAGCATCGCTGTCGCCTGCCGAATCAGGTCACCGATCAGGACGCAGTGGGGCTCGATGGAGATCTTTCCGGACTCGGCCCGAGTGGCTTCCAGCAGGTCTGTGATCATGGACCGAAGCTGGTTCACGCTGCGGAAAACGGTTTCCAGGTGTTCGCGTTGCTCGGGCGCGACCTTGCCTGCCAGGCCATCGAGGATGAGCGAGACAAATTGATGAATGCAGGTCAGAGGTGTGCGTAATTCGTGCGAAACATGGGAAAGGAATTCGTTCTTGAACTGGATTTGCTGGCGCCGGCTGATGTCGAGAGAGGTCAGCAGGCCCTGGCGCTCAATCGCGTAACGCATGGCGCGTGCCAACTGCTTGCTGTCGAAACTGCCCTTGACCAGATAATCCTGAACTCCCTGGTGAACCGCACTGACCGCCATGTCTTCGTCGTCCAGGCCGGACAACACGACGACGGGGACGCCGGGCGCGGCGTCGAGTACCTTGCGGTAAGTCTCTGCGCCATGACTGTCGGGAAGATTCAGGTCGAGCAGGACCATGGCGGGGGTTTCCACCTCCATCGCAGCCAGTCCGGCGGATAGGCGCGTGGCGCAGGAGACGGCGATATCCGAGTGTGCTTCTACCAGGCGCAAGCGCACCAGGTCGGCGTCTCCAGGGTTGTCCTCAATCAGTAAGACATGGGTATGTCCATTGTTCATTGTTCCACCTCGCGTGGCAGACAAGCGCATCCGATCCAGAATTCGTTCAGGAGCTTTACGGCCGAAACCCACTCGCCCAGGGTCGGCGGTTTGGTGACGTAGCTGTTGGCCCCCAGTTCATAGCTGCACTCGATGTCCTTTGCGGCTTGTGACGTGCTGAAAATCACGACTGGTATCCGGTGCAGAGCCGGCCTCGATTTCATATCGGCCAGGACCGAGCGTCCGTCCTTGCGGGGCAGATTCAGGTCCAGCAGAACCAGGTGAGGACGGCTGGCCTCGGCGTATTTTCCCTCGCGGCAAAGATAGGCCATGGCCTCGGCCCCATCGGAAACCGTACTGACGTGGGTCTGCCACGGGCTTTGCGCCAGGGCGTCGATGGTCAAGTCCAGATCGGCGGGATTGTCGTCCACCAACAGAATTTCTGCTGTCGTTGTCATCATGCCGGGTCCCGACCTTTTGCGGATTCTCCCGCCGGCAGGGTGAATTTGAAAAGGGTGCCGCCCCCATCCCGAGGCAAGGCCTGGATCTTGCCGCCGTGCCGTTCAACGATCTTCTTGCAGATGGACAGACCAATGCCGTTGCCGGGGTATTCAGTTCGAGTGTGCAAGCGGTTGAAAATGACGAAGACGCTCTCGGCGTGCTCCCCGGAGATGCCGATACCGTTATCGGCCACGGTGAAGATCCATTCGGTCCCTTCTTTCTTCGCTGAAATCTGAATGAGGGGCGCCTGTGAGCCCTTGAATTTCAGGGCATTTCCGATCAGGTTCTGAAATACCTGTCGCAGTTGGGAGCCGTTGGCCATCACCAGGGGCAAAGGCCCATGGCTGACCACTGCTCTGCTCTCCAGGATTGCGGCCCGCAGGCTGTCCACGGCCCGATCCACAATCTGGTTGCAGTCTGTACTCTTGACCGCTGTCTCCTGCCGCCCTACCCGGGAAAACGCCAGCAGGTCCTGGATGAGACTCTGCATGCGCGCCGCACCGTCCACGGCGTAATGGATATATTTGTCCGCTTGATCGTCAAGCTTGCCTCGATAACGTTCGGCCAGGAGTTGGGTATAGGCGGAGACCATGCGCAACGGTTCCTGCAGGTCGTGCGAAGCCACGTAGGCAAACTGTTCCAGGTCGGCGTTGGAACGAGCCAGTTCCTCCGCCTTCTGGGCCAGGAATTCCTGGGCCTGTTGGCGTTCTGCACGCGCATTCTTATCCTTCAGCGCGCCCCGCAGTGCCACCGGCAAGCGGGCCAGGGAATCTTTCAGTACGTAGTCAGTCACGCCTTGCTTGATGCACTCCACTGCGATGGCATCTCCCAAAGCGCCCGACACCAGGATTAAAGGGATGTCCAGGCCCTCTTCACGCAAGATTTCGAGCACTTCCGTGCCGCGCCACAGGCCCAGGTTGTAGTCGGCCAACACCACATCCGGACAGTTCGTTCTTACCTTTTGCCGGCACTCATCGGCCGTTCCAGCTACGTCGCTGATGATCTCGAACTCGCCCTTTCCCAATTCGCGCAAAATCAGGTCGCGATCGGCCGGATCGTCTTCCACCAACAAGACGCGGAGTTGAGGCCTGTTAGCGCTCGAAACCTCGCGGGCTGCCGTGGCGGCGGTTACGTTCACTTCGATCCCTGGGCGGCGGATTTTCGGGCGTCGTGCACGGCCGGACGCTGGTTGATGATCATCCAGTACAGGCCAACGGTTTTTACTGTCTGCCGGAACTGTTCGAAGTCCACTGGTTTCTGGATATAGCTGTTAGCCCCCAGATCGTAGCTGCGCACCAGATCCTGTTCTTCCTTGGAAGAGGTCAGAACTATGGCGGGGATAGCCCTGGTTCGCGGGTCCTGCTTGATCTGTCTCAGAACCTCGATGCCATCCACCTTGGGCAATTTCAAATCGAGCAGGACCAGCTTGGGGGGGCGCTCGAAAGAACGCTCCTCAAAGTGGCCGCGACAGAAGAGGAAGTCCAAAGCTTCCTCTCCATCTCTGGCAATGAAGATGTTGCTCGCCAGGTGTTCGCGCCGCAGGGCATGGATAGCCAGTTCGGCGTCGGCCGGGCTGTCTTCCACCAGCAGAATGTCGATCTCATCGGACGTCATGATCGGGCTCCTGTTGCCGTGGCGCTTTTCGCTTCAGGTTGCATGCCCAAGGTGAAGTAGAAGGTCGCGCCCTTGTCCAGTTCGGCCTCGGCCCACACTCTGCCCTGGTGTTTCTTGATGATTCGCTGCACGGTGGCCAGCCCCACGCCGGTGCCCTCGAAGTCCTCGGAGCGGTGCAGGCGCTGGAAGACGCCAAACAGCTTGTCGGCATGCTTCATGCTGAAGCCCACGCCGTTGTCGCGGACGAAAATGGCAGACACTCCGTCTACCTCGGCTTGCCCAATCCCGATCACGGCGGGGAAGCGTGGCCGAGAGTATTTGAGGGCATTGGAAATCAGGTTCTGGAACACCTGCTTCAGCAGCGTGGGGTCGCACTCGATGAAAGGCAGTTGGGAGATATTCCATTCCACCTGGCGGCCTTCCATCTCGGGCTGCAGTATGGCAATGACTTCCTTGACCATGGAATTTAGACCCACCGTCTCCAGTTTCAGGGCCTGACGGCCGACCCGGGCCAGGCTCAATAACTCATCGACAAGCTGGCCCATTTTCCGGGTTCCTTCCTGGATCCGCTGCAGGTAACGCTGGGCCTCGGCATTAACGACGGTGCCGCACTCTTCCATCAGAATGCCGGAAAAACCCGCGATGTGGCGCAGGGGGGCGCGCAAATCGTGGGCTACGCTGTAGGTGAACGACTCCAGTTCCAGGTTGGCCTCTTTGAGCTGGGCGGTGCGCTCGGCGACCCGGGACTCGAGTTCTGAATTCAACTGATGGATTTCGCGTTCGGAGTTTCGCTTTTGGGTGATATCGCGGAATGCCACCACCCCGCCACGCACCACGCCGTGCTTGTCTTTCAAGGGGCCGCCATTGACTTCGATCCAGGTGCCCTCCGCCAGCTCCGGATTGCGCACAAACATCTGGGCGGTGCTGGCCTCCCCGCGAATAGCGCGCACCAGGGGGAGCTGATCGGAAGGAAAAGGGGTCACCGTGTCATCCAGGAAGAGTCCGTAGTGCTGCGACCACTGCCGGCTGTCCAGGTTGGCCGCGCCCAGGCCAAGAATCTTCTGCGCAGCCGGGTTCCAGATAATAAATTTTCCCTGCTCGTCGGTGGCCACCAGGCCCTCCGCCATGCTGTCGAGCACGGATTGCAGCATAAGGCTCTGCGCCTCCAGGGCCTGCCGTGAACCGATCAGTTCCTCGGATTGGCGGGCCAGGTCCTGCGCTTGTGCGGCCAGCTTCTCTTCCGACTGTTTGCGCTCAGTGATGTCTCTCAGGATCACCGTCAACAGTTTTTTCCCACCCGTCACGATCTGTGAGATGGAAGCTTCGATCTGAAACTCCCTGCCGTCAGTCCGTACCGCCCACACTGGGTTCATGGCGCCCATGACCCGGTTAGTGATCCCGGTGGCGCAGAAGCGACGGATATGCTCTTGGTGGGCGGAGTGGTAACGCTCCGGAATGAAGCGCGCCATAGGTTGCCCGAGTGCTTCGGCGGCAGGGCAGCCCAACATTTGCTCGGCAGCGGAGTTGAACAGAAGGATGCGCTGGTCGCCATCAACCGTGATGATTGCGTCCATCGCCGAGCCCAGGATTCCGGACAGACGCTCCTGGCTCTCCTGCAAGGCCGCCGTGCGCTGCTCCACTCGCTGTTCCAGTTCGGCATTCAGAATGTTGAGCTGTGCCTGTACCCCGGCCCTGGCATCCATCTCGCGCTGAATGGCGAAGCCTGACAAGGCCAGGAAGACCACTCCCACCAGCGTGCCCGAGACTGTGATGAGGCCGGTCAGACGGCGTGCCGCGTCGGTCTTCCGGGTCCGCTGACGCAGCAAGGCAGTCTCTTCGTCTTGGATTGCCCGGGCGCTGTTCTGCATCGCATCCATGAGCCTTTCCGACTGCAGCATGGCGCTGTCTTCAAGAATGGCCTGGGTCTGCAGTCGGCGCGCCACCATTCCGTCGGCGAGAGCAAGAGCGGCGTTGATCCGGGGCTCGAGTAAATCGATTTGCCGTTGCTGGCTGGGGTTGTCGGCCGTGAGTTGACGCAGGGAGTCGACTCCGTGTGTGGCCGCTTTCCGGGTGGCTCGATAGTGGGCCAACAATGCAGGGTTCCCGGAGAGCGCAAGACCCCGACTGCTGGTTTCCGTCTCGATGACATTTCCCAGGGTGGATTGAAGCACCTGCATCACAGCATGGGTATGGGTCACGAGATCGCTTTCGGCCGCTGCCGACCGTCCGCTTCGCCAGGAAAGAAAACCCATGAATCCGACGAAGAGCACAGCCAGGGCAGTACCCGCATTCATGCGGCGCCGAAACGGAGCATCGACTTCGGCATCGTCGAGACGCTTGCGCGCAGCGATCTGCTCCTCCAGGCTGCGATTCTGCCTCTGTAAAGCAATGAGATTCGGAATCGCGATCGCCTTCGGCAGAAGCGGAACGAGCAGGACCAGGGTAGCGAGAGAAATGACCGCGGTAATCGCCTTAATGATTCCCGCGAGACCGTACGCGGCGTGCCAGACGTTCCACACTTCCATCAGGTGCGTGGTGCCGCAGGCCAGGATGAAGCCGCCAAACATCCAGAAAATCCAGTTGAAGGGCAGGTCACGGCGTTTGTAAATGAAGTAGATGAGAACAATGGGAATGCAGTAGTAAGCGAACGTGATCAAGCCATCCGACGCGACGTTCAGCCAGACAATCCAGGGATCCCACAGGTAGCAGTAGCCGTGGGGCATGAAGTCAGCAAGGGCCAGATGATTAAGAACTTCCAAGAATTCCATCTCCTGCCTATATGCCAAGTAAACCAGGACCCAAATGCGGACTTCTCGATTGCCGCCACATACGGATGCTGAACCTGCCGACAGTTGCGACGGTGCCAATGGCCAAATGCGAGCTGGGTCGCTTCCTCACGCGGCGTAATGCATTGGCTGCCAGGGAGTAAGGCGAACCTTGAACCATGAAGACACGATGGCGCGCCATGCTCATCTGTTGGATTCATCGACGGATCAGGGACGGGCTTTATGCCGGGAAGCTGTGGGAATCCAGCCAAACGGCCAACAGCCTTCCGCTGGAGATGGGTTCGCTCCCTCTTTTTGGGCATGTCCTTTGGAGAGTTGCTTGGTCCAGGAAACAGTCTCAGCTCGCCTTCGCCCATCCAGCGGTAAAGAAAGCCTGTTCCCCGCCGAAGATACGGACAGGGGGCATTTGCGACGGGAAAAATGGATGCCTTATGAAACCAATGTCAGTCAATGAGAGTGCGCCGGAAAAGACACAGACCGTTGTCCCACTGCGGCCACCCACTCCGCCTGGGAATGCTTCGGACAAAGTACTGTGGGGCAGGGATGAGGCTGACGAACGATTGGGGGGGGATGAAGAACTTTTTCGGGAATTGTGCGAGATCTTTCTGCAGGAATCTCCGAAGCTTCTGCAAAAACTGGGACAAGCCATCGCTGAGTCCGATCCGATAGCAGTGATGCGCGCGGCCCACAGCCTCAAAGGGGAGCTCGGTTACCTGGGAGCAGTGATGGCTTCGCAGGCTTCGCGGGCGCTGGAGGACATGGGGCACGAGAAGAACCTGTCTGGGGCCGCGGAAGTGTTCGCATCGCTGGAGCAGCACTTGGCTGCTCTCCATCTTGCGATGAAGGCCTCAGCGGGAACAACGCCGTGAGTATTGTGCCTCCGGACCTGGATTTGAAGCAGCTTTCTATACCAGAGTCAACGCGGCAAAATGAAGTGCTGATCGCGGAAGATGATCCCATGTTCCGCCGGGTCCTCGAGCGCTGGCTGCAAAGGTGGAAGTATCGCGTTACCGCTTTAAAGAATGGACTGGAAGCCTGGACCATCCTGCAGCAGAAGGATGCCCCGCAGATGGTAATCCTGGATTGGATGATGCCGGGGCTGGAAGGCATTGAGCTTTGCCGCAGAATACGCAGTGAACGGGCCGATCACTATAAGTATGTCCTGCTGCTCACCGCCAAAGGCAGCAAGGCAGACATAGTGGCCGGCCTGGAAGCTGGGGCTGACGACTATCTGACCAAACCGTTCGATGTAAACGAGTTGCACGCCCGAGTCCGCGCGGGCCAGCGAATACTGCACCTGCAGGACGCGTTGCTCAGGGTCCAGACCGAACTGCAATTCCAGTCCGCCCATGACCACCTGACTGGGCTGTGGAACCGTGGAGCCATCACTGGCCTGCTGCAGCGTGAGACGCAACACAGCGCGCGCCTGGGACGTCCCGTGGGAGTCATGATGGCTGACATTGACCACTTCAAACGAATCAACGACACGTACGGACATCCGACGGGAGACGCGGTGTTGCGCGAGGTGGCCGCTCGCTTGTTGGCCTCGGTGAGAAATTATGATTACGTGGGGCGTTATGGCGGAGAAGAGTTTCTGATCGTGCTGGCCGAGTGCACAGCGTCGGCCCTGGCCACCACCGCGGAACGGATGCGGGCATGCGTATCGGAAAAGCCGGTTGAAACCGATGCTGGGCCCGTCCCGGTGACGGTCAGCATCGGACTGGTGGCCGGACAAGCGGCCGCGCCGTCCTTCCCGGACGGAGATGACCTCCTGCGCGCCGCCGACACCGCCCTCTATCGCGCCAAAGCGAAGGGCAGAAACCGGGTGGAGCAGGCCCCTGAGATCCAGAGGGCGAGGCAGGTGCACGCAGCCGCGCCGTAGCAACGGCGCAGCCCGTTCCTATCTAATTGCGTTGCCCGAGGGTGGCCCGTCCAAGCTCCGCTTGGGCAGAGCCCACACATTCTCAAAGTACGCGAAATATGTGAGGCACCCGGCGCAGCAAATGATTGTGGTATCCCCCGTTAGTGGAGTGGTTCCGGCACGCGCGGGCTATTCCCGGACATCGCTTTGAGTCTTAGTCTTATCCGCGAGCAGTTCGGGGGGAGGGCTGCCCGGGCGTCAGGCGACTCGCGAGAGTCGGGACGCCCGTTACTTTTTGCTTACACCGGGCAGCTCTTGCGAAAAGCCGCTGGAACTCAGCGCTGGTATTTCCCCATCCACTCTGCCTGACCCAGCATCAGACTGGGCAGGGCCTGTTCTACTTCCTGCCGGCTCGCGCCCGGTTTGAGATCGAGCTTTCCCTTGAGCGCATAGATTTTGAAAAAATACCGATGGGGTTTGCCCGGCGGCGGACAGGGGCCGTTGTAACCGATCTTGCGGAAGTCGTTGCGGCCTTGTCGCTCACCACCGGGAAGTTCGTCAATCTTGTTTACGCCCTCGGCCAGGCTGGTGACGGTGGCTGGCAGGTCATACAGCACCCAGTGGGTCCAGGTGCCGGCGGGCGCGTCGGGGTCATCGGCAATGAGTGTGAAGCTCTGAGTGCCGGCCGGAGGTTCGGTCCACAAAAGTTCGGGGGACACATCGGCGCCGTCGCAGGTAAATTTCCTGGGAATGTCGCCGCCAAGGGGAAACGCCGTACTGGAGATCGCAAAAGCCATCAGCTCTGCTCCCAGGTTGAGCTGCAACACGAGCCACGGACTCTACGAATTTACACGGATCAAATTCTTTTTTCCAATTCCTGGTCGGTGTGAATCCGTGCCCATCGTGGCTGCTAGCACTACTGGGTGGAGATGGTGAAGTTTACCGTGATGCGGGCCTCGGTTTCGACCGCCTGGCCGGATTGCAGGTAGGGCCTGAACCGCCATTGCTTCACCGCCTCCCGGGCCGCAGTCGAAAGAATCGTGGGTCCGCTGAGTACATGGAGGTCTTGAATGTTCCCGTCGCGTCCGATGAGAGCTTCCAGCACGACCGCGCCTTGGACTTTCATCTGCTTGGCCAGAAGGGGATAGTTCGGTTCGACTGGCCGGGAAAGAATCTGGGCGGCGCCGGGAGAAAGATGAACCCGTCCGGTGGCGTCGGCCACGCCGGCGGAATCCGCGGAACTGGGAGAAGAGGTCGAGGAGGAGGCAGGCGGAGGAGTGGAGGAGAAAGGAGCTCGGGGCTGCAGGTCCACTCGAACCGATCCGCTGCTTGCCGGGATGGTGCGGTGCTCGTCCCCGGCCACCACTTCGACTTCGAGCGGAGGAAGCACAGCGCGGCTCATCACCACCGGCGCCAAAGCGGGCGCGGGACCTGGATCAACCACGGCGGGCGACGGGGTGCGCGGCTTCGACTTCGGTCGCGCTCGGACCGTGGCCGGCGTGCCTGCGGTGGCCGTTTCAGACGGCGTTTTCACATCGGGCGAAGGCTCTTCGACGGGCTCCGACTCCGATTGCACTTGCGGAACCGGTGCGGGCGGAAACCAGAAGTCGCGGTCCTTGATCAGAACCAGAATCAATGCAGCGAGCAGCAGGGCCAGCGCGATGAGCATCTGCCGGCGCTGCTTTTGTTCGGAATCATCCCCGATGGCAGGTGTGACCTCAGTGACTTGCTTCTCCTCCAACAACGGCATGGCGCGGAGCCCTCCCGCCCGCGGGGGAGACGGGCCTGCTTAGTATGCCTCGAAATTTGGCTCTAATCCAGCGAAACTAGCGGCCTGGCTCGCAGCTGGTTCAGGTTGGGAAGGGAGCTTATCACCAGCGTGAGATGGTCAAGGAAATGAGAGACTTAGCGTCCGACGACAAGGGCTTTGACGCCCGCCCGGACCCGAGAGGTACGACCAAAAGGCAAAAACGCCCGGCTCGCAGCATTGCGGCCGGGCGTCTCGTTATTTCGCTTACGCCGACTTTT
>JBARIF010000184.1:0-2542 GCA_049799615.1 Terriglobales bacterium
GCTTAACTGCAATCAAAGAAGAAAAGCTCCCGACGTTGAAATCGGAAGCCCTTATGAATCAATAAGTGCTTTGGTTGCGGGGGGTGGATTTGAACCACCGACCTTTGGGTTATGAGTTCCAGGAGAAACTGAATTTCAACGAGTTAGCGGGCGTGGTTGCCAAGTTCGAAGAGTGGAAAATAGCAAGGAAGAGCGTTGAAGAGTTCTTATTTTTGGTTGGTCTTGGGTTGGAATCGGGGAATCGAATATCGAGTCCCGGGACGGCCTCGGGCGGGATTTGAACCCGTGTTACCGCCGTGAAAGACGCAACGCGGATGGCTACCAAGAGCGGTTTCAGTAACGGTTAGAAGCAGTTCGTGGATCAGAATGGATCAACAATAGCTCCGGTCTGGAAATCGCTGTGCCCACTGCCGTGACAGGGCGTGCATCATGTTGCCTAGCGCCGCGAATTTCATGTCGCATCCACAGCCAGGGCGCGTTTCAATTTCAGGCCACGGCTACGCGATTGCCCCAGACTTCCTCTGCAATCTCAGCCACCAGCCGCAGCTTTGCTTTTTGGTCGGCCGCGGTTACAAGGTTCCCTTCCATCGTCGAAGCAAAGCCGCACTGCGGGCTCAGGGCCAGCCGGTCCATTGGGATGTAGGCCGTGGCTGACTCAATCCGTTTTCTGACCTCGTCCTTGCTTTCGAGCTGCGATCGCTTTGAGCTTACGAGGCCAAGCACCACTACACGATCTCCCGGTACCTGGCGCAGCGGCTCGAAGCCGCCCGACCGTTCGTCATCGTACTCCAACAAGAACCGATTGAACTTCGAAGTGCGAAAGACTCGCGCAATCGGCCCATAGTCTCCGGCGGCGTAGAACTTGCTTTGATTATTCCCCCGGCATAAATGCAGGCCGAAGGTGACGCCAGGATGATCGCCGATCACTGCATTATCCATTTCGATGGAAAGATCAAGCAGACGGTCGGGATCGCTGCCGCGCTGGCGATACCCTTCGCGCAGCTGCGGGTCGAGCAGCGCGGTGTACTGCGGCGAATCAATTTGAATATATGTACATCCTAATCGAATCAGCTCAGCTACTTCATCTCGTAAAATGTCCACCAGGTCGGCAAGGTAAGCTTCGACAGCTGGATAAGCAGCCGCGGATTTGGCGCGATCATAATACGCGGCCGCCTGCTGCGCGCTAATCATAGTCGTCTTGGCAGGATGGTTTGTGCGGGCCCGGACATAGGTGAACTCTTCGGCGCACAGCGGGCGCTTACGCTTAAGCCTTGAGACAACAACCGGCCGCGGCAGCACCAACTGTTCGCCCTTATCGTCGCGGAACGGAATCGCCCAGCCACCGTATTTGTCAAAACCCTCAACCGCGTCGATCAAGTGTCCGTAAAATGCGTAACGGCGCATTTCGCCGTCGGTGATGACTTCGATGCCAGCGTCGATCTGTAGATCAATGCATTCATTGACGGCACGGTCCTCGATAGCTTTGAACTCAGCGGCCGAAAGCTTCCCGGACGCAAATTGATCGCGTCCTTCCTTCAGGTACGTTGGGCGCAACAGACTCCCTACGACATCGCTGTGAAACATATGTTTTTCTCCAGCCTCACCACTGCGAGAAATTCAACAGAGACCATCCTGTTCCCACGGATTCTCACAAACAGGGAACTTTGATTTTCCTGGACTTCGAACTCATAGAGTGTCGATTCACCGACCCGCACAACCAATGCAAAGCTTTATCCCTGAAATTCTATCTACGAACCGGATCAAGGCTTCACGATGAACGAGCTCTTCAAGCGGATGTCCCGCGACGATGATCCAATCAGCACATCGAACTGACCTGGCTCCGTCACCCAATCTTGCCTTGAGGTGCTATAAAAGGCAGTCGCGCTGCGGTCAAGCGTAAAATGCACGTCTTTTGTCTCGCCCGGCGCCAGACTCACCCGGCGAAAACCCTTCAGTTCCTGGATGGGGCGATCCGTGCTCGAGTGTCCGTCGTGAACGTAAAGCTCAACCACCTCTGCGCCTGAGCGGGATCCGCTGTTGCGGAGCTTGAGACTAACTCCGACTAGCTTGTCCGACGACCCTTCAGTCGGCGAGAGTTTCAAATCGCTGTAGTCGAACTTCGTATAAGAGAGACCGTAGCCGAACGGAAACAACGGCTCTACCTTTTGTTTGTCGAGATACCGATAGCCCACATATATACCTTCGGCGTAATCGACCTGCAGATTCTCGCCAGGATAGTGGCCGTAAACCGGAGAATCCTTCCAATCCCTCACAAAAGAAACCGGAAGCTTTCCCGAGGGATTTGCATTACCAAGTAGAACATCGGCGATTGCGTTTCCGCCTTCCTGCCCGCCATACCACATATCCACGATCGCAGGGACTTCCGAGATCCACTTGGTCATAGTGACCGGGCCGCCAGCGTTAACGACCACAATCGTATTCTTGTTGACTCGCGCAATCGCCGCGATGAGATCGTCCTGCCCCGCCGGCAGTTCTAGCGACTTGATGTCAAAACCTTCGGACTCAAGGGCCGCTGATCTGC
>JBARIF010000185.1:0-3017 GCA_049799615.1 Terriglobales bacterium
GCGGATGATCTTTCCGCACCCGCTCCTCCGGCGAAACATAACTGAAGATGTGACTCTGCTGCTGATCCGCTCCCCGCATGCCTTCTCCTACCATACTGGCCTGTGGATTAGGAGTGGTTTTTCAGCAACCTGTTAGTACTACTGTGTTATAAAAAGGGCGATCCACAAAAAGGACAACCCGAGAGTTGTCGGAGCAGAACCCGTGCGATGGTTCGTCGAAGCGTAGCAATGGACCAGGGGTTATGCCGCTCCACGCGTACCGGGCGAACCCCGAGGGCGGAACTTGAGCGGCATTTCGGGGACGGGTAAGTCCACTTGACCGGCGCGAGCGGAGGGGGAAAAACGGCTCCGCTCGGTCACCAGGAACCCATAGGCCGCAATACAGAGAGTCGCGTGATGATGAAAGCCGCGCCAGCCTCGTCCTTCATAGTGGCCCAGTCCAAGTTCTTGCTTCAGTTCTTGGTAGTCACGCTCGATGATCCAGCGCTGCTTAGCCACACGCACCAGACCGGAAAGGTTCGTGGAGGCGGGCAACGTAGATAACCAGTACTTGGTGGGTTCGGCTTCTTGCTTCGGCCACTCGATCAGCAGCCACTCCTCGGGCCGAGGCTCGCTGTTCCAGTAATCGCGATGGGCCGCACGCACGCGCACAGCCGCAAAACGGGAACGGAGGGGTTTACGAGTTCCTTCCCGCCAGCGCACCGTCTTCCAATGGGAGGAAGGCAAGCTCATCGCCAATTCGCGCACTGCAACCGGAGCATGCTTGTCATCACGGCGTAACAGCTTGGTGGGACGTCCGATTCCTTTCCACTTCCGTTTGGGTAACGGTGCCTGGCCTGGTTTCCACACACTCACCGACGACTGGATACCCACTACGTACCGCAAACCTAATTCGGTGATGCCGTCGCGAAACCCGGTGTCGTTGCCATAGGCCGCGTCAGCCAGTACCGGAGCGGTGGGGATCTCTCGGTCCAGGGCGGTGCGAATTTGTTGCAAAGCAATTTCCGGCTTGGTTTGAAAACTGATTTCCGGCGGTATGCCCGTGGCCTTTCTCCGACTCTTATCTTGGGTCCATACTTCCGGTAAGTAGAGACGCCAGGCGATCGGCAAACTCACCTCCGCAGTGCTGATCGACAAACTCACCGCCACCCGGCAGTTCTCTTGCTTGCCCACTTGTCCACAGTACTGGCGCGTGACTCCTACCGAATGCCTCCCCTTCTTCACCAATCCCGTGTCATCGACGATCCAGGCTGCGATCGGTCCTGGCTTCTGCATGGCGGGCAGCGCATACCGACGCACCGCTTCCAGAATGTCTTCATCCCTCCAGGGCGCATGGGCCACGACATGGTGCAACGACTGATGGGTTTGGCGCACGTTGTCGGGGCAGAGACGAGCCGCCATCGGTTCCACGCTTTTGCGTTCCCCGGGAAGCAGCAAACCGGTGCAATAGGACTTCAGAGGGACCACGCGATCCAGGTGCCCCGCGGCTTGCGCCAGGCGATTCAGATAGGCCGCGAAGCGTTTTTGCTGGGCGCCTGGCGCAACAGAATGGGCGCTCATGACCAGGAACTTAACATTAAAGGATGCAGTCCGGGGTGGTTTCTCAGTCTAAGGTATCCACTTTATAACACAGTAGTACTAGCAGGTTGCTGAAAAACGCGGGTGGAATCAGAAAACTCTCTTGTTTCCACAGTAGGAACTGATAAGAACAAGACATGCGCGGAAAAGACGAGCAACAGTTGGACGTGTTCAGCTACATCAGCCCCGAGCAGCGAGTTCCGCAGGACCATCCGCTGCGTTCGCTGCGTACCATGACCGATGAGGCGCTCCAGCAGTTGAGACCTCGGTTCAACAGCTTGTACGCCAAGACTGGACGGCCATCGATAGCGCCGGAGAAGTTGTTGCGGGCGCTTCTGCTGCAAGCTCTGTACTCGGTGCGCAGTGAACGGATGCTAATGGAACAGCTGGACTACAACCTGCTGTTCCGATGGTTCGTGGGCTTGAACATGGATGACTCCATCTGGGACGTGACCGTGTTCACCAAGAATCGTGAGCGCCTGCTGGATGGGGACATCGCCGAAGTCTTCTTCCAAGCGGTGCTCAGGCAGGCACGCGAGCGGAGTCTGCTCTCGGACGAGCACTTTACGGTGGACGGAACCCTGCTGGAGGCCTGGGCGAGTGTGAAGAGTTATCAACGAAAGGATGGCAAGCCCATGGCTCCGCCGGACGATCCTGGCAATGCGACGGTAGACTTCCACGGGGAAAAGCGGTCCAACGAGACTCATGCATCGAAGACGGACCCGAATGCCAAGATGGCGCGCAAAGGCAAGGGCAAAGAAGCCAAGCTGAGTTACAACGGGAATCTGTTGGTGGAGAACCGCAACGGGCTGATCGTGAACACCGAGGTGTTCGAGGCCAACGGAACGGCGGAGCGCGATGCCGCGCTGGTCATGCTGGAACAAATCCCGGGCACGAAACAGGTGACTGTGGGAGGCGACAAGGCATATGACACGGCAGACTTCGTGGCCGAGTGCCGAAACTTAAAGGTCACGCCACACGTGGCCCAAAACCTCGAGCGGCCAGGTGGGAGCGCGATTGATGCTCGCACGACGCAGCACGTCGGATATGCCATCAGTCAGAGAAAGCGGAAGCGCATTGAAGAGTGCTTCGGATGGCTGAAGACGATCGCGTTGTTGCGGAAGGTTCGGCACCGTGGAATCTTCAAGGTGGCATGGAACTTCACCTTCGCGGCCGCCGCCTATAACTTAATCCGCATGCGGAATCTGACGATTCAAGCGACGTAGGCCAAAGTCGAAGTGTTTCCACTGGCCGAAAAGGATCTTTTGGCCACCAGCGTAGGCAGCCAAAGCTCCTCTCTGAGTCATAAAATCTCGAACTGGGGACAGGATCTAAGTCACATCATCCATTTTTCCGCAGCCTGCTAGGGAACCTCGCCTACGACTTCGATCACTCTTATTCAGATGATCGTGACCCTCAGTCATACACTGAGAATATTG
>JBARIF010000186.1:0-10895 GCA_049799615.1 Terriglobales bacterium
GGGACAGCACGAGTGCGATGGCGGAGGAGCCGGCGTCGCGGGGAAGGGCCTTGATGCCGGAGCGCAGCTTTTCCGGATCGATGGCAAACTGCGGCAGCGCCACCACTCGAAACAGGCTGGCGCCATCCGCGTCCGACACCACCGCGCCCAGGCAGGCGAGCAGGTCCCGCGCCTCGGGCGTATCCATCACGTCCATGTTCTCAATAGTGAACGGAATGCCTTGCCGCACCATTTCGGCGGCCAGTTGATCGCGATTCGCGTGGCTGCGATAGAGGACGGCGCAGTCGCTCCAGCGGCACCGGAACTTGCGGCGCAGTTCGCGCAGCTTCGCAATTACCTCGCCTGACTCCGTGTCTTTGGTATCGAGCACGACCGCCTCCACGGGCGCTCGCGGCAACTCGCTGCCCATCCGCATCGCATCTTCCTCGCGGGCTGAGACCAGGACCGAACGCTGGTAGGCGGTGGAAGCGCGTCCGGCGTCGAAAACGTTCGGATTTTTGGAGATGAGCGCGAAGGCGCTGTGCAGAATAGGCGACAGCGAGCGCCGGTTCTTCTCCAGCTTGATCAGCTTTCCGCTGGGAAAGTGGCGCTGAAACAGGACGAAGGCGGCGCTCGAGGCCCCGCGAAAGCGATAGATGGCCTGGTCCGGATCTCCCACTGCGAAGACGTTTCTCTCCTCTCCTGCGAGTTTTTGCAGGACCTTCACCTGCGCGAAGTTGACGTCCTGAAACTCGTCCACCAGGATGAAGCGGGCGCCGGCCCGGCTTGCCAGCTCGTGGTCCTGCTGCAGCAAGTGGTGAGCGTTGGTAATCATGTGGCCGAAGGTGCCCAGATTGTCTTCCCGCAGCATGCGTTCGACGGTGGTGAAAACGCCGGCGATTTCGCGGCAGCGCCCCACCACTTCTTCGTCCGAGAGGGTGCCCACGTCCTTTGACTTGCTCACCCGCGGGACGGGCAGTTCGCCGCGCTCCAGCCTCTGAACGTATTCCTCGTACTGTTCCGGGCTGACCAGTTCGTCGTGACAGTGCCGAAAGAAGGCGAGCAGATCGTCAAAAAACTTGCTGAGCCTGGCGGCCCGCACGTAATAGTTCAGGTTCAGTTCGCGAATGCGGCGGCGCAGATAAATCCACAGGTCCTGATCGTCCACCACTCCGAATTTCCTGCCGCACTGGTCGAGCAGGCCGTTGCAGAAATCATGAAAGGTTGCGAGCCGAAGGCCGGAGAGGTTGGTCCCCCGCAACTCCTCCTCCACCCGCTGACGCATTTCCTGCGCCGCATTCTTGGTATAGGTGACAGCCAGGATTTCGTCGGGACGAGCGTGTCCTTCGCGGACTAGGTGGGCGATGCGCCGGGTGAGAACGGTAGTCTTCCCCGTGCCCGCGCCGGCGATGACCAGCACCGGCCCGTGAACATGTTCGATAGCTTCGCGCTGGCGCTCGTCAGGCTCGAACGCCCGGGGACGTGAGTTGGGTCTTGCCACTGCCACTGAGCAGGAGGATATCAGAGAAGCTTGAGGATTATTCTGAGGAGGAACTCATTGCAGCTCGGCCACAGTAATGGCGGTAGCCGCGATCGCGGCGGTTTCGGCGCGCAGGATGGTGGCTCCCAAAGATGCCGCAATCCAGCCTGCCTCCGCAAACAACTTCAACTCCGACTCCGTCCAACCGCCTTCCGGACCAAAGGCGAGCGCTACTTGACCTGACTCGCCCTTCGCATGCAGAGCGTCTTTCAACATCATCTGTTCCTCAGATTCAGCCAGGACGATGCGAGCCCCGTCGCACGAGATTACGGCCTCTTGCAGGGAGACAGGCTGCGCGACTTCGGGCACGGAGGTCCGCCTCGACTGCTCTGCTGCCTGGCGGGCGATGCGCTGCCAACGTTCTACCCGCTTTTGCGCAGCACGGGCGAGATGGACCTCGGTGCGCTGTGCGACCGCAGGAATGATTCGGACGACGCCCAGCTCAACACACTTTTCAATGGCCCACTCCATGCGATCAAATTTGTAGATGGAGAGAACCAGGGTGAGGTTGAGGGTTGACGGAACGCGGACAGCTTCGCCAAGCTCAAACTCCACACGATCGTCGGCGACACTGGCGATACGGCCACGGCGGACAATGTCACCGGCCACGACATCAAACTCCTGTCCCACCCGCCCGCGAAGGACTTGCGCCAGGTGCCGCGCGTGCGCACCGACCAGAACAGCTCGGTTGCCGGAAACTTCGTCGGCGATCCAGCGGCGGCGCGTCATGATGATACGGCCTGCGTCATTTTTCGCTCTCTGTCATCCTGAGCGGAGTGAGTCCGCTCGCTTGCGAGCGGGCGCACGGAGTCGAAGGACCCCTACTCGCGAAACAACCGTCATTCCTCCAGGCTTGCTTAAAGTCCAGAGAAGCTCCCGCCTATCGCCCTCGTACTCGCTATAGGGGTCCTTCGGTTGCGTAACTGCTTCGCGAATCGCAGCGGTTACTCCGCTCAGGATGACAGCGCTATCCGAAGATGTCTTTGACTTTGCCCAGCAGGGTGCGGCGTTGGGGACGGTTTTCCACTCGGGTCATGCCTTCGAGTTCAAGCAGCAACTCGCGCTGACGTTTGTTCAGTTTGCCCGGAGTCTGCACTCGCACCTCAACGAACAGGTCGCCTTTACCGTGGCTGTTGAGGATGGGCACGCCCTTGCCCTTGATGCGCAGCGTCGTACCTGACTGGGTGCCGTCGGGCACTTTCAGAATATGTTCCCCTTCAAGGGTCGGAACGCTGATTTCCGCGCCCAGCGCGGCTTGGGCAAACGAAACCGGGATGACGCAGTGCAGATCGTTCCCTTCCCGCTCGAAGAAGGGATGCTCTTTCACATGCAACACGACGTACAGGTCGCCCGGGGGGCCGCCGTGCAGGCCGCCTTCTCCGTAGCCGGTGAAGCGAATGCGAGTGCCATCTTCGACCCCGGCCGGAACTTTTGCGTCCACCGTTCTCTGCCGCAGCACGCGGCCTTCGCCTTTGCACCTGGCGCAGGGATCCGTGACCACGCTGCCGGTGCCCTGGCAGGTGGGACAGGTACGCGCAATGCTGAAGAAACCTTGCTGGTAGCGGACTTGTCCGCGGCCATTGCAGGAACGGCAGGTGATGGGCGCTTTGCCTGGGGCCGCACCCGAACCTCGGCACTCTTCGCAGGTTTCGTGTCTCCGCACCGTGACTTTGGCTTCGGTGCCGAAGACCGCGTCCTCGAATTCCATGTTGATATCTTCGCGCAGGTCAGCACCGCGCTGGGTGCGGCTGCGGCGGCGCGTGCCCCCGCCGAAAATTTCTCCCAGGCCGAAGAAGTCCCCAAAAATATCGCCCAGGTCGGTGGGGTCAAAGCCCGCGCCTGCGTTTCCGCCCAGGCCGGCGTGGCCGAAGCGGTCATAGACGCTGCGCTTTTCAACATCCGCCAGCACCGCGTAGGCCTCGCTGCACTCCTTGAATTTCTCTTCCGCGTCGGGATTGTTGGGATTGCGGTCGGGATGGAATTGCAGCGCCAGCTTGCGATAGGCGCTCTTGATCTCCTGCTCGGTCGCGGCGCGGGCCACGCCCAGAACTTCGTAGTAGTCGCGTTTTCCGTTGCTGGTCAGAATGGCCTTTCCTCTAATCCTTTCCGGCTCTCATTTTCAGACCGCATCGTGTCAGTGCCTGGGATTACGCGCGACTCTCACCATCGAAGGACGGAGCAGGCGGTCTTTCAACTTGTAGCCGCGCTGAAGCTCGTCGAGCACATGATGGTCCTCAGCCTCCCCAGTGTCCACCATTTCAATCGCCTGGTGAAGATGAGGATCAAAAGGTTCACCCTTCGCCGGAATGGGACGCAGTCCCAGTTTGGCCAGGGCATCCTGCAACTGTTTGTAGATGAGTTCCACTCCGCCCCGAAATTCCGATTTGTCAGAAGCGCCGGTTTGCAGCGCGCGCTCGAAACTGTCCAGGGTCGGCAGCAACGCCTTCAGGGCATCGGTGACGGCATATTCGCGGAATTCCTGTTGCTCGCGGGCAGTGCGCTTGCGGGCGTTCTCGAACTCGGCCTGCAGCCGAGCCAGGCGCTCGAGCAGCGCGTCCCGCTCCCCTTTTAACTTGTCGAACTCGGTGGCGGCACCGGCACCCTCACGGGCATCTTCCGGCGCTGGAAGTTCGTGCTCCGGATCCAGTTCCATCGGATCGACTTCGGATTTTCCATTTCCTCTTGCCATATCAAAGTTCACTCGGATTCGTTCAATATCTTGTCAAACAGGCGGGCAATATAGGACACCGCCGTCATGGTGTGCTGGTAGTCCATGCGCGTCGGCCCGATCACCGCCAGCGATCCCATCACGTCATCACCCACGCGAGCCGGCGCACCGATAAGCACAAAATTTCGCATGGAGGGCAGAGCCTCGTCCAGCCCGATTACCACTCTGACGGCTTCCTGCTTGGCGTCAAGATACGCCCCCAGCAGCTCAACGATTTTCTGCTTTTCTTCCAGGGTCTGCAGCAGCTCTTGCAGGCGTTGCCGGTCCTGCTCGCCGGTCACCAGATTAGATGCTCCCTCGACGAAAACGACTTGCGCGGTTTCGTCGGCCGCCAGGGCTCCCTGCCGGTAGAGCTGCTCCACCGATTTCATCAGGCGATCGTACTCGCTGCGTTCCTGTTCGAGACGGCGCGCCAGTTCACCGCGCATCGCCTCCATGGTCCAGCCCCGAAAATTATCGTTGATAAAACGGGCGGCAGCGTCCAGATCTGCCTGCGGAAGATCAAGACGCAATACGCGGTCCCGCACCAGGCCGGATCGCGTCACCAGCACAGCCAGGACTTTTTGATCCCCCAGCCGGGAAAAGTACACATGCTCGAGCGCGTTCTTGGGTCCGCCTACGGCCACGGTAATTCCGACGTTGTGGGAAATCAGGGAGAGCACATGCGAAGTGCGTTCCATGAACTCCTGCACGTCGGAAACGCCACGCAGCGAATCCCTTATAATGCCCTGATCTTCCTGCGAAAGGCTGGCCTTACCCGTAAGTTGTTCTACATAATAGCGATATGCCTCTGAACTGGGCACGCGGCCAGCCGAAGTATGGGGCTGTTCGAGATAGCCGGCATCGGCCAGATCCGCCATAACATTGCGAATCGTCGCCGGGCTCAACCCCTCCCGATTCGAGCGCGCCAGGGTGCGAGAACCCACCGGATCTCCGGTGGCAATAAATGTCTCCACAATGGCGGTTAGAATCTCGCGTTCCCGCTCCCCGATTGGTGGTCCAGACGGCATATTAAGTACTTTTAATCCAAAAACTTAGATTGGTAAACCCCACAATACTCCAGTTTCGATTCTAGGAAGGGCAGCCGCCCCTGTCAAGGCTTAGCACTCTGAGGTCTAGAATGCTAATGTTCTGATTCAAGTGTCGCCGCCGGACGTCTCGCCCGTGCAGCTGCCGGGACCGACGGGACGCCCGTCCTCCAGCAAAATGGGATACTAAAGGACCATGGTCTCGTTCACCCGGCGATGGTTGCTGAAAGTCTCTGCCGCGGTTGGCGCCTCGGGTACTGTTGCCGGCTGGTTCCCTTTCCTGAACTCTACTTCAACGAATATGCTCAAGACAGACCAATCTGCAGTCCAAACCAACATGGAAACGAAACCTCGCATCGCGGTGATCGGGGCGGGCGCATTCGGCGGATGGACGGCGCTCTATCTACTGCGCCGCGGTGCGCGCGTTACGTTGCTGGACGCCTGGGGCCCGGGTAACTCGCGCGCATCGTCAGGGGGCGAGACGCGTGTGATTCGCGGAACCTATGGACCGAACCAGTCTTATACCAGGATGGCCGCCCGGGCCACGCAGTTGTGGAAAGAGAATGAAAAGCGCTGGAACCTGAAACTCATGCACCAGACCGGCGTGTTGTGGATGGTCACCGCAGGCGACGACCGCTTCGAGCGCGAGTCTCTGCCACTGTTGCGCGAGGCCGGGATCGCCTATCAGGAACTCTCAGTACAGGAAATGGTCAGGCGTTGGCCGCAGATTAATCTGGAAGCAGTCCAGTGGGGAATTTACGAGCCGGAAGGCGGATTTCTTGCAGCGCGAGTTGCGTGCCAGGCGGTGCTCGACGGATTTCTCGCGGAAGGCGGCGAATACAGGCAAGCCGCTGTCGTGCAGGGCGATCTCGAGGGCAAATGGGAAAGCCTGTTGCTATCCGATGGCTCGAAGCTTGAAGCCGACCAGTACGTTTTCGCCTGCGGACCGTGGCTGGGGAAAATGTTTCCGGAAACCATTGACAGTCATATTCGTCCGACCAAGCAGGACGTATTCTTTTTTGGCGCGCCCGCCGGAGATGACCGTTTCACCGCAGAGAAGATGCCGGTCTGGGCGGATCATCGTGAGCGCTTCATCTACGGCATTCCTGCCAACCAGGGGAGAGGCTTCAAAGTCGCCGATGATACTCGCGGCCCCGAGTTTGATCCCACCTCGGGAGAACGAACCGTCAGCGCCGAAGGCTTGAAGACGATCCGGGACTATGTTGCCTTCCGCTTTCCCGCGCTCAAGGATGCGCCCCTGCTCGAGTCCCGCGTCTGCCAGTACGAGAACAGCCCCGACAATACCTTCATCATCGACAGGCACCCGAGACATCAAAACGTTTGGCTTTTGGGAGGCGGATCGGGCCACGGATTCAAACACGGTCCCGCGCTGGGCGAGATGGTCGCGCGATGGGTTCTGGAGCACAAGGAGCCGGATGCAGAGTTCAAGCTGGGCAGGCTTGGCAAGTAAGGACAAGGCGACACCTTGCTGTTGTCTCAAGCGAAAAGAAGCCCGATCTAGGCTGCATCTTCGGTTGCGTTGTGCGGCTTGGCGCCGAGGAAGAGACCTTTCCACGAATCGTCGAGCTGGGTCCACCGCCGATGCTCCAGCCAGCAGAAGTCGGTTTCAGTGACGTGCAGAACGCCGTGCCCCTTCTCGCACAACGATTCTGTTCCCGCCCAGCTCAGCAGCAGGCAGCCGGGGTCACCGATTCGGGTCGGAAACACCAGCCGTTCCATGCATTTCCGGCAACGACTCTGCTGATCGTTGAATGACCACCACACAATACCCATGCAACCCAGGGTGAATATCCATAACGACGCGGATTCAAGAGCGAATGTGACTTTGTCTGTGTGAATTGCGTAGGGCGCGGGAGCGAACTCGACTACAGCTACAAGGCAGCTTAGAAGCAGGATGGAAGTCTTGGCTGCGAGGAACGCCCACCAACGCCAAGCCATGACTCCCCCTGTGCGCGTCGAGCCCAGATGCCTCCCCTCGGACCAGAAGAAAGCAGAAGCGATTAACAGCACAATACTCAGCGAAAGCATGTAAGAAATCAGGGGCTCGCGAACTCTTTCTTGAAGCCCCCAGATTTCTACGTCGAAGCCCAGGAGCGAGTCGCTGGTGTTTTCCGTCGCCAATCGCTCAAGAAGAGATTCGGCCTCCGGTTCTCCTACGCCTTGGCGCAGACGCGCCGCCACCCCCACCTGGGCCTTCGGGTCGACCGAACCTCCGTCCAAAACCCGCCAGATGCCCACGTCACGCGAAGGAAACCAGAATCTTTTCGGTAAAACGCCGAGGACAACTGCTTCCGTGTCGTCGAGGCTTATTTTCTGCCCTACAATCTTGGGGTCCGCGCTGAACCGGCGTTGCCATGCCGAGTAGCTGAGCACAACGCAGTTGGAGCAACTCTGATCATCGTTCGGTAGAAACGTGCGGCCCAATTTTGCTTGCACTGCAAAAACACTGAAAAACGTGTCTTCAACCTGTACGGATGACACGGTAGAGCTTCGATCCCTGATCTTCAGGATCTCTTGCCTGGTTTCCCAGCCATAGCTTGCGATCTCATCGAATACCCTCGCGTCGCTCCTCCATATCTTGACCCAGGAATAGGGAACAGGCCATTCAGATGACTCTACCCTCGCTGTGCGCGAAACTGTGACCACACGATCCCCTATCGAATGCGACTCCGGAAAGAGAATTGTCCGTGTGCGTGGCAGGCCGCTGCTGATCGCAACCAAGGCAAAGACGCCAAACGATACGACGAGACATACGCTGGCAGATCGACTCAAATCTAGGACGTTCCGTTCCAGGTCTTTGCGGTTTAGTCGAAACCACGCAGCATCCCGAAATGCCCCCCAACAGCGCAATCGCAGTTGACTTCTGTGCTCTGCGCCTAGTGATCCCTCTTGCGACATCCGGTTCCAATGATGCGCGACTTCTGCTTCCCATTCTTGAAGCCATTGCCGGCGCAGCTCCGATGGCACGATCCAGCTCGCCGCTCTCAAAATTGATTGGCATTGGTGGAGGGTCGACAGCGCCGGACGCAATTTCATACCCGGCTCCTTGCGCGCGGCTGTGCCTTGTCTCTCGGCGCGATCTGGCTCAGCAATGGATATCGTCGAAGCGCTTCTTCTAATGCTGAATTTCCCAGACGTGTCAACCGGTAATACTTTCGCACCGGGCGCTGCGGCGCTGATTGTTCGTCTTCCCAATGCGAATGCACCCAAGCTTCGCGTTCCAGCCGTCGGAGCGCTGGATACACCGTCCCGCTGGGTAGGCCAGTGACATCCATGATGTCGAATCCGTAGCGATATCCCCTGCTGATGGTGTGCAGGATGAGACCCGAGGTGTGCGACAGCTTCAAAGGGGCACTCCTGTTGGCTATGTAGAATTCTACTCCGAAAGATCGAAATTGTGTTAATGTAGCTTTCTACATAGGGTAACTTTCAATCTGAGAGGAGCCGGCATGGACACATCTCACTGCATGAAGCGTTGCAAATCATGGCCACTCACGGGGAGACTGGCCGCATTGATCGTCCTCGGTGCGGTCATTTGCCCGATGCATATTGTTCTCGCGCAGGGCGCGAAGCCCGACTTCTCTGGCTCCTGGGTTCTCGACAAAGAGAAGAGCGATTTTGGCGGGACGGCCGCCCCGGAGAGCATGACTGAAGTGATCGAACACCGCGAACCGAAAATTGTTATCACCACAACCACCAAGCAATCGAGAGGTGAGGACCGGCGAGTTGTCCGGCTCACGACCGATGGAGCTGAAAATGCAAATGAGTTCGCAGGGCACCAGGTGAAAACTGCAACCCACTGGGACGGAGAGGAATTGGTCACCGTCGTACAGGACCAGGCCGGAATGCGGTTCACGGAAACCCGGGCGCTTTCAGCGAACCGAAGGATTCAGACCATCACTCTGGACTCCGGGATGGGCCAACAGAAATTGGTCATGACAAAAAAGTGAGACTCGACGCACCGGCGTGAGCGGAACGGTTCGTCATCGAGTCTGTAGCTTACGGAGACACGAATGAAACACCTTTGTTTTTTTCTCCTCTTCTCGGCAAGTCTGTACACGGTGAGCGCGCAGAAGCAGATTAAGCCTGAAGACGCTACCCAAGCGATCATCAGAGCATTTGAGAGTCACTCAATTGTGATGATCGGCGAGGTGCACGGCAACAAGCAGGAATACGAATTCCTCTGTAGCCTTATTGCTTCGCCGGGTTTCGAGGACAGAGTAGACGATCTTGTGCTGGAGTACGGAAACTCTTTGTATCAGGACATCGTCGACCGCTATGTCACCGGCGACCGGGTCCCTATAGAAGAAGTTCGAAAGGCTTGGCGCAACACAACCGCAATCGGCCCTCCCTCTCCGGTTTACAGTTGGTTATATCAGGCCGCGCGGGAAGCAAATCAGAACCGCCCTGAAGGGCGCCGATTGCGGATCGTCCTAGGCGACGTCTACATAGATTGGGGTCAAGTGAAGACTCGCGAGGATTTGGGCCCATTCGTTGCCAACCGTGACCCGTACTACGCGGGCGTTGTCAAAGATCAGGTCATTTCCAAGCATCGACGGGCTCTTCTGATTATGGGCTTCCCTCATTTTGTTCGCTCACCCGCAGGGCCGGGCCTCATTGAGAAAGAGCTACGCGCGGCCGGAGCGACTACTTTTGTGATCGTCAGCGGCACAAACGCGGTCGGTCAATACAACGATCTGGACAAGCGCTTTGATTCGTGGACATTTCCTTCCATCGCGCTACTCGGAGACAATTGGGTCGGTCGGCTGCCTGCGTTGCCGGTAATCACTGGTGGTACGACGCCTCCGACTGCCGACGGCGCTAGATTGGAAGATGTAGCGGATGCAATGCTCTATCTAGGACCACGAGACAGCCTGATCCAATTGCATACAACGCGAGCTGATCTTCAGGGGACTGCCTATGGCAAGGAGATCAATCGGCGACTAGAGATTATGTTTGGGGCACGAATTGACGTTGTGTCTGAGAAAGCCGAAAGCCCTCAGTTCCCTCGAAACTCCGGTCCACCGCCTCCGTTGCCGCCCCCGCCGAAGACCATCCATGACCCGTTGCCCCCGAAGCCCGATCAACGATGACAGACGAGCTTTCAAATCTAGACGACTGCTATTGGATCTGGATGACGCTCTCGCCGGCGTCGGCTTTGATCTCATCCACGCGGGTCACTACCTTGCGGGCGAAGTCGTAAAGAGATTTGCCGGACGCGGAGGTCTCTCCGGCGAGCACTGTAGGCCGGCCGCTGTCGCTGGCTCTGCGGATATCCGGATCAAGTTGGACCTCGCCCAGGTACGCGACTCCAAACTGTTCCGCTGTCTTCTCCGCTCCGCCGCGGGAAAAAATGTCGGTCTGATGATTGCAGTTGGGACAGACGAAATAGCTCATGTTCTCCACCATGCCCACCCGGTCCACTTTCATCTGGCGAAACATCTCGATGGCTTTGCGCGCGTCCTGCAGTGAAACATCGGAGGGGGTTGAAACCACGATGGCGCCGGTCAGCGGAACAGTTTGAATCAATGACAAGGCCACATCGCCCGTGCCGGGAGGCAAATCCACAACCAGGTAGTCGAGCTCTCCCCAAACTACC
>JBARIF010000187.1:0-2953 GCA_049799615.1 Terriglobales bacterium
CCCTATAGGTGTTACAACAACTTGACAGACCGCGAGGACTGCCAAAGTTCGGGGAAGTCGTATAAAACATCGCATTCTGTGGGTAGGGTTGTGGATTGGAAATTCCGTCCCCGTCCCCAGAACCGACCGCGGCACGATTCCGCCCCGAACCCACTTGCCATGTTTTTGGTAACAATTTAGTAGCAAATTGCGCCGAGTATAACGGTTCTGGTCGTACCTCCAGCTATTAACCGCTTTAAAGTTAACCGCCGGCTACTGGATGCAGAAAAGTTCCCCCTTGGTTTCCGTGTTTAATGCTTCGCGGTCTGCTCGATCTTGGATACGAGTGCCTGTATTTCTGAGAGTGCAGCGGCGTCTCCCTTTGCCAGATCCGCTGTGATCTGATCGCGGGTTGCCAAAGTGTCACGAAGCAAGTTGCGAAGCGTGGGGTCTCCCGTACTGCTCTGAATTCGCTGAGCCTGATCGAAGAACTCTTTCGAGTCCTCCCCGGCCTTTCCGTAGTTCTTTTGCACGGCCTCCAAGAACATTGCTGTCGCTGTGTCGCGAAGCTGCGACAATTGTTCGCCGGCCTGACAGGAGCCCAATTGTTTTGTCGAGGCAGACAATTCCTGCTGTGCCTTCTGCAGTCTGGCATATTGCAGGATGAATCCAGCAAGAAATCCAACAAACAACAACACAAACCAAAGGACGAGTTTACGTTGCATTGATCTTCCCTCCGCACCCTTCCATCTCAGCCACGTCACTCTGTGCGATTAGGTTTATCCCGACTGCTTCTATCTTTTGCTTTTCGCTTTCGGCTTATGTGAGCGCTCTTCATTATTGCCGGATCGGTTCAAATGCTCCGGGATCCCGGTAATAAGGCCTTGATAATCCGTGAGACGGTCACCGATGATGACCACACCCTTGGACGTGATTTCATATTCGCGGATGTCCTTGCTATGGTTGCCACCGCGCATCTTGATAACGACCATGATCTTGCGAAGCTGGCCGTCGATGTTTACATACCGAAGCCGGATAATGTCATCGGTGAGAAAGGAAATCGAGTAGGTACTAAACGGGAATTCCGTGAAAGACTCATTCACCTCAACCGTGCTTAGAATCGTCACCCCGACTCCGGTCAATGCGGTGATCATCCGGTAGAGCGATTCGCGAAAGTCGGCGCGGAAGCCGGGTGCCAACGCCATCTCAAAGCCCGCCAGCGAATCAATCACCAGGCGTTTGGCGCCAATCTTCTGGACCGCGTCGAGAATCTCGTGCATCGTTTCATCCACCGAGAGGTCCAGGGGACGGAGGTAGAGAATTTCGAGTTTCTTCTCTTTTCGCGGCGTCTTCAAATCCAGACCAAAACTGCTGGCCCGCTCCGCATACTCTTGTGGTCGCTCCTCAAAGACCACCACAATTCCCGGATCCCCCTGGCGTATGCCCTCAGCAATGAACTGGGTTGCCAAGACTGACTTTCCCGTTCCCGAAGCTCCTGCCACCAGGACACTGTCTCCCTCGGGAATGCCGCCCCCGAGCATCGTGTCCAATTCCGGAATACCAACGGAAAGGCGTCGTGTGCTGGGTATCTTCCTTGCTTGTCCGGCCAACCCAAGAGTACGCGAGAAGGCTTGTAGTCCAGCATGGGTAATGCGGAAGGTATGCAGTCCGGGCACGGACGCCTGCCCGCGCAGTTTCACGATCTGGAGTTTCCGCACAATGGAACTTCGCTCCGACGCCTGGTAAAGCCAAAAGAGGCCATCGGAGACCGTGAAAACGGGATTGTCACGGATCTCACCCTCGACATATTCTCCGACAAGAAAAGTAGTAGATTGCCAACTGGTCAGGAGCAGGGCTAACCGCTGAATGAAAGCTTGCAACTCCACTTCGGTTGTGCCACCGAGCGCCTTCCGCACCACGGTGCGAAAGGAGTCCACTACCACGACACCGGGGCTTGCCTTCTCAACCTCTTTCGTAATCTCCTCTAAGACCGCGTCCAGATCCTTCTCCAACACAACCTGGCTCAAGTTGATAAAGCGGACGGCAGTGTTTAACTTGGCCTGGTCGAAGAACGTGTACTGTTGCTGGTAGCGCAGCATTTTGATGGCGGGTTCGCCGAGGATGGTGAAATAGAGCGCCGGGCGCTCCGGCGTCGCGTTGGCGAATACGACTTGGTGCGCCAACGTGGTCTTACCGCTTCCCGGGGCGCCCGCGATGATATTAAAAGAAAATTCCGGGATACCACCGCCAAGGATTTCATCGAGGCCCGGTACCCCGGTCGGCAGTTTTTTTATCATCACTCTATCTTGTACGCTCAAGCAGCCCTCTCTTCTCGGAAACGCGGCCGTCGAAGGCGGCCTCCGGCCACACATCCTGAACCAACCGCAACGTTAAACCCTCGCCAATGAAAGTGAGGAGCAGCCCGATTAACTGGGCAATGAGAATGGCTCCTCCGTCTCTAGCCTGTTCCTTGTCAGTCTGTGGCTCCAGTTCGTCTAGACCGTTTAAGGAGCCATCCGCCGCGATCTGTACCGCGCTAAGACTGGGAGCTTCCGCCCTGGCCAGCGTCAGAGCACGAGAAAGCAGCGAGCGAAAACCGGCGACTCCCGCGAGTGTAACCAGAGGCCGGCGCAGCTTCGCACAGACGCGAAAAGCCGCAGACTCCGCTCGCTCGGAGCTTTCGTCCGCAACGGCTTCGTATGCAAGAAGGCGTTGGGCCAAATGTCGCGACTCTTGAATCCTCACGATTTCCTTTTCCGTGCAAGGTGCGAACGCTGTACTCAGTTCGGCTTGGGGCTCTTAATTGCCGCCACTACCGCCAATACCGTCGCCGTGTTTAGGACATTTCCCGAGAGAGTCCGAAGCGCTTCTGTGACGGGCGGATATTGCTCCGCCAGTCCCTCAAGACGCGCACTGACGCCTTGGAGATCATCGACTTCATTGACGATCGCTTCAAAGCCGATGGGTATATCGC
>JBARIF010000188.1:0-3654 GCA_049799615.1 Terriglobales bacterium
GGCTGCCTTATTCTGCGGTGCGCTTTGTGGCGGGCTATAGCGCCACCGGCAAGTTCGACTTGCTGCGCGGATTTCTGGTGCGCAGCCTTGCGCTCCTGTTGTTTTTCAATCTTCTGCTGGGCGGAGCGATGCTGCTGGTTGGACCCTGGGTGGCGGTCCATATCTATCACACTCCCGCGTTGCACCGATACCTGGGTTTATTCGCGCTGATCATGATCTTCGGCGCTTTGACTGGATTCCTGGGCCAGGTGCTGACGGGATACAGGGACGTTGCCCGCCGCACTGTCATCACCAGCTTTATCGGCAATCCGTTGACCATGGTCTTCACTCTGGGTCTGGTCGCGGCGGGCCTCGGTCTATGGGGATACATCTTTGCCCAGGCGGCAAGCGCGTTGGTGGTGATAGTCCTGCTGGGGTTCGCGGTCTGGAAGCTGACGCCCAGGGCGGCGCGGGCATTCTCCGGTGGCCTGGCGTCGATCGAGAAGGATGTGATTTCGTTCTCGGCGGCGGTATTCGCCATGGACTCTCTGGGCTTCGTCATGTCACAAGCCGACAAAATCCTGATCGGCTTCTATCTTAACGCGCGGGAACTGGGAATCTATGCCATGGCGGCCGCGCTGGTGGCGTTTGTGCCGACCGTCCTCCAGTCGGTGAACCAGATATTCTCGCCCACCATCGCGGACCTTCATGCGCGTGACCAGCGCGAGTTGCTGGGCCGCCTGTTCCAGACCCTTACCAAGTGGATTCTTGGGCTCACGCTGCCTCTGGGATGTGTCATCATCGTGTTCGCGCGCGAACTGATGCGGATTTTTGGTCCCGAGTTTGAAGCGGGCTGGCCGATCCTGATAATCGGCACCCTGGGACAGCTGATCAACTGTGGCGTGGGCTCGGTCGGATACCTGCTGCTCATGTCCGGGCAGCAGCGCCGTCTGATCCGCATCCAGGCGGTCATGGCAGGGGTGATGGTGGGCCTGAGTCTGCTGCTGATTCCGAGGTTGGGCCTGACCGGCGCTGCACTCGCCGCCGCGGTTACCAATGCAGTCAGCAATGTATCGTATCTCCGCGAGGTGCGGAGCAAACTCGGATTGTTTCCCTACAACCGCAGCTATTTTCGCCTGCTGCCGGCGGTGGCCGGCAATTTGTGCGTGCTGCTGCTCATGCGCTTTGCACTGGCAGGAATTCTGCCGTCCTGGATGACGCTGGCCATCGTTCTGGTCTCGGCGTACCTGGTTTTTGTTCTGATCGCATTGGCGGTTGGTTTGGACGAGGATGACCGCCTGATTGCCCGGGCGCTTTGGTCGCGGGTGCGCGGCATGGTGGGCGCCGGAGTAAACGCCTGATGCCGAACCCTCTGCGTGACGTACATTTGCCCGCCGACCTGTGCGAGGAGGTGGAGCGGCGCTTCGCGGCTCCGTACGGCAACCTCGAGCAGTTCCTTACATTTCTCTTACGCGAATTGCTGCGCGACGACGCCGTAAAAATGGATGAAGCCGAGCAGCGCGTGATTGAAGAGAGACTTCGCGACCTGGGCTATCTCTGAGGGCGCACAGAGGTTTCAAAGGCATTCCATGGGGGGAAGGTGGGAAAGGACTACTCGCTAGAGGAATTGCAGAAGCTGGCGCAGGATCGACTTCGTCCTTCGATCACCAATCCCAATTATCTCGTGCTGCGCCGGCGGGCGCAGTTGATTTCAAACTGGATGGGACAAATCCCCGGGAAGGAGTTGCGGGTGCTGGATATCGGAGGACGGTATCAGCCCTATCGCCCGCTGCTGCAGGAAAGAGTCGGGCAATACATCGCGACCGATGTGGTCTCCACTCTGCTCGTGAACGTGGTCGGGAAGGGAGAAGCGTTGCCTTTCCGCGCCAATACTTTTGACCTGGTCATTGCTACAGGCGTGTTTGAATACTTTCCCAGACCTCATCTCGCCGCCGAGCAGGTGTACGACGTTCTGAAGCCGGGAGGCGTATTGCTGATGAGCGTCGGGGCGGTCAGCCCTCGTTTTGTGGAAGACGAACATTGGCGGTTCATGCGCTCCGGGTTGCGCTCGGTCCTTGCGCCCTTCTCCCAGGTGGAGATTGTTCCGGAAGTATTCAGTCTGGGCGGATTTTGCCGGCTGATCAACTCTGGTCTCAATATTTTCGCCAAGTATGAAATTGTGCGACGATTGTTGCAGCTGACGGTCTTTCCGTTGGTTAATATTGCGGGGTTGGGCCTGGAAAAGTTGTCCTTGAGCACGAACGATCAGATGGCGGGGAATTATTGTGCCTGGGCCCGAAAGTAGAGTCGGCCCTGCACCATACTTCCTGGGCCAGATGAATCGCTATTGACGGAACGCGCAGGCGATCGGTTTCCACTTGGATGCTCAAATTCATTGACACGCTGAGAGCATGGGGCGCAAAGCCCGAGGTGCGTGACCTCCGATTCAGTCGTCCCCTGGTTCTCCTGCAGAGCGATGACTGGGGGCGCGTGGGGGTGCGCGACCGTGAGGGATACGAGCAGCTGCGCGCCAGCGGAATTCACCTGGGTGAGAATCCCTACGATTATTACTCCCTCGAAACCGCCGACGATGTGATCGCGCTGCGGGATGTGCTGAAGCGACATCGCGATGCTACCGGGCGTCCGGCCTGCATGGTGATGAATTTTCTTTTGGCCAACCTGGATTTCCAGAAGATCACGGAGAAAGGATTTCAAGATATTCAACTGTTACCGTTGAGCCAGGGTCTGCCCGGCGCCTGGAAACGACCGGGACTATTTGAAGCTTACCGCCAGGGTATTTCGGACGATGTCTTTTATCCGGCGCTGCATGGGTTGACCCATTTCTGTCGCCCGGCAGTAGCGCGTGCCTTGACCGTACACGGAGACCGCAACAACTTGCTGCACACTTTGTGGAAGGCGGAGACGCCTTACATTTACTGGCGCATGCCCTGGATCGGCTACGAGTATTGCAATCCTGAAAAACCGAAGGCCGGATTTCTGGAGACCGATATCCAGGGAACTCTGATTGCGGAAGCGGCGCGGGAATTTCAAAACTTCTTCGGTACGGCTCCGTTGTCGGCTTGCGCTCCCGGATATCGGGCGAACGACGACACGCGCCGGGCATGGTCACGGTCCGGCCTCCTGGTGGCGCAGAATGGCAGTGGCGGCGCCTTGCCTCCCCACATGGACGAGTGTGGGATGCTGAACCTGCACCGCACCATCGACGTTGAGCCCTTCGAGCGCGGCCTCTCACTGGAAAAATATATGCAACTGGCGGAACGCTGCTTCGAACGCGGCATCCCGGCGATTATTTCCATACACTCCATCAATTTCCATTCTTCGTTGAAAGATTTTCGCGGTCCTGCCTTGCGCGTGCTGGACGAATTTCTGGGCGCTCTGGAAGCGAAACATCCCAACCTGCTTTACCTGCACGACCTGGACGTGTACGAACTGGTGAGCCGGGGGAAGTTCAAAGGTCCGCGCGGGCCGGTATCGGTTGAGGTCAAGCAAGGCAAGGGCAAGTGGAAATGCGCTACGCCGGGAGCAAGCTAGCATGAAGCCTCCGCGATCGCTGGTGCTGATCACGGTGGATTGCTTCCGGGCCGACCATGCCGGCTTTCTCGGCTATCCGCTCCCCACCACGCCTTTCCTCGACTCGCTCGCGACCGAGAGCCT
>JBARIF010000189.1:0-6032 GCA_049799615.1 Terriglobales bacterium
GGTCTGATAGGCGTGAGCTTCAGTACATCGAGAAATGTCAGTCTCCTCGCGCCATGAGGAGCGCAAATCAAACGAAGATTTCAATCTCAGAATCGCGCAATAGTCCACGCGAAACTTTGCCGAATGAAAGGAGCAAGACAATGAAATCACTTATCTCCGGCCCGTCGATTTCGGATCAACAGGCTCGGTTTGCCAGCCCGGAGCTTACCGCGTTTCGTGAGTTCTTCGAAATCAAGAGTAAGGCTTTGGCTGAGAAGATCATGTCTGATCTTGATGAACAAGAGAGAGCGCTAGCCGCCGAGCAGAAAGCCAGGATCGAATCAGGACTGATCGACCCAGCCAAATACCAGGAGTTTGTAAGGCTGGCACAGCAAGTTAGACACAGACGGGAAATGTCGTTAGAGCTGCCACATGGCTTCGCCGGTCCAAAACCGCCCGTAGGCTTTCAGTTTTTGAATACTGCGCTGGTCTGGCCCTACACGTTGGTCGGCGATCCCGTTGAAAGTCACTTTATGGGAATGATAGCAGGCAATGGCCCTCATCACCAGCTGGACAGCTGGGGAGAAGCCTAGGGAAGTTATCAAGACGTGGGTATGTCGAGGGTCGGATTTCTGAATAATATCCCCGCTCAGAAGATTCCAATCAACCGATTGCACTCGATCACGGAAGTGACTGATTGGTACCAGTTCGAGAACATTCCCACTGCTATGAAGGACATTCCATGTGTGGATAGCCCCTCCAGCCGTGGCGCTCTCGTCATCGGGTATATGGTCTTCCGCATACCTCATACTTATTTCGGCGGGACGTTGAGCGCCATCAGCGTCGCCCCAATGGTGTCAATCGGAAACATGGATGTGTGGGTCGATAAGCCGGTGTTCTTTGAGGAAACCACTGAGGCTCATTTCGAGATCAGTACGTTCATGTACCAACAGTTGAACCAATTCCAAGAACAATCCTTGGGCGGCTCCGGTGCGACGAAGGTATTTGTGGACGTGCACAGTCCCAAAGTACCCTATTCGACCACGCTTCAGACGTACGGTATCTGTAATGATCTCGGCCTCAGTGCGGCCATCGATTCGAACAAGGATGTTTACTTTGGCGTGATGATATATCACTGGGTGGCATCGGTTTCGGTAGGAGGGCACCTTGACGCGTATATCGAGAACATGTTCGGAGACTGGGGCTGGATCGAGGTGCCCTGTCTTGGACTCAACACTCAAGTACTCATGGCGACTCATGGGGGGTCCATCAAAGGTCACTTCGCATAATCATTGTCAAGTCCAAACGAACCCGCTGGTTACACGCCAGCGGGTTTTTCGTGAGTGAAACCTAAGACGCCCTAACAGCGGTCGGACATATGGCACAGCTTCAGCCTTGCACGAACCCGCTTCCCTCCATCGTACTGAGTCAGTTTTCGCGCTGCAAGGATTGAAGCCATAATCCCTCGCACGCGTTTACGGGATTCGTCCACGCAGGCAGTTTAGCAGTTTCGCTGTATGTTCGCCATTCAATGTACGTGAACGGCGAGGGCTCATCTTGAAGGGGTCTTGGAGTTCTTGAGTTTCCAGTGATTCCCGTTTCGCGCACCATGACAGATACAATGCATTAGGAAACTCTTGTGACATACGCGACTCCAAGATTTGCCAGAGGACAGGTTGATCGATCAGGCCGAAATCTCGCTGCTGGACACATGGAGAGCTACGGCGACATTGTGGATGACCTTCTCATAATTAACAATTGGCGTTCTTCTCACAGCTTTCCTCTTAATTCATTTCATGTAGCGTTGCGTCGTCGCGCTCTCGGGTTGGACAGTCGTGCCATCACAGCCCAGCGCATTAAGCGCATGTCTTCGATTGAAGCCAAACTAAGCCGATTCCCTACGATGCATCTTTCACGGATGCATGACATTGGTGGCTGCCGTGCGGTTGTTCGAAATATCACGACTGTTAGGCGCTTAGCCTCTATTTACAAGAGAAGTGCCAAGCGAAATCCACACAGAGCCGAACTGATACGTGAATACGACTACATTACTCACCCGAAAAGCGACGGCTATCGCTGCGTTCATTTGGTCTATAGGTATCGCAGTTCTGCCAAAAGGCACCGTTGCTATAACGGATTGAGGATCGAAATTCAATTGCGGTCACAGTTGCAGCACACGTGGGCAACCGCTGTCGAAACTGTTGGAACGTTTATCGGACATGCACTGAAATCGAGTCAAGGGCCAGAGGTGTGGCGGCGGTTTTTCGCTTTGATGTCGACTTACATTGCAATGAAAGAGAAAACGCCGTTGGTTGCGGACACTCCAACTGGCGCAGCGGAACTACGGCAAGAGTTGCGTCAATACGCCGAACAGCTAGACGCCATAAGACATCTTGAACTTTATGCTGCCGCTGTGGACGCCCCGCAACGAATCGGTGCAACCAAAGACCAACATTATTTCCTACTGGAACTGGACACCTCTCGACGTCAGATACGAGTAACAAGTTACAACTTCGATCAGCTCTCTCAAGCCAATACCGACTATCTGGATGTCGAGCGTGGGATGCTCAAAGGCGGGCAACACGATGCCGTTTTGGTTTCGGTTAGTTCCTTCGCTGCACTGAAAAGGGCGTATCCAAACTATTTTCTCGACACGCATCGGTTTATCCAGCTGGTAAACGAGGTGTGCGGGCAAGAATCTGCGAATGTAACGGTGTAGTCCCGTAGTCGTGTTAGCTTTGTTTAGGAGTGACGTGCCCATGAAGAACGTTTATGAAGTCCTGAGACAGAAAGAGCTTGAGGTGTCGAGGCTGGAAAAGGAAGTTGAGACATTGCGCGTAGTAGCTCCTCTTCTATCGGAAGACGGGGAAGCCGAAGATGACCAGCAGCTGACATTGCCGCGTGCAGTAAATGCGACTCCACAACCCGACCACAGTGGGTGGCAAGACCAAGGCAAAAAGCAATGGCCGTAAGCTGAATCCGATTTGCGGATGAATATCTCTTGCCAAATCGAATACGGATACAGCGATAGTGACATCGCTATGCCATGTGGCAAGACTGCAGTGGCAAGATGTGCTGACTGCGGAGCTGCGGTCTGCGATGACTGCCGTGTGGAGTGCTGCGGGGATTCGTTCTGCGGTCAGTGCTATGACTACCACGTGGCGACTTCATGCGTGAGGAAGCCTGTCCGAAATGAGCGTCACCCATTCCCGCTTTCCGACATGCCCGACAGGACTGGTTAGCATGTTCACCTGTCCTCATTGCAGGCGGCAGACAGCCGAATAAGCGCCTATTGCTACGCCAGAATCGTATTACTGATCCCGTCGTCGGGATATCGTTCACTATCCAGAAATAAATACCCAGATGCTATGTAATCGCTTACAAACAAAGGAGTTGACGGTGACGCTGCGTCCATTCTATAAAACGGACAGATGAGCAATAAACAGACGCACGTTCTCCAAGACTGGCGACAGCTTTGCCAAGCTGCTTTGTTCGAAACCAACCCCGTGAAATTGCTTGAACGGATCGCCCAAGCTCGCAATGCCGTTCTTGATCGCATCGAAGACGGTCATACGAAACCGCTGAATGGCGAACAAGACGATTTGCGAGATGCTTTGACCACGCTGGACAGTCTGCGCAGAATTACGGAGCGTCAAAATGGCTATCAGTCAAAGGTTAGTCGATCCTTACCGGGAGATCAGAGTCCCGACCAGCTATAGCTGGCAAGAGTCATATCAAGCGGCCCTGCTCGAAACCGATTGGACGAAGGTGCAGGAGCGCGTTCAGACAGCCGACTCTGAAATACACCAGAGGCGGCTGGTGCTTTCTCAAGGCCACGGTGGCACCGATGAGGAAAGGGCAGCTCTCGTCAATGCCATGAGCGGTCTTAGAGTTCTGCGAACGAATATAGCTTCGTGGTTGGAACGGCAGAATCTAGGTGGCACCCCCGTCAGGAAACCTGTTCAACATGAGCCGCACCCAACTTTCGGCTCCTCGCCCGACGAAGCTAGCTAAACTGAAACCGTTACGGTAAAGAATGTCGCTACCACGTCACTCATTCATGTGTGAGGAAGCTCGTCCCAAAGCGGTCGATCCGAATTCAAAGTAAGGTTCCACATTGAGGCGTAGAAATGCATCGCCCTCCTCGGAATTACTATCAGATTTACAGAGTTGACCACAAACGAAATCAGGAGCAGATGGTCGCTGAAGTTGAAGGTCTGCACGAAGCGGAAAAGCTGGTTGAAAAGTACTTGCGGAATATGACCTCATCAGAGGTACAAGAGGAAATCAGCTATTATCGGAGCACTCTTTCGAGCAGCGCACCAAGAATGCGGTCGCGGGTCAGCTAATTCGATATCGCTTGAAGTCGGGCCGAGCGGTTGCCGACTGCCTACGGAACCCCGTCCAGAACGAACGCAGTCCCTACCCTGTATTTGATTCGACTGACAGGCTGTATAGCGTCTACACAGCGAAGCTCCGGCGAAGCATTCTGCTGCGTAGATGCTCTTCTGTCCCAGCATGACTCGGAAGTAGCTTTTCACAGGCTTCATGTTACTCGGTCCTTTCCGGTAAGGAGTTCCTGCATCATCCCTGTTTGATGTGGCGGGCTTGCAATAGAACCGATTCTCGATGGTAATCAAGAAATTGTTTCTGGCCCTGAGTAAATGTTCCGACGTTGATGATGTGGTCCGTCGCCACGCCCATCAGGCTCAAGGAGGGAGCATGCGCAACGGGTGAGACGACCAGCACCCCCGAATCTTCGAAGCTGATGAAACCGCGATCAAAGAGGTGGTCGATTGTCGGGGTCAACAGGAGTCCGTTTTCGCCGTTGATCCGCTCTTCGTTGCTTGAATCCCGCCAAGGCTTGCAGTGGCTAGCTCGTAAATGGATCGGATTCGTAACGCCCGTGATTCTGCATCGGTTCTCGACCTGCATGACCCGCTGCTTGAAAAGACCCTGTCCCCGTCGAGCCACAATGAGTGCTTCACGCTCAGTCTCTAGAAGTTGACGATTAGATTCGATCTCGGCCTCGATGTGATGCTCCCACATTTCCAGATCGGCATTTTCGACCTGCATAGGTTTCTGTGGTTCTGATCCGGCGCTGCGGTCGCTCAAGATGGACGCCTCTCTACCAATCAGGCCGATGAGTACGTCCGCAAGATCGTGGGGTAATTCCGTCAGATAGACGGACTGAATTCCGTTCCCGGACTCCTGTAATGGGGAATAGCGAGAAGGCAGCAAGTCTCTAAGCAAGGCGATGTGGTCTTTAGGACGAATCTTGTTCTCAAGCGAAACGAAATTGACCCGTACCCGCCAGCCAATTGCTTCCCAATTCAATCCGACTCCACCGAATTCGGCGGGTTTTGGACTCTCATAGCAATAGGACGCTCCGATCCCAATAGCGACTATCCGGGTATCGACAAAAGAGAAAACAAGGTCCCCCGGCGTTACCTCGCGCATGAATTCATAAAACGGGTTTCGCGCTCCGTTGGCGTTGCGCTTCGGCGACCAGAGATAACCGCCTTCGATCTCCTGCCGATACGTCTGGTTTTGGTTTACCCACCAGTAGCGCACGTTGCTCCCTGCCCGTTTTTCACGACCGCAACCTATGGGCGTCAATTATTGCACTTGGGAAGCTGGGGACAGCAGCCGGGTTGCGGATGACGCTGCCAGCCTTCATACTCCGACCATGACACTCAAGAATGCAGGATTGCTGGCACTGATCGGAACGATTCTGGCAACGGTTCTTTTAGTGTGGACGTTCGTCTCCACCGCACTCAACGTCCTGCGGGGACTGGCTCCTCCGGTAATGCTGTTCCCGTGGTTCGTCTATGCGTTTGCCTGCTTCAGTGTGGCAGTGTTCTTTTACGTGTTCCATAGGGCGCAATCGTGATTGTTGCCTACCCGCCGCCCCTCAGACTAACCAGCAGCCCCGAATACCGCTTCTGCGGTCGGTCATTGCGGACCGCGATCCCAAGCGCCTTCTTCTGCCCAATCAGCACGAGCAGCCGCTTGCCCCGCGTGATCCCCGTGTAGATCAGGTTGCGTTGCAG
>JBARIF010000190.1:0-16243 GCA_049799615.1 Terriglobales bacterium
CTCTTACGCATCCGCCACACGTTGCAAGCATAGCAAACGTTTCGGATGTCGGACCTCAGACCTTGGGCCCTGACGTCCGAGGTCCGGTTCTACACCGATCGGGCACATTCGCTTTTTCCATCTATGCCGTGATGTCCTGATGGGCTAACATGTGGACGCGTATGGGGCCTCTCCTCAGGGATAGAATTCTTCTGCTACAGTTCTTATGCACCAAGGGAGTTCCGGTCTCCGAGACCGTACTGGTCCGGGGCGTGGAATCAATCGGGGCGCTGCTGTTCTGTAACGATTCGGACATCAGCTAGCCCGCCTCGCAATGGCGTCTCCTTTACAACCCGGAGGCTCAACCACTGATCGCGTTCGCATCGTAGTCGCGACCTCAGTGATGCTGACGTTTATCTCCTACTGGCGTGCGGCTGCCATTGTGCTGAACGACCTGGGATCGTCGGCGTTCTACGCTGCCGGCATCGCGGAGCAGGCCATCGGGAAATCCGCTCCCTGGTTCATCGTGGCGGTGATGCTGTTCTCCTTCGCCGTGCGGGCGGTTTACGTGGAGAGTTGCTCCATGTTCGTCCGCGGCGGGGTTTACCGCGTGGTCAAAGAAGCGCTGGGCGGGACCCTGGCCAAGGTCAGCGTTTCCGCCCTGATGTTCGACTACATCCTGACCGGCCCGATTTCAGGGGTTTCGGCGGGGCAGTACATTGCCGGGCTGATCAACGATACCTTCGCGACGGCCGACGCCCACGGCTGGATTCCGCAGGCCATGCACAACCTGTTTCACGGGACGCCGCACCTGGACGTCAACTGGACTTCAGTCGTGTTCGCCCTGGCCGTGACCACATACTTCTGGTGGCAGAACACCAAGGGGATTCAGGAATCCAGCGAGAAGGCACTGCGGGTCATGCAGATCACCACGGTGATGGTGGTCATCCTGCTGGGCTGGTCTGCACTGACGCTGATGAAGCAGGGATACCAGACGGTGCCGCTGCCCACTGCCGATAGCCTGAAGTTCAGCGAGGAGGCCCTCGGCTTCCTGAAACACACTGACCTGGCCCACGGGCTGGCCTCGAAGTTCGCCATTCTCGGCATCCTGATCGCATTTGGCCATTCCGTGCTGGCCATGAGCGGAGAGGAATCGCTGGCCCAGGTTAATCGCGAGCTGGCCCATCCCAAGCTGAAGAACCTGAAGCGGGCCGCCATCATTATCGCGATTTACAGTTTCGTCTTTACCGGGCTCACGGCGCTGCTGTTCGTGATGATTATTCCGGACGCGGTGCGAGTCCCGGTTTACAAAGACAATCTTATTGCCGGCCTGGCCATGTACGAGTACGGCCCGCTGCTGTTGCGGCTGGCTTTCCGGGCCTTCGTGGTGGTGGTGGGCTTTTTGATCCTGTCGGGTGCGGTCAATACCGCAATCATCGGTTCGAACGGCGTTCTCAACCGCATTTCGGAAGACGGCGTTCTTACCGACTGGTTCCGGCAGCCGCATCCGCGCTTTGGTACCACATACCGGATTGTCAACCTGGTTGTGATTCTGCAGATCTTCACCATTCTGGTCAGCCGCGGCAACGTGTATCTGCTGGGCGAGGCCTATGCGTTTGGTGTGATCTGGAGTTTCACCTTCAACAGCCTTGCCATGCTGGTGCTGCGCATCAAGTACAAAGGCGAGCGCGGTTGGAAAGTCCCACCCAACCTGACGATTGGCGGCCATGAAATACCGGTTGGACTGTTTTCGGTCTTTCTGGTGTTGCTTTGCACGGCCATCCTGAACCTGTTCACCAAGTCAATCGCCACGGTTGCCGGTCTCGGTTTCGCGGGCGCGTTCTTCCTGATCTTCACGGTTTCCGAGCGCCTCAACCGGAGCAAGCATGCCCTGGCCGAGCAGCACATGAAGGAACACTTCCAGCTGCTGCAAAGCGACACCGTGGAGCGCTCCGGGCTGGGCATCCGCGCCGGGAATGTGATGGTGACGGTCCGCGATTACAACACGCTGAATCACCTCAAGTGGGTGCTGGAGCGGATCGACACCAAGGAACAGGACATCGTGGTGATGTCGGCCCGGGTAAGCCAGTTCGGCACCGCCGCCTATGACCTTTCCACCGAGCAGATCTTCAGCGACTACGAGCAGCAGCTGTTCACCCGCGCGGTGTCGGTAGCAGAAAACTTCGGCAAGCACGTTTCGCTGCTGGTGGTGCCCGCGCGCGATCCCTGGTCGGCGATTGTGCAGACCGCCAACAATCTGGAAAGTTCCGCCGTGGTCTCAGGCCTCTCCAGCAAGATGAGCGCCCAGGAACAGGCCTTCTATCTGGGCCATGCCTGGGAGGCCATGCCCGAGCCCAAGCGGCAATTCATTTTCCAGGTTATCTACCCCGATCTGAAGGTGGACACCTTCCACATTGGTCCGCACACGCCGTCGCTGAAAACCGAAGACGTCCACCTGGTGCACCGCTTGTGGCTGAACATCACGCGCGAGCCGGGCCTGGAGGCGCTGCATCACCACGATATTTTGACCGAGGCGCTTACCCGTTTTGCCCGCGAATACGCCGGCCACGACCGGCAGGACATTCTGAGGGACTTGCGCAAAGCGTCGGGAATGACGGTGCAGGCTCGATCTCTGGGGGACGACGGTAGCGGGCTTACCAAGGCGAACATCGTACCTCCGGGAGTGCCCAAGCCCGATCCCGAAAGCAGCGACGATGGTCCGCCCACGCCTCCCGTGGTGGGACCCTAGTCGATAGACACAGTGTGGGTCGGACACTCCTGTCCGACGCTTTTGAATCGGATTTTGTCTTGGCTCTTGACGGGATTGTCCCGGTAGGCAGCCTGGCAATGGATCACAAAATAAAAGTCAAAGGCGTCGGACAAGAGTGTCCGACCCACATGTGATTCCGCTTGCACGTTGGTGCCTTGCCCGGCGTACTGGCCTCCTCTATGATCGGAAGCAGGCGGAGTGCCCGTGCCCGATAAGAAGCCTGCCAAACCGCAAGTGGCGGAAAGCCCGATTGCCGATGTGTTTGATGGCCGCCATCCCTCGCCGGGCGAAAAAGAATGGGCGGAAAAAAACCTCCTGCCGACTCTGGAGAAATCACCCGAGAAATCTATTGGCGCACCCACCGGCATTAATCGCGACGAGCACGGCCAGGCCCGCTTCACTACCATTTCCGGCACTCCGGTTCGCCGCCTCTATACCGCCGCTGATCTGCCCGAGGACTGGAGTGCGGAGAAGTACCTGGGCCACCCCGGGCAGCCGCCGTTTACCCGTGGCATTCATGGCAGTGGATATCGAGGGAAACTTTTTACCATGCGGCAATTCTCCGGCTTTGCCTCGCCGGAGGAAACCAATCAGCGTTACAAGTATTTGCTCGAGAGCGGCGGCGGGGGATTGTCGGTGGCCTTCGACCTGCCAACGCTGATGGGGTATGACTCCGACCATCCCGCGAGCGAAGGCGAAGTCGGCAAGTGCGGCGTCGCCATCGATTCGCTCGAGGACATGGAGATCCTGTTTGGCGGCATCCCCTTGGAAAAAACCACCGTTTCGATGACCATCAACTCGCCGGCTTCAGTCCTGTGGGCGATGTACCTGGTGGTCGCGGAAAAGCAGGGCGCGGACTGGAAGAAAATATCCGGCACGCTGCAGAACGACATCCTCAAGGAGTACATCGCCCAGAAGGAATACATCTATCCTCCGGCGCCTTCGATGCGCCTGGTGGTGGACACCTTCGAGTTTGGTTCCAGGTTCACCCCAAAATTCAATACGATTTCAATCAGCGGATACCACATCCGCGAGGCGGGCTCGACTGCGCTGCAAGAGTTGGCTTTCACGCTGTACGATGGCATCGAATACGTGGAGTGGGCCCGGCGGCGCGGCCTCGATGTCGATGATTTCGGGCCGCGGCTCAGTTTTTTCTTCAATGCCCACAGTGACTTCTTCGAAGAGATCGCCAAGTACCGGGCCGCGCGCAAGATCTGGTACCAGGTGATGAAAGACCGTTTCCAGGCCAAGAACGAGCGCAGCCGCCTGCTTCGCTTTCACACCCAGACGGCAGGTGTCTCACTCACCGCGCAGCAGCCCATGAACAACATCGCGCGGGTGGCCTTGCAGGCCATGGCGGCAGTGCTGGGCGGCACCCAGTCGCTGCACACGGATTCTTACGACGAGGCCTTCGCGTTGCCTACCGAGGAAGCGGCGCGCATCGCGTTGCGCACTCAGCAGATCATCGCTTACGAATCGGGAGTGACCCAGACGGTTGATCCCCTGGGCGGGTCATATTTCCTCGAAACTCTAACGCTGCAAATGGAAAAAGGCGCCTTCGACTACTTCGGCAAACTGGACGCCATGGGTGGCATGGTGAAGGCCATCGAGCGCGGCTATCCCCAGAAAGAAGTGGCTGAAGCTTCGTACCAATACCAGCGCGCGGCCGAAGCCAAAGAAAAAATCATTGTGGGAGCGAACGAGTTCGTCATCGAGGAAGAACCGCCGCACACCCTGTACATCGACGAAGGCGTTGCCCGGCATCAATCGGACAAGCTCAAAGCCCTGCGCGCGCGCCGTTCCAACGAAGAAGTCCAGCGGCGCCTGGACACCCTGAAAAAAGCTGCGTCCCAGGAACCGCGAACCTCGCCAAACGGAGATATCTCGTCGGCCAATACCATGCCCTACATCGTGGACGCGGTGCGGGCCTATGCCACCGTAGGCGAAATCTGCGAAGCCCTGCGCCAAGTGTTCGGCACCTACACCGAAGTGAGCGTCACATAGTCTACTGGTGAGAATTGTGTGAGGTGTGGGGCGGGCGCCCTCGCCCGCCTTCTGTGCCCCTCCGAACCGCTGGCAGTTTTGAGATCACAAATTGTGACCTCAAACCGACACCCCACGAATCTTGAGGTCGCAAATTGCGACCTCAAACCATCCGCTATACTTTCCGAAGTCTCATGCCAAAACATCCGGCACAACTCGCCATACCGGTGGAATCGCGAATCCTGATCCTCCGCCACCAGAGGGTGATCCTTGACAGCGATCTCGCTGAACTCTACGGTGTCACCGTCAAGCGCTTGAACCAGCAGGTCAATCGCAACCAGGAGCGCTTTCCCGCCGATTTCATGTTTCGACTAAGCGCCAAAGAGGATGAAATCTTGAGGTTGCAAATTGCAACCTCAAGTAAGAGGCACGGCGGACGCCGTTATGCTCCCTTCGCCTTCACCGAGCACGGCGCGATCATGGTAGCAACCGTGCTCAACTCCACGCAGGCCATCGAGATGAGCGTTTTCGTCGTCCGTGCTTTCGTTCGCATGCGCGAGATGCTGGCCAAGAACCGGCAGCTCGCCGCCAAAATCAACGAGTTGGACCGCCGTCTGGAGACCCATGACGCCTCAATTCAGGACATCATCGAAGCCATCAAGGAGCTCATGGTTCCCGAGGAACGGTCGAAGCGGAAAATCGGTTTTCAGCTTGCGCCTGGCAAGGGCTGACCGCGACAGCTTTCGCGGGCGAGTCGCCCGCGGCCACACCGGCGCAGATAAGCTATTTGCTACGCTGTCGGTAGAGGGTTCCGTCCACCTGCTTCGTCATGGCTTCGATGTCGAGGGGGACTTGCAAAAACTTAGCCACTATCTCCGCCGTCTGCCTGGGCTGGCGCAAGACAGCGTGATATTGCACCCGGCTCACCTTTACGTGGGGTTTGCCATTGAGCCAGCCGTAAACATCGGACAGGTGGTCCTGGAAAGCGCGCGTCACCACGGAATTGTCTTCCCCGGGATTGAAATTCCCTCGCCGCCGCAGCATCTCGTCCTGGGACGCCATCACTTCGGGCAAGGGCCGTTGCATAAAGATGACCCTGTATTCATGGCGCGGGGGAAGGGAAAGCAGAAGTTGAGAGATCACTTTTACCACCTTGCCTTCCGCTTCCGCAATGCAACCAGGGTCCTTGGGCAACTGCTTGATGCGTTCCCACTCCAGATAGCCTCGCGGGTTGTCAACATCAGCCCGGCGTTCTCCGTCGGAGAGGATGGGCATGCCGCCCGCGGCCAGCATCTGCATCATGAGCGAAGTGCCGGAACGGGGCAAGCCGGAAACGATGGTGATCATGAGGGCCTTTTGGAATTTGGGCGAAGCTTATCGAGTTAAACACAAACTTCCCGCTGGAATCCAGGGCCCACGGTCTCTGTTAAACTGTTTCGCTTGACGACCACTCGAAGACGCTTTCTGCAACAATGCGCGGCCACCGCGGCCGGGGTGTCGCTGGTCCCCGTCCTGGCCCGCGCCGGCCCCGCTCCCAGCCTGCGATTTCCTTCGCAGCCACGGGAACGCATCGCCATCGCGTCCTATCCCTTCCGCGAGTTCATCGCGGGAGAGGAGAGCAAAGCCGCGAAGCCTATGGACTTGAAAGACTTCGCCGCCCACGTGATCGATAAATTCCAGATCAACAAGATCGAGCCCTGGACCGGACATTTTCCCTCTACTGATCCGAAGTATCTGGCACAATTTCGCGCGGCCGTCGACAAAGCCGGAGGGGCGGTGGTGAACATCGCGGTGGACGGCGAGCATAGCCCTTACGCGATCGACCGGTCCGAGCGCGAGCAGGCCATCGCTTTCAGTAAGCGGTGGGTGGATAACGCGGCCGAGATCGGCTCGCCCAGCATTCGTACCAATCTTCCACGCGCGAAGGACTCGCAGCCGGACCTGGGTCGCACCGCGGAGAGCCTGGCGCGAGTAGCTGAGTATGCCTCGACGAAGAACATCGTTGTCACTCTCGAGAATGACAACCCAGTAAGCGAAGATCCGTTTTTCCTGGTGGCGCTAGTCGATAAGGTGAACAATCCCTGGCTGCGCACCCTGCCGGACTTTGGCAACACGCTCGCCGCCCGGGACCCCGACTACGCATATCGCGGAATCGACGCCATGTTCGGAAGGGCTTACTGCATTTCACACGTGAAGTCCTCCGAGACCAACAGCAAGGGCATCACCGTGCACGTGGATATGGCGAAGACATTCGGTGTTATGAAGCAGCACGGCTACAAAGGCTATTGTTCCATGGAATGGGACGATGCCGGCGATCCCTACCAGGGCACGGCGGAGTTGATCAGGCAAACTGTGCAGTATCTTTCCTGAGATTTCAGCAGCTGGCTCTGCTATCTTCCCGGAGCCGGTTCGCGTCCAAGAACAGTACATGCGCAAAGCTATCAATCATCTGAAAAAATCCGACCCGATACTTGCCGCCATCATCGATCAGGTCGGGCCGTTTCGCATGGAGTTTGGCCCGCCGGAATTTCACAGCCTGGCGGAAGCCATCGTATATCAGCAGCTGAATGGCAAGGCGGCGGTAACCATTTTCAAGCGCTTCGCCGCCCTGGCAGGTGAACCGCTCCTGCCAGAAGGTATCCTCAAACTGACGGACGCGCAGCTGCGCTCGGTGGGACTCTCCAAACAGAAGTCGTCCTACCTGAAGGACATGGCGGGACGCGCCGCCCGCGGAGAGCTGGATTTCTCGCGTCTGCCTGCCATGACCGATGACGAAGTCATCAAGCACCTGACCCAGGTCAAAGGCGTGGGGGTGTGGACCGCGCACATGTTTCTGATGTTCACCCTGCGCCGTCCCAACGTGCTGCCCACCGGAGATTACGGCATCCAGATGGCGATCAGGAAGTATTACAAAAAGCGCAAGATGCCCAAGCCCGAAGTGATGACGAAAATCGCGAAACCGTGGGAACCATACCGCTCAGTGGCCTGCTGGTATTTGTGGCGAAGCCTGGACATAAAGACCATGTAGGGATTGCAGATTTTAGATTGCAGATTTTTCATGCCCAGCGGCAAATCTGAGAACTGAGATCTAGAATCTGACATCCGAGATTCTGACATCGGCAATCTGACATCTGCATTCACGCCCGCCATCTTGCGATTGTGTGCCTCCCGGGTCACTGTGGTTAAATGGAAGGCGTGGCAGACCTGAAGATCCGCGTGCTGGTGGCCAAACCCGGCTTGGACGGGCACGATCGCGGAGCCAAAGTGATCGCCCGCGCGTTGCGCGATGCGGGTATGGAGGTCATTTACACCGGCCTGCGGCAGACGCCGGAGATGATTGTGAACGCCGCGCTTCAGGAAGACGTTCACGTCATCGGCCTGTCGATTCTTTCCGGAGCGCACAACGCTATCGTTCCCCGGGTGATGGACCTGCTCAAGCAGAACAAGATGGATGATGTGCTGGTGGTGGTCGGCGGCATCATCCCTAACCAGGACATCGAAAATCTCAAAAAGGCCGGAGTGGCCGCCATTTTCCAGCCGGGCACGGCCATGGACGAAATCGTCCAGTTCATTCGCGCCAACGTTAAACCCCGTGGCGTCCCCACGGCCAGTTGATGGCTGAAATCAGCACCTCCCGCCTGAAGGATATTCTGCAGCACACGGTCGGGCCCACCCCCTGGTACTGGAGGACCTTTCCCACATTCAATTCTCTATCCGGCCAGCGCCTCGTGTGGACCCATCATGGCAGCGAGGGGCCGCTGGGCTATCTGGTCACTCTGGGACTGGAACAGGAGGCAGACAAACCGCGGCTCGCACTGAATACGTATTGCCGGCCGTTCTTCGTACCACCCTCGAACCTGGGCGTGTGGTGTCCCGAAGGCCGCAGTATTCGCGTTACCTGTTTCGCCCCCGATCAACTCAAAGCGTTCGACCTGGCCGAGATTGCGGGCTGGTTCAAAGCGTCCAGTGAGCGGATCTACTCGGCTGCGGCGCCTCTCGCCGAGTTTGAAGTCTCACTCGGCCTGGCCGCGGGCGTGCACAAGCTTGAAGTGCCAACTGAACTGCAAACGGTGGAGGAACTGATTGTCCCCACCAGCTATCCGGCTAAAAGCCCAGACGGCCCGGCCTTCGCCCTCTACGTCATCTATCCAAGCGCGGGACTGGTCGAAGTCCTGCCGCAAAAATGGTTCACCGCCAGCCAATATCAGGTGGGAAAGCAATGGATCACGCGGGCGGCGCGCGATTCGGAGTCGCATCGCATTTTTGGCGAATGCTTTGGGACGGGAACCTTCCTGCTGGAGGAAGACGGATGCCGCCTGGAACGATGGCTGGAAAAGACAGGTTGAGATGCCTTGCGGCAACACAGCGTTCTGGTACCTAAATCTAAAATGGAGAATCTTCAATCCGGAATGGCCCGGCCCTACTTCTCCGCGCCTAAAACGCTCGTTTGCGCCGTCCTGCTCCGCTGTTATACCGTAACTTCTTTCAGAACCCACTCATGACCGAACGCGTTGATCCCGGAACGCCCTCGAGTTCCACCGTGCTCGAGTCGCATATCGATCCCACCTCAGCCCGCTTTGAAGCCAATATGCGCTTCCTGGCTGACCTGGTTTCGCAGGTGCGCAACGAAGAAGAGAGAATTCGCGAGGGCGGCGGCCCGAAAGCGATCGAGAGCCAGCACAGCAAGGGGCGCCTCACGGCGCGTGAGCGCATCAATCTGCTGGTTGATCCCGGAACATTCTTCGAACTTGGCGCCTACGCCGCCCACGGCATGTACGAAGAGTGGGGAGGGGCTGCCGCAGCCGGCGTCATCACGGGGCTGGCCCGGATCCAGACCCGGCTGGTGATGATCATCGCCAACGATGCCACCGTGAAGGCGGGCGCGTTCTTTCCCATGACTGCGAAGAAGGTGATTCGGGCGCAGAACATCTCGATCGAAAACCGGGTGCCGACGGTTTACCTGGTGGATTCCGCGGGTGTTTTTCTGCCGCTGCAGGAAGATGTTTTTCCTGACACGGACGACTTCGGACGCGTCTTCCGCAACAACGCGGTGATGTCGGCCATGGGGATTTCGCAGATCGCCGCTATCATGGGCATGTGCGTCGCGGGTGGCGGCTACCTGCCCGTGATGTGCGATCACGTGCTCATGACCGACGGCAGCGGACTTTTCCTGGCCGGGCCGGCGCTGGTGCAGGCGGCCATCGGTCAGAAGATTTCCGCCGATGAACTGGGTGGCGCCGCCATGCACTCGGCGGTCAGCGGTACAGTCGATTTTCGCGAGCCCAACGACGAAGCTTGCCTCACGCGCATCCGCGCCATCATCGAAAAGTGGGGATACCGCCGGCAATCGCCCTGGGACCGGAGGAAGCCGCAGCCGCCCGCGCTGGCGGCCGAGGAAATTTACGGCATTTATGATTCGTCTCCGGCGCGTCCCTACGACACCAAGGAAATCCTGGCCCGCATCGTGGACGGCAGCCGCTTCGATGAGTACAAGGCTGAATACGGCAAGACCATAATTTGCGGCTACGCGCGCATCGGCGGCTTCGCGGTTGGGATTGTGGCCAACCAGAAATTGCACGCCCAGCAGACCGATCACGAAGGCCACAAACGGCTCGAATTCGGTGGCGTAATTTACACTGAGTCGGCCGAAAAGGCCGCCCGCTTCATCATGGATTGCAATCAGAACCTGGTTCCGCTGGTCTTCTTTCACGACGTAAACGGATTCATGGTGGGGCGCGACGCGGAGTGGAGCGGCATCATCAAGGCGGGCGCGAAGCTGGTGAACGCGGTGTCCAACTCGGTCGTTCCCAAGATTACTGTGATCGTGGGCGGCTCGTTCGGCGCCGGACACTATGCCATGTGCGGCAAAGCTTACGATCCACGCTTTGTTTTTGCTTGGCCGACCGCCCGCTATGCGGTGATGAGCGGCGATTCCGCGGCCGGGACCCTGGTCGAAATCAAGATCAAGCAACTGGAACGCAGCGGCAAGAAGTTGAGCGACGAAGAGCGCAAGGAGCTGTTCGAGTCGGTGAAGAAAACCTACGACGAACAGACCGACCCGCGTTACGGGGCTGCCCGGCTATGGATCGACAAGATCATCGACCCGGTGGAGACGCGCGATGCGATCACGCAAGCGCTCGAGGCCGCCGCACTGAACCCGGACGTGCCCGAGTTCAAGGTGGGAGTACTGCAGACATGAGGGCGAGGGCGCCACGGATTAAACGGATTAGCACCGATCAGGGCAAGAACTAACAAAGATTTATCCGTGAAATCCGTGAAAATCTGTGACTGGTTAAAGAATGTCGAATTCCGTAAAACTCGTCGAGTGTCCGCGGGATGCCTGGCAGGGGCTAAAGGGGCAGATTCCCGCCTACATCAAGACCGACTACCTGAAAGCTCTGATCAGCGCCGGGTTCAAGCACATTGATGCGGTTTCCTTTGTCTCGCCGAGGGCAGTTCCGCAGATGGCCGATTCGGAGGAAGTGCTGAAGGAACTGGATCCGCCCGATGATGTTGAAATTATCGGCATTGTGGTGAATGAGAAAGGCGCGCAGCGGGCGATCGACAGCGAGGCGGTGCGAACGCTGGGCTTTCCCTATTCCGTCTCGCCGACTTTTTTGCAGAACAACCAGCATCAGACCCTGGAAGATGCCATCGACGAACTGGAGAAGATCAAGAACAAGGCGGAGGCGGCCGACCTCGACACGGTGGTTTATATTTCCATGGCGTTTGGCAATCCCTACGGCGATCCCTGGAATATCGGTGAAGTGGTTGATGCCGTGGACCTGCTCGAATCTCTCGGGGTGCGCACCATCTCTCTGGCCGACACTGTAGGCCTGGCTGGACCGGCGCAGATTCGTGAGCTGTTCTCGGCGGTGAATTCAAAGTTCGACTATCTGGAGATCGGGATACATCTGCATAGCCGTCCCGAGCAGACGGCGGAGAAGATTCTGGCCGCGTACGATGCGGGTTGCCGCCGCTTTGATTCGGTGTTGGGCGGACTGGGCGGATGCCCCTTTGCGCAGGACGCCCTGGTGGGAAATATCGCGACCGAAAGAGTCATGGAAGCGCTGCAACAAAGAGGCGCAGAATTGCCGGCGCTGAAGCCGTTGGATGTATTACTGCGGATTACAGCGGAGCTGGGGGCCCGCTACACCGAGTCGGCCGCTGCCGATTGAGTTGCCATTACCGGTTTTACGACACCATGGAATTCAAGACCATTGAGCTCGAGTTCGATTCCGGCGTCGCCACCATTACGCTCAACCGGCCGGAGAAGCGCAATGCCATCAGTCACGTGTTGGTGGACGAACTAATTGCTGCCCTTGATGAGGTCGAGCAATCGCCGTCACAGGTCGCCATCCTCACCGGTGCGGGCAAGGCTTTTTGCGCGGGCATGGACCTCGATGAGTTGAAGGCCCTGCTGGGCAGGACGCACGATGAGAACGTGCAAGACTCCTCCCGCATGGCTCGCATTTTTCGCCGCATCTACGATTTTCCCCTGCCTACCATCGCCGCGGTGAACGGCGCGGCCATCGCGGGCGGCACCGGATTCGCCACCATGTGCGACTTCACTCTGGCCGTGCCTGAGGCCAACTTTGGCTACACCGAAGTCCGGATCGGATTTGTGCCCGCCATCGTTTCTTCCATTCTGGTCTGGCAGGTGGGACATAAAGTTGCCCGCGACTTGCTGCTGACTGGACGGTTATTTAACGCCGAAGAGGCCCATGCGATTGGTCTGGTCAACGAAGTGGTCGATCCGCCGCGTCTGATGGCACGGGCGCGTGAACTGGCGTTGCAGCTCATGGAGAACAGTCCGTCGTCGGTGCGGGCGACCAAGCGCCTGATCAACGGATTCATCTCCGGACAGCTCGATTATCAGATCGCCGAGGCCGTCGAGGACAACGCGCGCATTCGTACCACGGCTGATTTCCGGGAAGGCATCACGTCGTTCCTGGAGAAGCGCAAACCGCGCTGGAGCACGAAGTGAACCCACCGCAAGCGAGCGCGCACGGCGGCAGCGTGGTCTCGGAGAGCCGAGTGCGGGTGCGCTACGCGGAGACCGATCAGATGGGCGTGGTCTATCACGCCAATCACTTCATCTGGTTCGAAATCGGACGCGTCGACCTGATGCGGCAGCTGGGATTCACATATCGCGACATGGAGCGCGACCACGGATGTTTTATTCCGGTCGTGGACGCGCGCTGCCGCTACAAGGCGCCGGCGCGCTACGACGACGAGATCATTGTCCGCACCCATCTGAGAAACGTCCGCGAGTCCCTCATACACTTTGGTTACGAACTGGTGCGGGCCAGCGACGGCGAAGTGCTGGCGGAAGGCGAGACCACACACATGATTCTTGACGCGAAGATGAAGCCGGCGCAACTGCCGGCGAACATCCTGAAAGTATTTCGCGAAGCAACGGGAAAACAAGGCCGCCTTTGAAACCCGAGACTGGAATCCGGAAACTCTCTTGAAAGCCTTGCACATCAACGGAAGAGATCTAACTCTCGAAGCGGTCCGGGAAGTGGCGGTCGAGCGCCGTCCCGTTCTGCTCGATCCCGACGCCCGCGAGGCTGTCGATCGCGCTCGCGCGGTGGTGGATGCGCTGGTTGCGGAAAGCCGCGTCTCCTACGCGATCACAACCGGCGTAGGCAAACTGGCCGACGTTCACATTGCGGGTGATCAGATTCGCGACCTGCAAGTCAACCTGGTGCGCTCCCATGCTGTCGGTATCGGAGAGCCGCTTTCCGTGGCCGAAACCCGGGCCATGATGCTGTTGCGCGCCAATTCGCTTTCCAAAGGGCACTCCGGAGTGCGCGGGGCCGTCATCGACACGATTTGCGAAATGCTGAATCGCGGCGTGATCCCGATGGTCCCGTCGCAAGGCAGCGTGGGTGCCAGTGGCGATCTGGCTCCGCTGGCGCACCTGGCCCTGGCATTGATCGGCGAAGGCGAATGTTTCACCGAGAAGGGGATGCGCCTTCCCGCCAGCGAAGCGATGCGCAGCGCCCAGATCAAGCCGCTGGTGCTCGAAGCCAAGGAAGCTGTTTCCCTCATCAATGGAACGCAGGCGATGCTGGCGGTGGGAATCCTGGCCCTGCTGGCGGCCGAAATCCTGGCCGACACTGCGGATGTAATCGGCGCCCTCTCGCTTGACGCGCTGCGGGGCACTGACGTGGCCTTTGACGAGCGCATCCATCGGGCCCGTCCGCACCCCGGCCAACTCAGGACGGCCGCCAACTTGCGCAAGATGCTCGAAGGCAGTTCGCTGCGCGCTTCGCATCGCGACTGTGACCGCGTGCAGGATGCCTACTCTCTGCGCTGCATGCCGCAAGTGCACGGCGCGGTGCGCGATACCCTGGCCCACTGTCGCGAGGTGATGGAGACCGAAGTCAACTCCGCGGTGGACAACCCCCTGGTTTTTTTGAGAAGTGCCCAGATAGGGGCGGACGCCCCCGTCCGCCCGGCGGAGCGAAGCTCCGCTAGCCCAGACGCCGACGTCATTTCCGGCGGCAATTTCCACGGCCAGCCGCTGGCTTTCGTCCTTGATTTTTTGGGCATCGCTCTGAGCGCGCTCGCCGGCATCTCGGAGAGAAGGCTGGAGCGCCTGGTAAACCCGGCCCTGAATGAAGGTCTGCCCCCATTCCTGGCTCCCGGTGCAGGCCTGAATTCCGGATTCATGATGGCGCAGGTGGCCGCCGCCTCGCTGGTCAGTGAGAACAAAGTGCTGGCGCATCCTGCCTCGGTGGATTCGATTACGACTTCCGGCAACAAGGAAGATTATGTGTCCATGGGAATGACCGCCGCCCTGAAGCTGAGGCGCATCGTGGAGAACTCGCGCAATGCCATGGCGATTGAAGCCATGGCGGCGGCCCAGGCTCTGGACTTCATGGCTCCGCTCACGACTTCGAAGCGTGGACAGATGGCTCATGCTGCAATTCGTTCGGTGTGCGCCACTATGGACAAAGACCGAGTGATGTACCAGGACTTTGCCCGGATCGCGGACTTGATCGCCAGTGGGAAAGTGGCGGAGGCGCTACGGTAGGATGGGTCCCCCACCTTCGTCTCTCCGCCTTTAGGAGAGACAGGGTGGGCTTGCTCCCTGAGCGTCTCCCGCCCTGTCGTTCCAACGTGCGGAACGACCAGGACGGGGCACCCTCGGTTAGCTTGTTTTTCCCGAGAGCCCCAGCTTATCCGCGATTCCCTTCATCGCATCGATGCAAAACGCGATGTGCTCTTCCAGGTCCACCCCCAGATCCGCCGCGCCGTTTACGATATCTTCGCGCTTTACGTTGCGGGCGAAAGCCTTGTCCTTCATCTTCTTTCGGACCGACTTGGCCTCGACTTCGGCCAGGGATTTTCCCGGCTTCACCAGGGTGCACGCGGTAATGAATCCCGCCAGTTCGTCGCAGGCGAAGAGGGCCTTTTCCATCTGAGAGTCCCGAGTTACGCCGGAATATTCGGCGTGGGACATGATGGCGCGGCGGATTTCATCCGAGTAGCCACGCTCTTTCAATATTTCGTTGCCCTTGTAGGGATGATCGTCGAGGCTGGGATACTTTTCGTAATCGAAGTCGTGCAGCAGGCCAACCACACCCCACAACTCTTCTTTTTCCGGAATCCGAAGCGAATTTGCGGGCGTAAGCGCGCATGCAGGCCTCGACCGCAAGCCCGTGCTTGCGCAAACTTTCCGATTGGGTGAACTCAGTTAGTAAACACCATGCCCGCTCTCGATCATTCATGGTTTCTTCCCTGTTTTCTCCGGCTTTTCTCCAGCTATCTTTGCTTTTCTCACGACCTGTTCGGGGTTTGACCCCGAAATGTTCTTGACATCCACAGGTGTTGTACCTCAGATTACGCTGCAGGTTGGAACGAAGTTTTTTTCGCGTTTGGTTTTTCGTTCCTGGAGAGTGCCCCGCTCTGGCAACTCCCACACCTAGATGGCCACTACCCTTGCACCAGTAGATTCAAGGGAAGTAGTTCGTTGCGATCACTGCCTGCTGGTCCAATTCCGTACCACCAACGATCTTTGCCGCCGCTGCCATGCCTCGTTAGATGAGGAAGAGCCGGAAGTTGTGATGGCGCCGCCACCGCCGCAGATGATGCCGGCGAATGGCAATGGCCGCGGACATTTGAACCTGGCGACGTCGATCCGTTCACTCCGCTTGCGCAGCGGACTCAGCCAGCGCCAACTGGCGGCGCGCATGTCGGTCCCCCGGACCTACGTGTCGAAGATCGAGAACGAAAAGGCGACCCCGACCCTTTCCTCACTGGAACGGCTGGCACGCGCCCTGGAAGTCACCGTACCCGATCTGCTTTCGGGCGGAGAACGCAACCGCCAGGAAGAAATCGGTGAACTGATGAAAGATCAGTTTATCGCGGACCTGATGCCGTTCGTGTCGCAGCTGAACGGGATGCAGTTATCGAGTGTGCTGGCCCAGGTCCGCGACTTGACCATGAGCCCGCGCCGCAGCGCCTGAAGATCCAAATGTGGGCGCGAGCGTCCTCGCT
>JBARIF010000191.1:0-18284 GCA_049799615.1 Terriglobales bacterium
GAAGATCAACAATTTTCTCCGCATCAAGACACCCCAGGGAGAGATGGCCGAGTGGCTGAAGGCGCACGCTTGGAAAGCGTGTTTACTCGAAAGGGTAACGTGGGTTCGAATCCCACTCTCTCCGCCATAACCAATTCATAATCATGTAATTAGACTTCCAGATGCTTGGAGTCTTGCCCTCGGGTGGAATTGGTAACAAACCGAAAGTAAAAAGGTTGAGCCGATCGGAGAGTGGGATTACCAGGACTCCCCGGCCAACTAACTCCGAGACGCCGACTTGTCATCACTAGTCGCGGCAATCGCTTCCAGATCGTTTCCCGGTTGTCGACAATCCGGGAATTGGCCTGTAAATGCCTGCTACGCGCGTTTGTCAGAACCCACCGAATGGAGGTAAGGGGCACAGATCGATGCCTATGCACTGTGCCGCAGCCCGCATCCTCTCGAGCCAGGTCGCAGAGGACGGTACGAGCATATTCAGGGCGAAGGCCGGCGCGACCCCGCTCAACAAACCAGTCGAAGTCGATTCCCGCTAATGGGCCCATACCTGCAGTGCGGATTCGAGAAACAGATTAATTACGTGAATCACCACTTGCTCGGCCACGCTTGGGTTTCCCATACGGATCGCATCGACAATTCTGCGGTGATTTTGCAGCTGGAGTCCCCAGGGAGCAGCATCCAGGTTCTTGGCTAGAGCACGGATCCGGGTGAAAGCGTACAACGGTATGATTACTCTACGGCCGGTGTCCCAGAGAAAGGGGTTACCTGCCTTTTCGAGCAGGCAAAGATGAAATTGTTGGACTCGATCCACCACTTTACGAAGGTCATTTTGCCGGACGGCGTCTTGCATCTCCGCCAAAGCGCCTTCGAGATCGTCTAGCGGAAGTTTCTGTTCGACAACGAGCCTGGCTGCCAATCCCTCCAGGGCGCCACGAAGCTGGTAAATCTGGATGATTTCGGCATCGCCCAGTTTGAGGACTCGAGCGCTACGCCCGTGTCCTTTGGTTACAAAGCCCTCGGTGGTCAGAATGTTAAGCGCTTCCCGGATTGAAACCTGCGCTACTCCGAATTGGCGCGCCCAGCGCCCTTCAATGATCTTTTCTCCGGGCGAAATCCTTCCCGCCAGGATCGCTTCTCGTAACTGTACTGCGAGACTCTCTTTTAGCAAACCTCGCGATTCTGAGTTGACTTCTGATGAATTGTTTTCCACGTTGATCACCGTAAATGTACTACAAGTCGCCACGCTCTCTGAGCCGGGTACGTTGCTCGACACCAAACCCCGCTGGTCTAGCCTGGTTGGCAATCCCGACGTCTAGCGGTTTGCGAGTGCCAAAAGCACAGTGGCGCCGACTAGACTGGCTAAACCTAAACCTAGAACCCGCCTGGCCAAAAGCGGCGATCGAGTCCACTCTCCCGTCAGCACACCGGAGAGAGTGGCAGTCAGGATCATGAAGATTTGCAACAGGCCCCAGCCGATGGAAGTTCCGTAAGCACCGAGATAGAGCGCTCCCATTCCATACAGGGCAAAAGCCCCCATCCAGAGTCCCCCCATGAGAGTGGCCCGGAGACCGTCGGGAACAGTGGTGGAACGGAATACTGCCCAGCTGTGGTTCCTGGAGAGCAGGTAGAGGCTGTAAGCCACGTTCGGGATCAGTCCACCGGCAAGTCCGATGGGCCATACCGCGTAGCCGGCACGGACCTGCGGAGTTCCCAATCGAACGGCTTCTCTGGCGATGTCTTGTCCAAAAGCGAAGGAATAATTCAGCATCGGTGCGGCGAGGCCGCAAAGAATCGCCAGCATGAGTGCGCCGAAGTAGGCTCGACGCGGTTGCGAGGAAATTCCGGGCTTCCCGCGTTCCCTTAACTCGCCAGCCCAGGAGGCCAGGCAGATGCCGGCCACCATTACAGTGACGCCGCTCAGAACCAGCGCCAGCGTATGACCTGCGGTTCCTTCCCGCAGTTGCACGAACAGCGGCACCAGAGTTCCCAACAGTGCACTCAACCCGACAATGATCGCGTAGGCAAGACCCAGCCCGAGGCGCGCCACCGAGATACCGAAGAGCACCTGTGCAACGCCCCACCCCATGCCAAATGAAAACGGGATGGCGAGCTGGCGGATCGACAGTCCCTGGTAAGTCCCCAAAAGATTGCCTACTAACGCAAGGGCCAGTGCCCAGGGAATCACCAGTAGTGAGACAACGCTAAAAACCAGCCAGACATGCTCCCATTTCCAGCTGCGGGCAAACTTCATCGGCAGCATGCAGTTGCCCGACATCAGACCGGCGACCATGGTCAGGCCTATGCCGAAGACCAAAGACTCGCTCATCGCTTCGCCTTCGCCGGCAGCAACTCGCAAGACGAGCCTGGTTCGTTGGGCACCTGGTAATAGCCGCCAATCACCTTGGCAGGAAAGACAAAATGATCGCGCAAGTGCGGTATGTGTTCCAGGAACAGGACTTCGTGTCCCATCGCAATATGGTTGAACAACACCAAATGCTGATGGATTTGTCCCATGTCCCCGACATGCGGCGGCACGGGCAATCCAAAGTTTCTCGCCAGCAAGCTGACGGTGAGAAACTCGCTGACTCCCGCCAGTCTTGTGCAATCGGCCTGCACGAAATGAATCCCGCCGTATTGCAGGAAGTTCTTGAACAGCACACGATTGGGAATATGTTCTCCGGCGGCTATTTTTACCGGCGCGATCTCGTTCGCCAGGATCGCATAGGCATGAATATCGTCCGGGTGCGTGGGTTCTTCGATCCATAACGGCTGAAACTCCGCGAGTTTGCGGCACATTCGTATGGCTTCGGGAAGGCTCCAGTACTGGTTGGCGTCGAACATCAGGATGCCGGAGCTGCCAATCTGTTCGCGCAGCATCGCGGCCCGCCGCAGGTCACGAGTCGAATCTGGAGATCCTACCTTCAGCTTGAACGCGCGGAAACCCAGGTCCACTGCGCGTGCCGCCAGTTCGGAGACCTTTTGGTCGTCATAAGCCATCCACCCGACGGATGTGTCATAACCCGGATAACCCGTGGTGAGAATCGACTCACGGCTGGCGCGATCGGGCAGGCTTGCCTGTAACACGGCAAGCGCGTCCTCTTTCGTAAGTACATCTTCCAGGTAGCTAAGATCGAGAAGGGCAACCACTTGTTGCGGAGTGAGATCCAACAAGAGCTGCCATAGCGGAAGACCTCGGCTTTTGGCCCACAAATCAAAGCAGGCGTTGGTGATGGAAGCGAGGGCGAGGTGGACGATGCCTTTGTGAGGACCGAGCCAGCGCAAGCAAGGGTCGTCCGCCAGCATCCGGGATCTGCGCCCGAAGTCCGCCATGAGTTCCTCGATGGGCACACCCGCCAGTGGCTTCGCCAACAGCTCAATAGCCTCACAGACCAGGCGGTTGCCCTCGCCCAGGGTGAGGGCAATGCCGGTCCCGCAAAGATTGCCGCTGGCAAGCAAAGTCACCGCCAGGCAGTACTCGGGATTAGTGTGGACGGAATCGGTTCCCACTCCCGGAGGCAAGGGGAACCGTGCATCCCGGGTTGAGATTGAGTCAATTACGTAATCCGGCATTGTTATCCCTGGCAGATTATCGTCTGTGCCCCAAATGCGTCATGTTTCAATCCAAATGAAAGACTTCCTCCATTCCCGCCCACCACTCGCCTTCCTTGCGGGTGGGTAGAGGATTCTGCATGGGCTCCATGATCGCCCACCATTCCTGGGTCTTGCGGTGAGCGGCCATCTTCGCCCAATCGGCTTTCATGTCATCCCCGTGATATTCGAAATAGCTGAACAGGATGTCGTCTTTGAAAAAGATGGAGTAGTTCCGAATATTACATTCCTTTATCTTGTCGAGAACCTCAGGCCATACTGCCGCGTGATAGGTCTTGTAAATGTCCGCTTTTCCAGGCTTGAGCCGCAGTGTCATTCCAAATCTCTTCATCTGGCTACCTCGATGGACGCAAAGCTCGTACGCGCTGAGTCGCGGGCGATCGTGTGACTGCCCTGCCACCATCTCTTCTAACTAATATTCGTTTTAGTACTCAATGAGGGACCGCCAAGGGTCGGGACAGTGTACGCCATTTGAGCGCTTATAGGCCAGCTGGACATAAGAATCGTAGAGGATGTCCAGCCTCTTGTCTTCGACTGCATGTGTCTAATTATCATTGACACGCGGGGATCGATATTGGTAATGTTCGACGGCTATCATGAGCGCTTATTGTGATGGTCGCCGCGATTTCCTCAGACTCGCCTTGGCCGCAGCCTGTGTTCCGCTCTGCCCCCGTTTCGCCCTCGCTTCGCCCTTCCAGGAAGAGGAGCGGACCGCTTGGTATCGAGCTGCCAAGTTCGGAATGTTCATTCATTGGGGACCCTATTCCCTGGCGAGTGTCGAAGCCTCATGGCCGATCATGGTTCCGAAGCCTGGCGGCATCACCGAAGCCGAGTATCGGGAGCTGCCCAAGCGATTTAATCCCACGAAGTTTGATCCATCTGCCCTGGTCGATCTGGCCCGTGCCGCGGGCCAGCGATACATGGTGTTCACAACCAAACACCATGACGGCTTCTGCATGTTCGATACGTCCTACACCGACTACAAAATCACCAACACTCCTTACGGCAAGGACATAGTGGCGCAGCTGTCCGCAGCCTGTAAAGAAAGAGCAATGCCTCTTGGGTTCTATTATTCGCCTCCCGACATGCACCATCCGGCATTTCGTGACACGTCGAAGTTGGCGGCGGAGAACTGGAACGGCGAGCCCACTCGTTCGGAGTGGCCTCTCTATCTTGATTACATGCAGTTGCAGCTAACCGAGCTGCTGACCAAGTACGGTCCGGCCGCGCTGATCTGGTTCGATGGATTGCATCATCAGGAAAAATATAATGGCCGTCGATTTATTGAACTGATCCGGCACTTACAGCCGGCCACGCTGGTCAACGATCGAATCGGCGTGCCTGGAGACTATCAAACGCCGGAGCAGTTTATACCCGCCGGGATTCCCACCAAGGGCATTCGTTTTAACGCCGTGGACACAAGTGTTCAGCAACAGTTGAAGCCGATCGTTCCCAAGCCGGAGGATTTCCAGCTTTGGGAGACGTGCATGACGATCAACAATACCTGGGCTTACAACATGCATGATCGTGAATTCAAATCGGCAGAGTTCTTGATTCGAGGTTTGGTGGAAGTAGCGAGCCGCGGCGGAAATTTTCTTCTCAATGTAGGTCCGCGGCCGGACGGGACGATACAGCCTGAATTTCAGGAACGCCTGCGGGCGATCGGCGAATGGCTGGCGGTCAACGGCGAGTCGATTTACGAAACAACCTACGGCCCAGTCCAGGGAGTTACGTCCCTACGGACTACCGCGAAGGGCAATTCCCTGTTTGTGCATATTTTCGACTGGCCCTCGACCGGCCTGGAATTGACTGGAGTCGGGGCCAAAGTCATTTCCGCACGCCTGCTCGCCAATGGAGAACCCCTGACCTTCCAGCAGAGTGAGCGCAATCTGCAGCTCAAGCTTCCCGCGCAGGCCCCCAGCTCCACGGTAAACGTAATTGCTCTGAAAACCCTCTAACCGGAGTACCAGGAGCGTCCCAAAAAAACTTTCGCCCGCCGCTGTCTTGAAGGCAGGGCGGGCGAAGGCTTGTGTTAAGAGAGACCGGCTTTCAGAAAATGAACTTCAAACCGAACTGCAGCTGTCGAGCCTGGTTGGCCGCGCTGGTGACAATGCCAAGACCGCCAGGATTGTTGACGTCGTTCCCAGGCGTGCCCAGGATCGTCGTGTTGAGCAGGTTGAATGCCTCGGCGCGAAACTCGAGGCGACGGCTGTCACTCCACAGAGGGAACTGCCGGAAGACCGACGCATCGACGTTCCAGAAGCGCTGCTGCTGGAACCCGTTGGGGCGCACGTTGCCGAAGGTTCCAAACGTAGGTTTGGCAAACGCGCTGGTGTTGAAGTAGCAGGTCCGGGATTTGGCCTTAGCACCATTGGGGCATGTGCCACTATTGGGATCACCTACCAGATTGGCTTGTTCGTATCCGGCCCAACCGGTGTTCCCGGTATTGGCCTGGTCTTCACCGTCAGTAACGCTATAGGGCTGACCGGAACGGATAGTGAAGATGCTGTTGACCTGCCAGTTGCCAACCACGTAATCCACTGCGTGGCTGCCGCTGGAGTAGCGCTTGCCATTGCCAAAGGGAAGCTCGTAGACCACGTTGGCGGTGAGAATGTGGGGAAGGTTGTACCCGGCCGGACTCAAGCTCGCCCTCGGATTGTAAGGATCGGCGACGTTCTTGCCTTCGGCGCCGAACCAGCCGTCGTTCTCGGTGAGAGCTTTCGAGAAGGTGTAGGCAACCTGATAGGCCAAGCCGCCGGAAAAGCGTTTATCCAACTGAAACTGGAAGGCATTGTAGTCGGCGAACCCGACGCTACGGTCATAGAAGCCGGCGATCATGTAAGGGAACAACGATCGCGACTGAGGGTTGGGGGCAGGACTGGGGGTTAAGGCGGTGTTGTACATACCACCGATATTAGCTCGCCGCGTGCTTGATCCTACATAGCTGGCGGTCACAGTCGTCGAATTATTCAATTGGCGCTGAATACCGAAGTTGTACTGGTAGGCGTAGGCGTTCTTGATATGGGGATCATAGAACCAATTCACCAGTGAGGAGCTAAACGGAGTCGGCCCGGGTAAGCCGGCAGTTCCATTTCCCGCAAAGGGATTTTGAGCAAAAACGGTTGGTGGACCGGCCGGTGCGGATTGCGAACCCGGGACATTGACGCTGCTGGCGATCAATTGTCCGATGCCGGGCCAGTCGCCTTCGATATTCTGCGACATCTGGCTGACCGCGGCCCAGTTGTCGTACACCACTCCGGCCGATCCGCGCACCACCGTCTTGTCGCCGACGCGATAAGCGAAACCAAGATGCGGTCCGAGGTTGGTATAGGTGTTGTGGGAGATCCTGCCACGCCCGTCGACTACGACGTGAGGCGGCAGGGTTCCGGGAGGCAAGCAGGTTTGAGTGGTTGGGTCGCAGGCGACTGCGTTGCCGCCGGCATCCAGCATGATGCTGGGGATACACGGAGCAATGCCACGTACGCTGCAGGGCGGCGGCGGGTATTGCAGCACATACACACCAGCGCTGTAGTCGGGTTCGCCGGTCTCGATGCCACCCTGCTGGCCAATCGTATCGACGGTCCCGTAAGGCGGAATCAGGGTCAGGTCGTAGCGAATGCCGTAGTTCACGGTCAAGCGCGAAGTCGCCTTCCAGGAGTCCTGGAAAAACGCGCTGAACAATCCACCGAGACGCGTCTTTTCATTCACGTTACGGCGGTTGGCGTTGTCCGGGACGCCAAGCAGCAACGATGCCAGACCAAAGCCGCCGTTACCCTGAGTGTCATTGGTTTGGGTAGTGCTGAAACCGAGCTGTGGGTAAGAAATCGGACTGGAAAACCGGCTGGTGATGTAACCCGCTCCGACTTTAAAGGCGTGGCTCCCCTTGAGCTTGGTTAGCGTCACCGAATATTGATAGTTGTCCGTAGCCTGGGGCGTATTTTGGATAATCTCGCCATCGCTGGCGATGCCGTTGCCTGGACCCAGCGAAGGGATCAGCCAGCCCGCGGTCCCGGCAAAATTGCTCGCGAAGTCTGGGGAAAAGCCGGCTGCCTGGTCCACGGTTTCAGCATCCAGCCCCGCAAATTTGGTCGTAGAGTCGTCCGAAACCGTAGTCCGCGAAAATAGCGCCTGCAATTGCAGGCTGGGACTGAAAGTGTGAATGTAGCTGGCGCCCCAGTTACGACCGGGGATGGCGTCATTCTTAATCAAACCCGGCAAAGTGGCGGGGACGCTCACCGTGCTGTTAATGCGGCTGTAGCGGAACCAAACCGAATCCTTCTGTCCAAATGTATGGTCGATGCGAACGTTGTACTCGTTCTGATGCTGAGTATTCGGATCAGTATCAATCGCGTTGCTGTTGGTTGAGGCGATGTAGGGGCCAGCCTTGGGGTATACGGTGTGGATGAAGTCAACCAGCCGGGAATCAATCAGGTTCGAAGGAATTATGTTGTTGGCAAACGGCTGGCGGGTAAACCCACCTCCCGAAGGGGCCGTGGTGAACGGGTTATAGATCTGTTGTGCCGGGTTATTACAGACGCCTGCACCATTGAAGCCAGCGGTGCACAGCGCACTGAAATCGCCACTCAACTGCGTCTCGGTGGGGACCAGGAGGTTCGCACTGTTCGGTTGTGAAAAGCGGAAGCCCTGATAAGCGAAATAGAAAAAAGTGTTGTTCTTGAGGCCCGGAACGGCCACCGGACCGCCGACCGAAGCGCCAAACTGGTTCTGCCTGAAAGAAGGCTTCTTGGCGCCCGTGGCCAGGAAGGTGGGCCGCGCGTCGAACGCGTCGTTGCGGATATATTCCCATGCCCCGCCATGATATTTGTTGGTGCCTGACTTGGTGACCACGTTCACTACGCCACCGAGCACAGAACCGAATTCGGATGTGTCGGTCCGCGAAACCACCTTGAATTCCTGAATCGCGTCGACGATGGGCGGCACGGCATACGTACTGAGGAAGGCGGCGAAGTTGCTCATGCCGTCGGTCAGGAAATAATTGCTGCGGTTGGTCGCTCCGTTGACCGAAGGGAAGGTGAATTCCGCGCCCTCGGCGATGGGAGCGGCGAAACCACCTGTGCGCCCGCCCATGTTGTTCTGTCCGACGCTAATCGGGGAAACTCCTGGCGTAAGGGAAAGGAGCTGGGTGAAGTTGCGACCGTTGAGCGGAAGATCGTTCACCTGGTGGGTGGCGATGACCGTGCCCAACTCCGCGGTCGAGGTCTGCAGCTGCTCTCCGGAAGCATCCACCGTCACTACCTCGGATTGAGCTCCTGGAGCAAGCACCACGTCGATGGTGGCCGTCTGATTCACCGCCAGCACGAAGGCGGAAACCTGCTTGGTGGAGAAACCTTCCGCCGTTGCCTTGAGGGTGTAACGCCCGGGAGTGATGTCGACGAAGACATAATTGCCGCTGTCGTTGCTGGTACCGGGCCGCTCGATTCCCGTGTCGACGTTGGTTAGGACCAGGCCGGCCTTGGCGATTACAGCTCCGGTCGAGTCCCGCACCACGCCGTTGAGAGTAGCGCTCGAAAGCTGTGCGAGCGCTGAAGGGGTTGACAGGGCGAAAAGGCAAGCCAGCAATACGAGGCAGCGAAGGCTCGATGCGAAGCATCTACGGTTATTCATGGGCAATTGTCCTCGTGGTGCAAAACAGGCTGCGAGAAAATGGCGGTCGTGCCCGCCTTCCCCAAAAGACGCGCGATTGTAGTATGAAGATACTAGAACTTGTCAAGAACAAATTGAGCGCTTAAGTGTGGAATGTAAACGTTCCATGCCCAGCCAACTTCCAGGGCCACGTAAGGTTAAGCGCTTATTGCCGCCTGTGGCCTCATTTATCATTCGGATTCACCCACTCCCGTTTCTACAGCTGTTCGCCCCCTGAGGGACCCCATATCCGCCCCGAAATGCCCGCGAGAGCAGGGGTTGAAACTGTTGCGGGAATTTAGAGCCTGCGACGCTCTGGTGCCAGCCGCGGTAGGGAAAGCTGGACCTTAGAGGCAGAGATTAGTGAATGAGGTCAGGGAGCAGACATTCGCAAACTGTTCGGCACACCGAACTGCGGGATGCCCGATCAGGTTATTCGTGCGGTCGAGACGGCGGTTGTGTTGCGAAGAGCAATCGATCTTGATCCCTTCCATTCCGTGCTAAAAAGAATATCGATCGTTCGTCCAATCGAACCGGAGGAATATGCCAGCGGCCGGAACAATATGGCAGAGTTACGCAGCGCGGTCCCCGAAGACCCTTAATCCGACAACACCGGACTTGCGCCGAGGATTGCGAAAATGAATGACAGTGATTGGGTGGAGATTTTTTCAAGGGCATGAGGCAAATTTTAGCAATGGCGCTGGTGGCGGCACTGATAACCCCTCAATTGGATTTGTGGGGCGCCGAAGCATCGCGCATTCAATTCGACAACCGGCAGAAACAATCAGGCGTCAGCTTCGTCTTGGACAACGGCACGATTCCGGACAAACCCATGATTGACGGCATCCCCGGCGGGGTTGCACTTCTCGACTATGACAACGACGGCTATCTCGATATCTTTTTCACCAACGGAGCGCGCCTTCCCAGTCTGGAAAAAGACACCCCGGGTTTTTACAACCGCCTCTACCACAACAATCACGATGGCACTTTTACCGATGTCACCGATCGCGCCGGGCTTCGCGGAGAAGGCTACAGCATTGGCGCTGCCGCTGCCGACTACGACAACGACGGACGGACGGATCTGTATGTCACGGGCTTCAATCGCAACATCCTGTATCACAATGATGGCGATGGAACCTTTACCGACGTAACCGCCAAGGCCGGAGTCGAGGGGGTTTCGCCGGGCGGAAAGAAACTATGGGGCGTTGCAGCGGCATGGGTGGACTACGACAACGACGGCAAGCTTGATCTCTTCGTCACAAACTATCTCGACTGGTCGTTCGCAACTTCCCGGGTGTGCGGCGCGCCGGGCAAGCGGCTTTCATGCTCACCCACGTATTACAAAGGGGAGCCCAATATCCTGTATCACAACAACGGCGATGGGACCTTCACAGACGTTTCCGCTGCCATGGGCATTTCCGGGCAGATTGGAAAAGGCATGGGGGTTGCCATCGCCGACTATAACGGCGATGGATGGATGGATATCTTCGTCGCCAACGACAACGAGAGAAATTTTCTGTTCAAGAATCGGGAAGGGCACGGATTTGATGAAGTCGGAGTAGAATCCTTCGTTGCTTACACGGACAATGGCATCCCGGTTTCGAGCATGGGAGTCGACTTTCGGGACTGGAACAACAACGGCAAACCAAGCCTGTTCGTGACCGCACTGGGAGGCGAAGTTTATCCCCTGTTCCGCAACGAAGGAGATGGTTTCTTTACGTATGAGAGCTATGAGGCCAGCATCGGATTCCACACCTTCAAGATGAGCGGCTGGGGCGCAGGCATTGTCGACCTGGACAACGACGGTTACAAGGACCTGTTCTCAGCCAACTCGCACGTGAGTGAGAATGCCGATGTCGACCCGCAGCAACACTACCGGCAGCCCAACGCGATTTTTCGGAACCTGCACAACGGGACGTTTCAGGATGTGAGCAGCCAGGCGGGAGGGGACATGCAGGCGCGTGCGGCCCATCGCGGCTGTGCCTTCGGCGATCTCAACAACGACGGCAGAATCGATGTGGTAGTGTCAGCCATTGGCAGTCCCGCCGAACTGCTTTACAACACTTCCACCGGCGGCAATCACTGGATCCTGATCCAGACGGTCGGGGTCAAGAGCAATCGCGACGGCATCGGTACCCGCATCAAACTGACGGGGGAATCCGGCCTGGTCCAGTACAACCATGTCACCACTGCGGGAAGTTATGCCAGTTCTTCCGATCCGCGGGTTCACTTCGGGCTGGGCGCGGACGAGACCATCAAGGAGATCGAACTGCGCTGGCCGAGTGGAACCGTACAGGTTCTGCGAAACGTAAAGGCCGACCAGACTCTTAAGGTGACAGAGGAATCGCGGTGATGAAGGCGGCAGTTTTATTCTTGCTATTTGCCACCGGTTCCGTGGGGCCTGTCTACGCTGGTCCGTGCACGGGCGCGGAGGCGCAATTGGCCCGCGTATCCAGAGAACTCACGCTCGATGCCACCGATGTCGCGGAAGGCCTGCTTCGTCCCATCGCATTGTCGCATCCCGAATGTCCGGAAATTCTGCTGGCCCAGGCCCGCATACAGGACGCGCGCGGAAATGCCGATCAAGCGGCGGACCTTTACCTCCGCTATACCGATCTCGAGCCGGACAAGTCGCAAGGCTTCGCCTATTTCGGGAGGTTCTTCCTCGAGCAGCGCGACTACATGCGGGCAGATGCCGTCTCTGCCGCTGCAGTCGATAAAGATCCGAATGATCCGGCGGCGCTGGCTCTGCGCGGACAGATTCTGGTGATGAAAGGACAATCGGCAGAGGGTAAGGCCCTACTGGAGAAAGCCTGTCAGCTCGATCCTGACGATCCCGAGGCCCAATTTCAGCTGGGCACTATTTATGACAAGGCCAAGTCCGCTCCCAACGCGGTGAAGCATTTCCGGAAGGCTGCAGAATTGAATCCGCGAGACAGCCGGGCCTGGGATTATCTGGCCTTGAACCTGGAGCCGATGGGAGACCTGAACGGCGCCGAACAAGCATACCGAAGGGGACTACAAGTCAATCAACCGGGGCGTTACCATGATGCCTTCCTGGACTACAACTATGGCCGCTTCCTGGCGAAGCGCAATGATCTAGCCGCCAGCAAGCAGCACATGGATCGCGCTGTGGAACTTGCTCCGCAGGTGCGGGCCGTGTGGTACGAGCGCGCCAAGTTGAATTTACGGCTGAAAAATTATCAGCAGGCGCGCAGCGACGCTGAAAAAGCAGCCAGCTGCGCCGACCCGTCGCATGTCATCATTGACCTCCAAATCTACGCCTTGCTGGCGCAAGTGTATGGCCGGCTGGGCGAAACCGGTCTGGCAAAGAAGTATGCTGAACTGAGCCGCGAGACTGAACCTCCGGTCCGCGGAGAATACCGGTGAGGCCTGCCTTTGAAAATGGACCGCCGATCTTTTCTTTTTTGGGCACTGGCTGCGACTCCCGGATACAAATTGCTCGGCCAAGCCGCCGCAAAGTCAGCGCCGCTCCCGGTGTTCGCTGACGCAACCGCAAAATCCGGTGTTCGATTCAAACACGATGCCAGCCGCACCAGCCAGAAATATCTCCCGGAATCCATGGGGAGTGGCGTGGCCATGTTTGATTACAACAACGACGGCTGGCTCGATCTGTTCTTCGTGAATGGAGCGCAGATTCAGGACCCCATGCCGCGCGGGGCGTTGCCCGACAAATCCGATCCGCGGTTCTGGAACCGGCTTTATCGCAACAACGGTGATGGTACTTTTACTGACGTCACAGAAGCCGCGGGGTTGCAGGGCCACTCCTACGGCATGGGAGTGGCGGTCGGGGATTACGACAATGATGGAAACGTCGACTTGGTGGTCACCAACCTGGGCGGGAACATTCTTTACCACAACAACGGCGACGGCACTTTTACTGACGTTACCGCCAAGGCCGGTTTGGGTGGGAGCGGATGGTGCACCGGCGCCTGCTTCGTGGATTATGATCGCGATGGCCATCTCGACCTGATCGTGACTCGCTATCTGGAATGGGACTTCGCCTCCAACATTTATTGCGGATTGCATAAGCCCGGATATCGCTCCTACTGCCATCCTGACCAATTCAAGGCGATTTCCTATCTTGTCTTTCATAACAACGGAGATGGAACTTTCAGCGACGTTTCGAAGAAATGCGGTGTTACGGCGTCCCCCGGGAAGGGTTTGGGCGTCGCGATCAACGACTTCGATGGCGACGGCTGGCCAGATGTTTTCGTCGCCAATGACTCGGTCGCGGAACAACTCTTTCGCAACAACCATGACGGGACGTTCTCCGAAGTCGCCCTGGAAGCTGGGCTGGCTTACGACCAGAACGGGCGCGCCTTCGCGGGCATGGGTGCCGATTTTGCCGACTACAACAACGACGGTTGGCCCGATGTCTTCGTGAACGCTCTCGCAAATCAGAAATATGCGTTGTTTCGCAATGACAAAGGCCGGTTCGAAGACATCATCGATTCCACCGGACTGGGTGCGATCACCATGTCTCATTCCGGCTGGGGAGCGAAATGGGTTGACTACGACAATGACGGCAAGCTGGACCTCTTCGTTGCCCAGGGCCACGTGATGGATAACATCGAACTGACGGAACCGACGCTTCGTTACCGCGAATCGCCCCTGTTGCTGAAAAACAACGGAACTCGATTCCAGGATGTATCGTCACAGAGCGGTCCGGCGTTTCGAATTCCAATTGCCGCGCGCGGAGCCGCGTTCGGAGACCTCAACAACGACGGTTTTATTGACATTGCAATCAACTGCAACGATGGCCCGGCCATTATTCTCCGCAATCAGGGAGGCGACGGGAATCACTGGCTGCTGGTCAACCTGATTGGCACGGCCAGCAACCGCGATGGCATCGGCGCCAAACTCCGGCTGGTGACTGAGGATGGAGCGGAGCGATTTTCATTTGTGAGTACGGCTGGAAGTTATCTATCGGCAAGCGATAAGCGAGCCCACTTCGGGCTGGGACCTTCGAAGAAAATCAAGCTGCTCGAAATTACCTGGCCCAGCGGCAAGATACAGCGTCTGGATTCCATCGTGGCCGACCAGGTTCTCACCGTCCACGAGCCTACGCGATGAACCATTCCCGCTATTTGTTTGAAGGGGTAAATCGCTGTTTGCGGGTGATGCCTTTACCTTCTTCGATGGTCAAGATCTGGCCGGCGGCCACTTCCTTGATACTTTCGCTCTTGCCATCGGGCCAGCGCACCGATACGTCAGCCACGATTGCTTTACCCAGGCCGAAGTGCAGCCGGAAGTCGCTTTGTGAAATGAAAGAACCGCCGCTGCGGACCTCGTCAACCTGTTCGTTACCGCCCGCGGTCAGCGTGATCCGCGCTCCGATCGCATCCCTTCCCGAAGTCAGCGCACGAACCAGCAGCGAATGGCCGGTGTGAGGCGCAACATTTTTCAGCAGAGACGGTCCTTCGCCCATATTGACGATGACAATCTCCTCATCGCCGTCGTTGTCCAGGTCCCCGATCGCGAGACCCCGCGACGAGTGAGGAGTGCTGATACCGGGACCACTGTGAGCGGAAAGATCAAAAAATTGACCGTCGCCGCGGTTCCAGTAGAGAAGGCGGGGCTGCCTGAAATGTTCGGCAGTGTGGCCCTCATCCACCTCGGGATACACATGCCCGTTGGCGACGATCAAGTCCTTCGAGCCATCATTGTCGAAATCGAGAAAAGCCGTACCCCATCCCAGGTACTTAGTATTGACCGCGAGGCCGGCCCCGATAGTGTCGTCCTCAAAAGTGTTCTTGCCCCGGTTGCGATAGAAGGTGTGGGTGTCGTCGGCAAAATTTGTCTTGAAGATGTCCAGCAGCCCGCTGCCGCTGACGTCGGCCGCAGTCACTCCCATGCCTGCCTGTTCCCGTCCATCTTCGTTGTAGGCAAGACCAGAACGAACGCCGATCTCTTCGAAGGTCTTTCCCCCCAGGTTGTGATAGTACAAATTGGCGGTGGAATCGCAGGCCACGTAAAAGTCAGGCCAGCCATCATTGTCGAAGTCGCCGGTGAGCGGGGTAAATCCGTAGTAGTCCTTCGGACCTGCAACATGGGCCTGCTCCGAAACATCGATGAAATGCCCATGTTTGTCGTTCTCGTACAAGGAAACCGTTTCGGGAGGCAGACCGCGCGGACCGCACAGCACCGGCATTCCCTTCCACTGACACTGTGACTTGTCTCCCGGCCGCGGAGTGTGGGCCAGGTCGAAGTCGATGTAGTGGACGACCACCAGGTCGAGATATCCGTCGCGGTTATAGTCGATGAAGGCGCAACCTGTACTCCAGCGCTTGGGTGCGAGCAGACCGCGCTCTTTCGTCTCGTCGCGAAACGTGCCATTCCCCTGATTCCGGTACAGGATATTCTGGCCCCATTGAGTCACGAACAAGTCGGTGTTGCCGTCATTGTCGATGTCACCCGCGCAGATACCCTGCCCCCAACCGGTACTGGTGATTCCCGCTTTTTCTGTAACATCCTCAAACTTCAGTCCACCCAGGTTGTGATAGAGGAAAGGCCTGGGTTGCGCGCCGTCGCCCAGGCGGCCGCCGTTTACCAGAAAAATGTCAGGAAGACCATCATTGTCATAGTCGAAAATTGCCACACCCGTTCCGGTTGACTCAACGATGTATTGTTTTCCATGGTCTGCTCCGGAGACTTCAACTCCCGTGAGGCCGGCCTGAACCGCGAGGTCCTCGTAGTTCACGGTAGGTGCCTTCATGCCGGGAGGGAGCGGGCGGGCTGGGACCGCGGTACCGCCAGTGGCCACGCCCTGAGCCCACACAAGCTTATCTCCGCCCAGAACGATCAGGGCAAGAATGAGGATCGTGGCGTGAATTGTGAGTCCTGATTGCCGCAGCCGCTGATTCATCATCTCTCTCGCCGATCATAAATCATTTGTTTTACTCGAATGCGTCCCTCAAGTCAGGACCTTCACTCGATGGATGGAAGAACTTCTGTTCTGTTACGATTGCAAACGGTCGTCCACTTCCGGGAGTCGTGAATGGGGGGATGGAATTTCGCGCGGGCACTGGCTGGGCTCGCGCTTTCTACCTTTGTTTTCTCCGGATATAGCCTGAATCTGGCAGGGCAGGATGCTGCCACATGCAAGGGTCCGGCGGAGTTGGAACAGACAATCAAGGTGCATCCATCGGCCGGCGCCTACGACGCCCTGGGCGCATATTTTGGCCAACGCCAGAAAATTGGCTGCGCGATTTCCGCCTTTGAATCGGCCGTGCATCTGGATCCCAATTCGTGGGAAGCCCACTTCAACCTGTCTCTCGCTCTGCTGCAAAGCAACCAGCCCGCTCGCGCCGCTCGCGAGCTTCGGATCGCCACCCGATTGAAGCCCGAAAATCCTCTAAGCCACATCGCGTTAGGGGTCGCGCTCAGCCAGTTGAACCAGGACGACGCTGCCATCGATGAGTTCAAGGTCGCCCTGAATGCAGATCCCAAGTCGGTTCCGGCGCTGGATGGGCTCGCCAAATCGCTCATGGCGCAAAAGAGATACTCGGCGGCCATCGCCTATCTCAAGGACGCGCCTCGGGTCGCCATGTTGCAAAACGATCTTGCGATTGCCTACTCGAAAAACGGAAATGTGAGCGAGGCCATCCAGGTGCTTGCGAATCTGGTGAAGCAAGACCCTTCTTCGGCGGAGGCGCACTCCAACCTGGCGATCGCCTACACGCAGCAGACGCAATTCCGGCAGGCTGCCGCCGAGTTTAAGGAGGCGCATCGCCTTGCCCCGGGCGACGATGTGATTCGCCTTTCCTACGTAAAAGCTCTGGCTGTTCTGGCCGAGTTCACCACGGCGTTGCCCTTGATCACGGACTATTACCGGCGAAAGCCCCATGATTTCGAAGCGCTCTACCTCATGGGGGTTGTAGATCGCGGTCTGGGAAACTATCCGGAAGCGGAAACCGTGCTCAGACAGGCAGTCGCGTTGAACGGGAACAGCTACGACGTTCGTTACAACCTGGGCTTCGTGCTGGCGAGGTTAGGGAAGAAGGAAGAGGCTCGCCAGCAATTGGAAAAAGCGGTGCAGCTCAAGCCTGCATCCAGCGAAGCCAGCTTTCAATTGGCGGCGGTACTGCGAAGCCTGGGACGGGAAGAGCAAGCCCAACAGGAATTGAAGGCGTTTGAAAAAAAGAAGCAGGCGACAGTGAAAGAGGACGTCGCCGGCACCAAGGTGAACCAGGCCAACGAATATCTTCAGTCCGGAGACGCTCAACGCGCGGTCGATCTTTATCGTCAAGCGATTGTCGAGGACCCAAAAAATGCTCGCACCCATTACGACCTGGCACTGGCACTCGATCGTTTGGGCAAAATTGACGAAGAGCGCGACATCCTGAAACAGGCCATCGAGCTCGATCCCTCGCTCGCTGCTCCCCACAATCAGCTGGGTTTTTTGAGCCTGCAAGCCGGCCAGGATGCTGATGCCGAGAGGGAGTTGAAAGCGGCGATTGCTCTGGATCCACAAGATGCCGAAGCGCAGGCCAATCTGGGCGTTCTGTACGGCCAACAAGGAAATAACAGCCAGGCGGAGCAACTGCTTCGGCAGGCGACGGAAAATAATCCGCAGTACGCTCAGGCCTTCGTGAATCTGGGACTCGTCCTCGCCGCCCAATCGCGCTTTCCTGAAGCGGAACAGGCCCTGCGGAGTGCGCTGAAAATCGCGGAGGACAATCCCCAGGCACTCACTGTACTCGCCATGGTGCTCTCGCGCACGGGGCGCACCGACGAGGCCGTCCCTTATTTTCGCAAGGTCATCGGGCTCGATCCCAAGGCTCCGGGACCGCACATAAACCTGGGGATCACGCTGGCCGATCAGTTCAATCTGGAAGGTGCTCTGGAGGAGTTCTCGGAGGCCATCCGTCTCGATCCAAATGCCGCAGCGGCCCACTACAATAAGGGCCGCGTGCTGCTCGACCTGCGGCGCGACAGCGATGCCAAGCCCGAACTCGAAACCGCCACCCGTCTCGACCCCAAATCTGCGGAGCCCTGGTACTTACTTGGCC
>JBARIF010000192.1:0-3893 GCA_049799615.1 Terriglobales bacterium
CAAAGGCGTCGGACAGGAGTGTCCGACCCACACATTCCTTGGTGACCCACACATTTTTTGCTGAAACACACTCTTTGCTTATCTGGCCGTTCCTGGTTACTACGGCCTTAAGACCATCGTGGAGGCCCACAGCTGCAAGTAGAGCAAGACTGGTTGCGTTGGTTTCTATTTTCAGTGTAGATTTTTAAAGAGTTATTCTTCCGGTAATCGTTATGCGGTCATTCTCGAAACGGGTAGCGTTTCTGTGCCTGCTGCTGACGTTGTTTTCAGCTGTGGCATTCGTTGCGCACCATCACTCGAGTGCCAACGATGCCGCAAAATGTACGATCTGCGTGACCGCCCATTCGACTTCCCCGCGGATCGCGGCAGTTCTGCCCAACCGCACCTTCGTTCGGGCATCGATTTCCCGGCCTCAGCCTGTCTCTGCCAAGCAGCGCCTTGCAGCCTTCGCGCTCAGCGTTCGACCCCCTCCAGCTGTCTAGAAATTCAAAGATCTGACCGAAACCAAGTGCGCCTTGAGCGCACCTCTTTCTATTTTCTTGGACCTTCTTTTGGAGGAATCATGCTGGCTTCATACAGGAAGTCGCGGCTTGCCGCTTTCATGGTAGTTCTCTCACTCGCTTTGGGTATTAATGCTTACGCGCAGTCGGGCGGAAGTTCGACCTCGGTCACCGGTTCGGTCGTGGACCCGACCGGCGCCGTGGTGCCGGACGCGGTAGTGGAACTTCGCAATCCGGTCAGCGGCTTTGAGCGTACCGTCACCACCGACAGTGGAGGGAAATTCAGCATTCCCAACGTTCCCTTCAATCCTTATCACCTGTCCGTCACCGGACCGGGCTTCGCGCCGTCTGCCCAGGACGTAGATGTTCGGTCGATCGTACCGGTCAACGTCAGTATTACTCTGCAGGTGAAAGGCTCGAGTGAAACCGTGACCGTGGAAGGCGGCGGCCAGGACCTGCTGGAAAACACTTCCACCTTTCATACCGACGTTGATCGCGGCCTGTTCGACAAAATGCCTCTGGAGAGCGCATCGTCGTCGCTGAGTTCTCTGGTCACGCTGTCGTCTCCGGGAATCGCCGCCGATTCCAACGGCCTCTTCCATGGCCTGGGCGACCATGCGGAAAATTCCTTCTCCGTCGATGGCCAACCCATCACCGATCAGCAGAGCAAGGTCTTCTCCAACCAGATTCCGCTCGATTCCATTGAGTCGATGGAGGTCATCTCCGGTGCTCCGCCCGCCGAATTCGGCGAGAAAACCAGCGTCGTAATCAACGTGACCACACGCTCCGGACAGGGCATGAACACCCCCAAGGGGAGTGTCACAGCGTCCTACGGCAGCTTTGGCACCGCCGACGTCGGGGTCAACCTGGGCTACGGCGGCCAGAATTGGGGAAACTTCATTTCCGCCAGTGGATTGAAAAGCGGCCGTTTTCTCGATCCGCCGGAATTCAAGGTGTTTCACGACAAGGGAAATGAGGAGAACGTCTTCGACCGGGTGGATTTTCAGCTCTCCAAAGTGGATTCCGTTCACGTCAATCTTGGATTCACCCGCTCCTGGTTCCAGACCCCGAACGCCTTTGACAACCTCAATACTGGCGTGACCGATCCGGTGTTGGGAAATCCGGTCTCCCCCACCGATCAGCGCTCGCAAATCAAGACCTTCAACATTGCGCCCTCGTGGACCCGGCTGATCAATCCCAACACGGTGTTCACCTTTGGCGGCTTCGTGCGCCGCGACCAGTACAACTACTACCCCAGCGCCAATCCGTTCTCCGATCTCGGACCCATTCAGCAGGAAACCGTCAACCAGGACCGCACCTTGACGAACGCCGGCCTGCGTTCAGATATTTCCTGGGTGAAGGGGATTCACAACCTGAAAGCCGGCGCCACCTATCAGCAGACGTTCCTCGACGAGAACACCAACTTCGGAGTCGTCGACCCGGCGCTCAATGCTCCCTGCTTTGACGCCAACGGCAACGCCGTCCCCTGGGTCGGCAGCCCCGGACTGAACGATCCTGCCAATTGCGGATCGGCAGTCTCCGCTAATCCGCTGCTTTATCCAGCTCCGTTTACCTCCAACGCCGATTTCTTCGGCTCGCTGGGCTGCTTTGACCTGAGCCGGCCCACGCCCACGGCCGGAGACGGTTGCGCCGGCCCCACCAGCGGTTTGTTCGGCTTTCGCGGACATGCCGACGTCAAACAACTCGCCCTCTATCTGCAGGACACAATCACCAAGGGCCCCTGGTCACTTAACCTCGGCCTGCGCGGCGATTTCTACAACGGGCTGACGACACACAAGGAAGCCCAGCCTCGTCTGGGCGTGGCCTACAACGTGAAGAAGACGAACACCGTTCTTCGCCTGTCGTATGCCCGGCTGCTCGAAACTCCCTTCAACGAAAGCCTGGTGCTGGCCAGCACGGGATGCGATTCGCTCGTCCTGGCTTCGCTGCTGGGTTGTGCAACACCGGGCGTGGCCACTCCATTTGCGCCGGGCTGGCGCAACGAGTTTCACGCCGGCTTGCAGCAGGCCTTTGGAAAGTATGTGGTTTTCTCCGGCGAATATATCTGGAAGTACACGCACAACGCTTACGACTTCAGCGTGCTGGGCAGCACTCCCATCACGTTCCCCATCGAGTGGCACAACTCCAAGATTCCCGGCTTCGCGGGATGCGTCAGCGTGCCCGACTTCCATGGAGTTTCGGCCCTCATGGTTTTCTCCAGCGTGTCAGCCCGGTTCTTTACTCCTCAGATTGGCGGCGCGGGCGCAGTCCCATCGGGAACTCTGGGCACGGCGTTCACTCCCTTCCGCATCGACCACGACGAACGCTTCAACCAGACCACGCACGTGCAGTATCAGCCCTGGAAGGCCGGACCATGGGTCGGTTTCAACTGGCGTTACGACAGCGGGCTGGTCGCCGGCGAAGTGCCGGTGGCAGACGCTACGGGCACAGTTGACTTGACGGGATTGACCGGCGACCAGCAGCTCCAGGCCGGGCTGTTCTGCGGCAGCACGCGTCCTACATTGACCACGCCGCTGGGAGTTTGCGCATCCGGCTATGGATCCACGTTGATCAGCTTGCCGGCGCCGGGAAAAGAGAACGACGACACTAACCCGCCGCGCGTTGCTCCCCGCCACCTGTTCGATTTGGCCGTGGGCGACGACAATCTCTTCCATGGAGAACGCTACAAGTGGAGTGTCACGTTGACCGCCGTCAACCTGACCAACAAAGTTGCGCTTTACAACTTCCTGTCAACCTTCAGCGGAACCCACTACGTAACGCCGCGAGCGTTGACCGCCCAGATCGGCTTCCACTTCTAATCACACGTAGGCCCGGACGCCCTCGTCCGAGCGGACGAGCGAAGCTCGCCAGGGTTTCGAAAGCGTGACTTCGCGAGTTCGAAACGTCGCCGGGCCTTGCGCGGGCCGGGCGGGTGGGGGCACCCGCCCCTACGTGTTCTGTGGCAGGTTTAACATGGCAGGATGCAGCGAGCTCGCCTCGGCGTACTCATCGCGTTAGTAGTGATTGTGGGGCTGTATCTATTTCGTGGCGCCGGCCGCTGGCTCGACCGTGAAGACCCTCTTTCCCACGCAGACATAATCTTCGTGCTGGGCGGAGGCATGCCGCAACGCGCCGTGGAAGCCGCGAAAGTCTACGCCCAGGGCTACGCCCCCGAAGTCTGGTGCAGCCGTCCCGACAGCCCGGCGGACGATCTGTCCAAGCTGGGTATCCACTACGTCGGGGAAGAAGACTACAACCGCCAGATCCTGATGCACCAGGGCGTCCCGGAATCCGCGATTCATGTTCTTCCCGAACCGGTGGTGAACACCGAGGAAGAGCTGCAGGAAGTGGGGCGCGAAATGCGGCAACAGGGAAAGAAAACGATCATTCTCG
>JBARIF010000193.1:0-1933 GCA_049799615.1 Terriglobales bacterium
GGCCAGGGGTACGATCATCGACAAGAGAGCGGCGCTCATCAGCAAGCTTTTGCGCCCAATCCGGTCCGAAAGTGCAGGGAGAAGAAATCCCAACACAAAACTTCCCAACCCGCTGGCACCGAGCAAGAAACCAGCCGTTGTCGCCTTCTGCTGGGCCACCCGCGTTATGTACAAAGGGGCAAAGGCATTCTCCACAAACAGCCAGGTCATGAATCCGATCCCACCGAATGCGCACAACCAGATGTTTCGGTATTTAAACAGCGAAAGCGCTTCGCTCAACTTTCGTCGGTGAGGATGGCTTGCGCTCCCAATCCGTGCGAGCGGCTCGCGAACAAATTTCGCAATGAGAATCGCCATTACTAAACCCGGGACCCCCGCCACGAAAAATGCCCATCTCCATCCAAACCTGGCGGCCACCTGGGTCGTCAACACTGGGGCAACCGCCAGGCCCACCAACGCACCTGCGCTGACCACCATCCCCACGTTCCGGCCCTTCCGGTCCTGACTGGACGATTCTTCGATCAACGCGGTGATTACTGGCCAGCATGGCCCCTCCGCCAATCCCATGAGGCCACGTATCAGCATCAATTGTTCAAAATTCTGAGCCAGTCCCGAAAGCCACGACAATAACGAAAAAATAACGACCGCCGGCAGCAGTACTGCCCGTCGGCCAATTCGGTCGGACAGCGCCCCGAAAAAGAATCCCGATGCCGCCCAGCAAATCGCCAATATGGCGGCAAGCCCGCCGATTTGCTGAGTGGTGAGATGAAATTCGGGTGCAAAATAGGGAGCGAGATACAACTGCGACATGCGGTCCAGAAAGACCGTGCCCCAGGTGGAGAAAAGGACGAGAATCAGTGTGCGTTCGTAGTTCCTCGAGGTCTCCACATTCCTCCCCTCAGGCAACCCCGGCGAGGCCAACTCACGGCTAATCACTGCATCGCGAAACTCTGCCTCCATGGCCATTGGCTCACTTGGGGGCAAATAGCTTTAGTGCATTCTGCTTTAAGATCAATGGCCTGACCTCGTCGCGAATTCCGATACTCGCGAAATCTGCAAGCCAGCGATCGGGTGTAATCATGGGAAAATCCGACCCAAACAACACTTTGTCCTTCAACAAGGTATTCGCGTACTGGATCAGCACGGGTGGGAAATATTTCGGAGACCATCCGGAGAGATCGACGTAAACCTGAGGTTTGTGCAAACAGATTGAGATCGCTTCATCCTGCCAGGGAAATGACGGATGCGCCATGATGATCGGCAAGTCGGGAAAGTCAACCGCTACGTCGTCAATCGGCAAAGGGCTGCCATATTTGAGGCGAACGCCACCTCCACCACGCATGCCCGTACCGATGCCGCTGTGACCGGTGTGGAAAATCACCGGCAACCGCGCCTCGGCAAATACCTCGTATAAGGGGTAGGCGACCCGATCATTGGCCATGAACTCCTGGAGCGGAGGATGCAGCTTCAAACCGCGAATGGTCCCAGTGGCCACGAGTCTTCGGGCTTCCTCGACTCCGGCCTTGCCGCGATGGGGATTGATACTGGCAAACGCGATGGCGATATCGGCGTTCGCCGCGGCAAATTCGGCCACGCTGTCGTTAGAGACCAGGGGCCGCCCGCTCAGAGTCTCGTCCACGGGAAAAACCACACAACCGATCTTTCGCGAGCGATAATACTCGGCCAAAGATTCGCGATCATGTTTCCCGCCTTCGCCAAAATACTTGTTGGCCGCTTGTTCCGCTGGAGTACTCTCGCCTCCGTGTTCGATATGAACGTGAACATCAATTGCAATCAGCCCTTCGACGTCCATAAAACGAGGCTTATTCATCCGTTCTCCGCAAACTTGCTGTCAATCTCGATCACCTCGGCCGGAGGCGGCGTTTTGTAAAGCTCTCGCACCACTGCGGCCCGGTTGAATAGGACTGCCTTC
>JBARIF010000194.1:0-2823 GCA_049799615.1 Terriglobales bacterium
CAGTGTTTCGCGCAGTTCTTCTTTGCCGATTCCCGGCACCAGGGGGTTTTTCTTGTGAAAATCCTCGACCGTGCTCAGCGTGAAGAGCTTCAGTCCATCGATCGCAGGAACGTGGACGTAATGCTCGCCCAAACGCAACACGCGTTTTTGTTGAACGGAATCTGCAAGCAGATTGCTCAGCACATCTTTGGCCCAGCCGGTCTCGGCGGTGAGTTCTTTCAGGGTTATGCCTTCGTGCTGGCGCCGGGCGATACGGGTTCGTACGGCTGCCTCGCGTTGCCCGCCATCCACCCCCTTGAGGAAGGGCAGAACCACGTCTTTCCTGGCCCGCGCCAGCGGCGTCGCGTCCAGTACCACGCCGCCCCCGATGGTCACCACTGGCGAGAACTGCCGCAGGATGAAGCGATCCCCCGGAAGAAGGAGCGCAGACTCCGCCAGTCGCAACTGCGCATACCCGCTCCCGCCAGGCTTGATTGCCTTCTCGCCGTACAGGGCCGCTTCGGCCACGGTCTCCGACGTGTAAGCGTGCAGATGGACCCGCGCGCGATCCTTAAGCGGCCTGGCCGAAGGCAGCAGGGAGAGCGAGACATCGATGCGCTTGCTCGCGCGCAACGTTTCCGGCGGCGCAAGTGTCATGCCCCGCGCCAGGTCTTCCACCGTGACCCCGGCAAGATTCAGCGCGGTCCGCTGCCCGGCCATGGCTTTCTCCGCTGCTTCGCCGTGCACCTGTACCCCACGCACTCGCACGCGCTTACCGATGGGAAAGACTTCCAGTTCATCCTCCTTGCGGATGGCGCCCGAGATCAGCGTGCCGGTGACCACCGTGCCGAAGCCCTTCATGGTGAACACGCGATCGATGGGCAGGCGCGCCAGAGCCTTCGAGTCTTTCGCGGGAACCTCGGCGGCAACCTTCGCCAGCGCCTGTTTCAACTCGGGCAGGCCCGCGCCCGTCAGCGAACTTGCGACGACGATCGGCGAATGGGCAGGATCGAGAAACGATCCGCGCAGGAACTCTTCGACTTCGAGGCGGACCACATCGAGCATTTCCGCATCCACCGCGTCCGCCTTGGTCAGCACCGTGATGCCCCGCCGCACGGCCAGCAGGCGGCAGATGTCGAAGTGCTCGCGGGTTTGCGGCATGATGGACTCGTCGGCGGCGATGACCAGCAGCACCAGGTCGATTCCGCCCACCCCGGCCAGCATGTTGCGCACAAAGCGCTCGTGTCCGGGGACATCCACGAAGCCGAGGCGCAGCTTCTCGCCATGGGGCGCCGGTAACTCCAGGTGCGCGAAGCCGATGTCGATGGTGATGCCGCGCCGCTTTTCTTCCTCCAGGCGGTCGGCATCGATGCCGGTAAGCGCTTTCACCAGAGCGGTCTTGCCGTGGTCGATGTGCCCGGCGGTGCCGACGATGATGGATTTCATGCGGAGAACAGTATAGTGGGCCAGTCGTTCGGGTCGTTGATCGTGGGTTGTTGGTGAGCGCGAGAGCTGGGGAGTGCCAGGGCGCTGGGATGCACCCCGGTCCCGAGGGAAACCCTGCATACGGACCTGCGAAATTGAATTTCCTTTTCATAGCTCACAGCTTATATTCGCGCCAGCGTGCCCCAGGATCGTCCGGGTGACAGCTGGACGACCCAAACCATCACCCCAACCTCAAACGGCGCGTATAGGGGCTCCAAGCGCATCTGGCAGGCATTCTGCAAGGTGTTGCCGGGGTGGATTTCGATCAGCGGGCGGCCGGGAGAGTCGGCAGAAAGCAATATCAAAAAGCTAAGTATAAGACGCCAAACACCTTGACTGCTTTTGACGACCGGGCGGCGACAGACCCAGGCCTTCCCGCCCTCGCCCAGCGAACTCACGCTAAGTTTGAGAACACAGGCCCGGCCGATGACTGACCACCGGCGACTGCTCCCCTGTCCCCTGCCGCCAATGGCCAACGACGAATGACCAACGGCTGCCTTTCCATGCGACAATAGTTCTTCCGCCCATGACCCAGCCGCAGAACCCAGCCATCAGTCCGGAACTCATCCGGGAGCACGGGCTCACCCCTGAGGAGTATGCGAAGATTCAGCAACTGCTTGGGGGACGCGCGCCAACGCTGACTGAACTCGGCATTTTCAGCGTGATGTGGAGCGAGCACTGCTCTTACAAATCGTCACGCGTGCATCTGAAGCGACTGCCTACGCGCAGCAAGCTGGTGGTGCAAGGGCCGGGAGAGAACGCGGGCATCATCGACATCGGCGACGGCTGGGCGTGTGCGTTCAAGATCGAGTCACACAATCATCCTTCATTCATCGAGCCGTTTCAGGGAGCGACCACCGGGGTGGGCGGAATTCTGCGCGATATTTTCACCATGGGCGCGAGGCCGGTGGCCGTGATGGATTCTTTGCGGTTTGGGCCGATTGAGAGCGCGCATGCTGCCGGCAAAGAACCTGCCGAGCTTCGCTCGGCTGCCCAGACGGGGGTGTCTGGGCCCACGCGAGCTTTGCCTGCGCAAGCGGAGATTCACAAGAATCACTCCATCCTGGAAGGCGTGGTCAGCGGGGTGGCTTCTTACGGGAATTGCTTTGGCGTACCCAATCTTGGGGGAGAGACCAAGTTTGAGGCTTGCTACTCGGGCAATCCGCTCGTGAATGCCTTTGCCCTGGGGCTGGTGCGGCGCGACCAGATCTTCTACGCCAAGGCTTCGGGCGAAGGCAACCCGGTAATTTATGTCGGATCGAAAACCGGGCGCGACGGCATTCACGGCGCCACCATGGCCAGCGAGGAATTCAGCGCGGCGTCCGAAGCCAAGCGTCCCAACGTGCAGGTGGGCGATCC
>JBARIF010000195.1:0-3351 GCA_049799615.1 Terriglobales bacterium
GGACAGGAGTGTCCGACCCACACACGCTCAGAAAAACTTGGTCACGCCTTCTTCCAGCACAAGCACCCGGTCTTCAATACCCGCCGCCCTCGCTTCTTTCTCCAGCAATTGCAGGGGTTCGTCCATCGGCTCGTGGGAGAGTTGAAAAGTACCGTAATGCATGGGTACCATCCAGCGCGCGTTCAGGTCGACAAAGGCCCGCATGGCGTCCGCCGGGCTGGTGTGAACGTTGCGGAAGGCAGGCGGATTGTAAGCGCCGATGGGTAACAGCGCCAATTCCGGCCCCAGGCGTTGCCCGATCTCGCGGAAGCCGGAGAAGTAAGCCGTATCGCCGGCGTGATAGATCGAATGCTTGTGGTCGCGCAGCACGTAGCCGCCGTATCCGCGGTGCGAGTCCTCAATCACCCGGGCTCCCCAGTGCCGTGAGGGTACGTGGGTGACGGTCAGCTCACGATGACGGTAGCTATTCCACCAGTCCAGTTCAACCACGTTGTCAAAGCCAAGGTCGGAAACCAGGTCGAAAACATGATGCGGCACCAAGATCGTTGGCGCCACGCCGCACCTGCGTTTGGTTTGCTGCACAATGGCCCGCAGCGATGGCCGGTGCAGGTGGTCAAAATGGGCATGGGTCACCAGCACCAGGTCAATGGCCGGCAGATCGCGGACTTTGAGGCCCGGCTGCCGCAGACGCTTGAGGATGAAGAGCCAGCGCGCAAAGTTGGGATCGATGACAATATTCTGGCCGCCCACCTGGAGGAAGAAACTCGAATGACCGATGAAAGTCACGCCCATTTCGCCGCTAGCCGCCAGCTTGGGCTGATGACTGTGTCCGGTCCGGGGAGTGACCGCGGAGCGTCGCACCAGGCTGCCGAACTGCCGGGCGCGGTTGCGCAGCGCACGATTTTGCAGGGTGTTCTTTAACATCTGGCCTGGGCCCGAGCCTCGAAGCACTAAAACCCGCCCGCCTCCGCACCCACGTTTTCGGAGATGATGCGAAAGGAGAGAATCCAAGCCCATTCTAGAACAAATACACGCGGGAATGCCTTGACCCTGGTTACCGCCGTCAGTTCTAATCGCTGCTGGTAATTTAATTAAAGTCTTCAGGGGAGACTCAGGATGCGTGTTGCCTTCTTAGGCTTGGGAATCATGGGACGGCCAATGGCGGCCAATCTGGTCAAGGCAGGTCATGAAGTCTCAGTATGGAGCCGCACCGCGGGCAAGGCAGTAGATGGCGCGCGCAGCGCGAGTTCGCCTGCTGACGCAGCGCGGGGTGCGGAAGTGGTGTGGATGTGCGTTTCCGACACTCACGCAGTGGAGAGTGTCTTATTCGGGCCCCAGGGGGTAGAGGAAGCGCTGGCTGAGGGCATGACCATTGTTGACTCCAGCACGATTTCGCCCTCGGCGACCCGCAAGTTCGCCGAGAGGGTGGCGGCGCGGGGAGTACGCTACGTGGACGCACCCATGACTGGATCGAAGGTCGCAGCCGAAGCCGGGTCTCTGATTTTCATCGTCGGCGGGGACGAGGCCGTGATCGAATCGCTGAAGCCGCTGTTTGCCGCCATGGGCAAAGTATTTTTCCGCCTGGGCGAAACCGGCATGGGACAGTCCGCCAAGCTGGTGATGAACCTGCAAATCGCGCTCATCTATGAAGGCTTCGCCGAAGGTCTCACCCTGGCCACCAAGCTGGGCGTGGATGTCGAGAAACTGATGCCGGTGATCCAAGCATCCATGATTCGCTCCGGCGTGGTGGACTACAAAGCGCCTTTTGTCCTCAAGCGGGATTTCACCCCCAATTTTCCGCTGCGCCTCATGCATAAAGACATCCGCTTGACTCTCGAGGCGGCGAAAGAGGTCCGGGTAAAACTGCCCGCCCTCGAGACCGTGGAAGAGATCTACGAAATGGCCAGCGAAGATGGACACCAGGATCTCGACTACGCCGCCACCCTGACCTTGCTCGAGAAGTGGGCGGGTGTCGAAGTCAAGGGCGCGTCCGCCGGTTGAGACTGGATGACGTGGCCGCGGGCGACTCGCCCGCGAGCGGACCCGCGGGAAGGCAACCATCCCCGGCTGTCCGACGAGTCGGCTGGTAGCTCAGTTTGAAATTTCTCCTTGCCAACAGGCGGCATCCTGACTGGCCTTCAGCTCGTGCAAGGATCTGGCGTGAAGCAGATTCCCCCCTTACACTGCCTGGATTAACGGGCTAGTACCTCCGTAATGCCCCCGCCCTCCGCTATTACAGAAGTCTTACACGCGTCGATATCTGTCCCTGCTAACGTAAGTATTGGAAGCTCAATACCGGGAACAGGAAGAGAATATGGCCATCGACCTCGAAGTGTTGGATCGGAAAGCAGCGGCAGACGACGAAATCAATTGGGTAACCGCGATTTTTATGGGCCTGTTCCATGTGGGCGCGATCGCGGCCTTGTTCTTCTTTTCCTGGAAAGTCTTCCTGGTGTCGATGTTCCTGTGGTGGGTCTCAGGAAGCCTGGGCATCGGCATGGGCTACCACCGCTTGCTCACCCATCGCGGATACAAGACGCCGAAGTGGGTCGAATACGTTTTGACCACCTGTGCCACCCTGGCGCTTGAAGGCGGACCCATTTTCTGGGTGGCCACGCACCGCATCCATCACCAGCATTCCGATCAGGAAGGCGATCCGCATTCACCGCGTGACGGCAAGTGGTGGGCGCACATGGGCTGGATCCTGACCGGCAAGTCGATGCATCACGACACCACTACGCTGGCGCGTTACGTCCCCGATCTGGCCAAGGACAAGTTCCATGTCTGGATCACGAAGTACCACTACGTTCCCATGATCGGCCTGGGTCTGGTCTTGTTTGCGATTGGCGGCCTTCCGTTCTTGCTGTGGGGAGTTTTCTTCCGCACCGTCATCGGGCTGCACACCACCTGGCTGGTAAATTCGGCTACGCACAGCTGGGGCTCGCGGCGTTTTGTGACTCGCGACCTTTCCACCAACAGCTGGTGGGTGGCTTTGCTGACTTTTGGCGAAGGCTGGCACAACAATCATCACGCGCACCCGGTTTCGGCCCGTCACGGTTTGAAATGGTACGAGATTGATTTCAACTGGTATGGTATCTGGGCCCTGACCAAGTTGGGTCTGGCACGCCAGGTTTACCGGGTTAAGCTGTCCGAACTCCGCCGCCAGGAAGAAGAACAGGGAACACCGGCGCCCGCCCGCGCCGAAATGGTCTCGGCCTAGCGTGGAGCGTGTGGGGCGGGCGCCCTCGCCCGCCGCTTTTGCCTTTGATTTTGAGAGACGAAACCCACATCAACCCTGGCATTAGCAGCAAGAAAGCCCAAACTCAACCCCAACTGCGAAGGCGGCGGGCG
>JBARIF010000196.1:0-3026 GCA_049799615.1 Terriglobales bacterium
GATACGCCCTGCACGGATTCTCTGGATAGCCGTGCTCGGCACACAAATTGTGGCGACGCTAATTGCTGTCTACGGCGTGTTTATGACGCCACTGGGCTGGCGTTGGGCTGGATTTGTTTGGGTCTACGCTCTGGCGTGGTTCCTCCTCAATGACCGCGTGAAACTGCTCGCATACCGGATCTTCGATCCGGTTAAGGTACCGTCGTCAGCCAAGAACCCGGTCGATCTTACACCGCAGATTGCTACCCGGGCCTACGAACTTTATCAGGAGCGGGGCAGCGGAGACGGCAAAGCGAATCAGGACTGGCTTGAGGCGGAGCGAGAGACCCGGAAGGATCAGGCGGGAAAGAAAGATGTCGCTTAACCCGTCGTTTTAAGCACTCGGAGCCGCTAGAGCGCATCTCATGCAGGTGGTAACCACTGAAGGAAGAAGATGAAAATTCATTCCAAGGATTTCCACGTACCGCATCACAAGAAGATCAATATCAAACGCTTGCCGACGATCGTGAAGCCATTTTGCAAGTCAAAGAAGGAATATAAAAAGCTCCTGGAAGATCATGTTGCCGAGTTGACATCCCTGCAGCGTCTTCACTACGCCTCCAACCGCTACGCGCTGCTCCTGATTTTTCAAGGGATGGACTCTGCAGGCAAAGACGGCGCCATCCGCCACGTCATGTCGGGAGTCAATCCCGAAGGCTGCGAGGTGTTCAGTTTCAAACAGCCGAGCGCCGAAGAACTGGAACATGATTTTCTCTGGCGCACGACCTGCCGCCTTCCGGAACGCGGACGGATCGGCATCTTCAATCGTTCCTACTATGAGGAAGTGCTCATCGTACGCGTGCATCCGGAAATTCTCCGCAACCAGCGGCTTCCGGAAAAGTTGCTCGACGAGAAACACATCTGGAAGGAACGGTTTCGGTCGATCGTTGACCTGGAGCGCCACCTCTTTCACAACGGAACGCGGATCGTTAAAATATTTCTAAACCTTTCGTACGAAGAACAGCGCAAACGGTTTCTCGAGCGCATTAACGAGCCCGACAAGAACTGGAAAGTCAGCTCCTCGGACAATCACGAAAGGAAGTACTGGAAGCACTACATGGGAGCGTATGAAGATTGCCTGAACGCGACCAGCACCCATCATGCTCCCTGGTACGCCGTGCCCGCCGATGATAAGGAGAACGCCCGCTTGATTGTTTCCCGCATTGTGCTCGATGCACTCAAGGATCTTAAGATGGCATATCCCAAGACCACGGAGAAGCGTCGGCTGGAATTGCAGGCAATCGGCAAGGAGCTATCGGGAGAGAAGTAACCGTAAAAGTGGGGTTCTTACCTTGCGGTCGAGGCTATGGTCTCGAGCGCAAGGTGGGGAGCGTTGCTGGGGAGGTGGGCATGGAATCGGCTGGGCGGAAACCGCCAGACACGGTGCGGCAACAGCCTGGGGTCCAACGGCAGTCGACGCTCGACTTTTTCGATTCCTCGCTTGAGTGGCGGCGCGTGTTCGCCGAGACCTGGGGCACGTTCCTGCTGGTGCTGGTTGCCGCCGGTGGCGGCGTAGTTGCAGCCATGAGCGGTGGCAGAGTGACCCTGGGCATGATAGTGGTCGCGCCGGGACTGATGGTAATGGCGATCATCTATTTCATGGGTGCAGTGAGCGGAGCGCATTTGAATCCGGCAGTCACGCTGGCATTCGCGGTGCGGCGCAACTTTCCTTGGCAGCGAGTCCCAGGCTACGTCGTCGGGCAAGTGATCGGAGGCATTGGTGCGGCTGCTTTCCTTCGGGGCATGTTCGGGACGGTGGGCGCACTCGGCGCGACGCTGCCGGGTCGTGGTGTGACCAGCGTGAAAGCTCTGGCGATGGAAGTGGTGCTCACGGCCGGGCTGGTGAACACCATCCTGGGCACGGCCTCCGGTGCGCGGAACATTGGTACAAACGGCGCTGTCGCCGTGGGCGGGTACATTGCCCTGGCAGGACTTTGGGCGGCGCCAATTACCGGCTCCTCAATGAACCCGGTGCGTTCGCTCGCGCCGGATGTGGTGCGCGGCGACCTCTACACGACCTGGATCTACCTCGTAGGGCCAGTGATTGGGGCCCTGATCGCAGTTGGTTTCGAGTGGATTCTCAAAGGGAAGCCCACAGCGGCCGGCAGGATCGCCGCGCAGGGCACGCTTGGCGACGACGATCCGGGTGGCCTGGCGGAGCGATAGAGAGGAATAATCAACATGCCAACTAAAGAACAAGCAAGTAACGTTGATCAGGATAAGAACCGGACATCAGGCAAGCCGACAAAGTTTATCTTCGATGCGGCTTTGTCTACCGCTGTTGCCGCCAATGGCCACCATGCCGCCAAAGTGCCGAAACCCAAGGGACCGCTGTCGCCAGACATGCTTGGCAAGATGGACCGCTACTGGCGGGCCGCGAATTATCTGTGCATCGGCCAGATCTACCTCTTTGAAAACCCCCTTTTGCGAGAGCCTCTCAAGGCTGACCAGATCAAACCAAGACTGCTCGGGCACTGGGGGACTTCGCCGGGACAAAATCTCATCTACATTCATCTGAACCGCCTCATCAAAGAGCACGATGCAAATGTCATTTATATTGCTGGTCCGGGACATGGCGGTCCGTCGTTGAATGCGTGCTCTTATCTGGAAGGTACTTATACCGAAGTACATCCGGAGATCACGCCAGATGAGAACGGCCTGCGGCTTCTCTTCCGGAAGTTCTCGACTCCGGGCGGCGTACCCAGTCATTGCGGACCTCACGTCCCGAATTCCATGCACGAGGGCGGGGAGCTCGGCTACTCGATGGTTCACGCTTTCGGCGCTGCTTTCGATAATCCCGATCTGATCGTTGCCTGCGTCATCGGCGACGGGGAATCCGAGACTTGTCCGCTTGAAGGAAGCTGGAAGTCCGTCAACTTCCTAAATCCAGTACGGGATGGCGCCGTCCTTCCGATTCTGCACCTCAACGGCTATAAGATCTCCGGACCGACCGTTCAAGGACGGACCAGCGATGAATACTTAAAAGC
>JBARIF010000197.1:0-2102 GCA_049799615.1 Terriglobales bacterium
GGGCCGGGCTTGGAATATCGCTCATCGCGATCGGGATAGCCTTGGCTGGACTCTGGCTGTACATCAAGAAGATAGAAAATTAGACCAACGGATGCACTCCGTTTGAAGCGGTGTCTGTCAGAGGAACTCGGTCTCTACCCGGGCACTTGGAACAGAAGCGTGGCGCTTCGCCTTGCGATTCATCAGCCCTCGACCGCCCCGCAGATAAGGCCGGACTCGACGCGTGCGCAATCTCACGGGACGGACGTGAGAGAGGAGTGTTGGGTATGACAATGCTGAATGGACGCAAGCCGCTTCTCATTTGGATCTCCGCAGCGCTGATTGCCGTAGCCGTGATGGTGGCCGTGTTCATACAGGCGCGCCGGCCGGCCAATGCGCGCCGCGCACTTTACATTATCGGGGCACCCGAAAAAGGTGCCGCGCTATTTTTTGGTGACAAGCAATGCGGCATTTGCCATGCCATCAATGGCACAGGTGGGCGCGTTGCCCCGGATCTCTCCGGAAAGCACCCCGGTACTCCCGCAATGGGGTGGCTTGTGACGGTATTGTGGAACCATGCGCCCGGCATGTGGCGGCAGATCCGCCAAAAGAACGACCCTTATCCCCGGTTAGACGCGCAAGAAATGGCGGACATACTTGCGTTCTTGTACCAGGCGAGCAGCATGGACCCCGCCGGGGACCCGGGCGCCGGCCTGCGGTTATTCAACGAGAAGGGCTGCTTCCGCTGCCATTCGGTGGGCGGGACGGGCGGCCAGGCGGCGCCCGAGTTATCCAAGATCGCTGCCGGCCTTGACTCGAACGCCTGGACATCCGCCATGTTGAACCACGCCGGATCGATGATTGCTCCTATCACCAGCACAATAGGACAATGGCCCCAGTTCACCGGGAATGAGATGAATGATCTGATCGCGTATGTGAGGCTCAGCGCTCCCCGGCCAGTAACGAAGGCACGGGAAATGCCCGGCAATGCAGAGCGGGGCTGGGCTGTTTTCCAGAGCAGATGCATACACTGTCATTCCGTGCGCGGACAGGGTGGCAGCGTGGGTCCGGAATTGGGGCCGGAGCGTGATTTTCCGCTCACGACGGGGCAGTTTGCCAGCGTTCTGTGGAACCACGCACCCGCGATGCTCCGTGAGGCCCGCGAAAACGGAATTCCTCCTCCGGTTCTTCAGGGAAACGAGATGGCGGACTTGCGGACGTTCCTTGCGAGCCTGCGGTATTTCGAGCCAACTGGGTCTGCCCTGATTGGCGAGCGCGTCTTTTCCGAGCGTGGCTGCGCAACTTGCCATGGCCAGATGGCGGAAGGCACGAAGACTGGGCCCGGGCTCAGGCCGGGCAAAGAGGCTTTCACCACGATTTCGTTCGCCGCCGCTCTCTGGCGGCATGGCCCCCGCATGATTGATCGCGCGGAGGAATTGGGCATACCGTGGCCGACTCTGAAGGCCACCGACATCGGCAATCTGGTGAGTTTCCTTAACGCACCTGCGCGCCCGAAGTGACTCACGCTTCGGTTCTTGCCTATTGTTGAAGGCTAAGTCCACGAGGATGGGCGTAGTGTAGAAAAGGCGAGTAGGCGTTGTCCGGATATTTTATTCGAATGCATTTTCTACACCAGCCACAGGCTCCGGACAATAAGTATGATGGTCAAATGAGCGCGGATCCGCGTAATCAGACACTTATACGGTCTTCGACCCGGCACCGCGCTTGGTTTTTGTTGTTGGCGATGCTGCTCTCCCAGGCGCACGGCTATTCGCAACCAGGACCGCAGCCGCCATGCGGAAATGAACCCATTCCGCCCTATCCGGGTTTGGATGATCTGGCGATCGTGAAATCATGGAGCAAGTCTGATTTCGGCCGCGACTGGAAGCCGCCCGCTTGCACCGGTTGGGCTGAAGTGGGCTTTACGACGTTGGTGACCATAGCTGCGCGATTTCCTCATACCTCGGAAGCTAGCGGCTTGTTTCGCCAAATTGGAGCAATTTCAGAACTCGCGGGCATGCGCTACTGGTCGACCACTCACAAGCAGTGGCGAGCGTTAATTGTGGACGCCTATGCTCTGACCGGCTTGTCTGGTCAACGCCGCGGAGACTTTACATCCGATG
>JBARIF010000198.1:0-1761 GCA_049799615.1 Terriglobales bacterium
ATGGTCAACAGATCTTATCCGGAAGTCTCTACTCATCCTCAGCCCTGGCTTAATACTGGCGGAGAGAGAGGGATTCGAACCCCCGATACCCGTAAAGGTATACACGCTTTCGAGGCGCGCGCCTTCAGCCACTCGGCCATCTCTCCGCTCTGTTAATTTCATTTCATTTTATCAAGGAAGCCGTTAGCTCGAATTTTGCACGCCCATCTCACTGAACTGAGCTCGACTCACCCTCCTCATCCAAGCCCAGGATGCGGTTTGTGACTTGGTTCACCATCCTCGCCACCTCCGGGTCTGTAATCTGTGTATAGATGTCCAGGGTGGTACGAATGTCGCTGTGACCGAGTTGGGCCTGCATCTCGGTCGGGTGTGCTTCCTTCTTGCCGTGCGTAGAGAAGCTCCTCCGGAGCACCTGAAACGTAGGATGAAATGCAATTCCCAGTCTGTTCGCGACCGGGTACAGGCGCAAGCGTAGCCAATTGTCCGAATGGATCGGCGTCGCAAGTGGCTTTCGTGCACGCGCTTGCATCCCAGGGAACATGAGGGTGTTGGCGTCCGGGTTCGGGCACTTCGCCCGCCACAACTCAATAGCCTTGCGCACGGCTTGGGGGATAGCGACAAGGCGGTAATTGGTGCGGCCGTAGCGGTTCTTGCGTTTGATTTTTTTGCGTTGCAGCCGACCACGCCACGCGGTATTAACGATAGTGAACACATTGCCGGTGTGGCACCCCCAGGTCAGGCCGAAGAGTTCGCTCGGCCGTAGGGCGCAGAAACAGGCAATCAGGAAGATGGCGCGGTCACGGATGCCGTCAAGACCCGCCAGCAGCTTGGCATACATCTCGACGGGAAGAACCGGCTTGTCAGACTCTTCGATCTCGGGAATGACGGTCTTGCGAGCGACATTTCTCTCTAAGACTTCCTGGTCCACAGCCTCTGCCAAGGCTGCTTTGATCAGATCGCGTACGTGGTAAACAACCGTGTACGAGTATTCTTCCGCAGCCAGCCGGTTGAGTAGCATCTGCACCTGAAACTTGGTGACGTCTTTGAGTGCGACGTGTTCGAGGGTTGGATACACGTGGCTGGTGAGGTAGTCGAGGTTGGTGCGTCGCGTCGCGTCGCGCCAGTTGGCACCGCGCATGGGGATGTAGAAATTCCGCATCCAATTGCCAAATGTGATTGTCCCGTCTGCCGCTCGGGTGACTGGACCGCCGTTGATGGCAGCCAGTTCAGCGGCCAAGATCTTCTCTGCGTCGGCCCGGTGCATCTTCGGCTTATAGCCCACGACCCGGCTGCGGTGATGTCGCTTTGGTTTACCGGTTGTGGGATCGGTTAGGTAGACATTGTAGTGGATCTCCCATCCGCCGCCCTTGGTCGCGACTACCCGGCCTTTTTGATAACGCGCACGTCCGCGTGCCATGAAACCTGCTCTCTGCGCTGGAATTGTTGTTCAGCTTTTGATTTCGCGCAAACGCGCGATGAAAAGCTGTCACCCATGCGAAAAGAGCGCCCTGAGGGCGAACTTCAGCAGTTTCCTTCGAGACCATCCCTCAACGGAAAATGGCTGCGAGTTTCTTATTTGCACCCTTACTGCACCCTTCAAAACTCTAAGCCATTGACGTAGAATCGTTTACATGCGGATTACGGGCCGCCTCGAAAGCGGACATACCTTAACGGGTATCGTGGGTTCAAATCCCACCCTCTCCGCCACTTCCTTTCAACCTGACCGACGCAGCAGACCTATGCCGACCCCTATTCACCATC
>JBARIF010000199.1:0-4221 GCA_049799615.1 Terriglobales bacterium
GCCCGGGCGAGGGCGCCCGGGCCTACGTGCGCTCGTGATATTCACAATTGATTTTTTGCATTGGACTTCGGTGGCTCGCGGCTGGCACAGTAGCAATGTCCCATAGTCTGCGTGAAACAGACTGCAAACTCAGGTGCTGCGAACTCTGAAGTTCGTTCCCTAACTCCTGTCGTTTGACGTTGTTCCATTCCTGACCTCGTCGTCCCAACACAAATCACGCGAGCGGCGCACGTGCGTGCATACGCGCAGGTGTGTCGGCCCACGACAACCACAGAGGAGATCAGGTCATGAAATCAATTCGCAGTTCCATGCTGTTCAAAGTTGTTGTCCTTGCCATCGGTGTGTTGGCCGCATACGCCACCCCCGCCCAGGCGCAGTCCGCCACCGGAAAGTTCACCCTTACCCACGACGCCCGCTGGGGCAACGTGCTTCTGACCCCCGGAGTTTACTCGTTCTCCCTGCAGTCCCCGAGTTTGCCGGCGGCCATCATGGTCGGCAAAACCGGAGCTGCGCAGGTCGCAATCGTGTTGCCGGCCTCAGTCTCGACAGAAAAACCGGGTACGGGCAGCACCATAGTGCTGACTCGCAACCAGGGTGGAGAATCGTTCGTGAGCGCGCTGTACCTAGGAGATCTCGGTTTGAGTCTCCACTATTCGGCGCCCAAGTCGCCGATGGCAACAGAATCGGCGAAGCTGGGACCGATCGCCGAGTCTCAGCCCGCCAAGTGAATTTCCCATGCGGAAGCGGCCATCGAACCTGGTGGCCGCTTCCGCATTTTTTTTGAATCAAGGGATGATACCGTCGTTGGTCGTTAGCCTTTGGCCCTTGGCCAAACAAGATCAACCACGGATTTCATCATCGGCCGAGATGAAGTCCCCGTTATTCCTGGTTTGATCCGTGAGAATCCGTGAAATCCGTGGCCAACGACCAAGGACGCCCTTGCCCGTGATTCAGTTGGTGCGCGAGTTGCGCCGCAACTCATCGGTTACGACCACCGCTTCGGCAACCTGCCGCATGGTCTTGCGGGTCTGCCGGCTTTGCCGTTGCAGGGCGAGATAGGCCTGTTCTTCATCGATTGCAAGATCGCGCTGCAGAATGCCCTTGGCGCGCTCCACGATCTTTCTCGTTTCCAGCTGCTGCGAAAGATTGGAGTTCTCGGTCTCCAGGCGGGCCATCTCGATCTCGGCCCCCACCAGAAAGCCCGCGGTTGAGATCAGCCTTATTTCGCGCTGGTTATGCACATGCGGACGCCGATGCTGCAGGTTGATTACGCCCACCACGCGCCCGCGAGACATCAAGGGCACAGAGAGGAACGCTTCATACGTGTCCTCGGGCAGTTCGTGGAAAAATTGAAAGCGCGGGTCCTTCGAGGCGTTCTTCGAAACTGCAACCGGCTCGCGATGTTCCGCCACCCAGCCCGTGATGCCTTCCCCAACGTTGAGTTTCAGACGATCGACCACGTCCGGGTGCGGGTTCTTCGATGCCCGCAATAACAGTTGCTCGTCCTCAAGAACGTAAATCAGGCAGGAGTCGCACTTCACCAGGGCCGATACGAAATCAACCACGCGAGTGAGGACTTCATGCAAAGCGTCCGCGGAGGAAATGCTGCTGCCCAGTTCATGCAGAAAATCAACAGAGGAATCGTCTAAAGGTATTGATGTAGACATGCTTCAACCATAGGAGGCGAGGTGCGGCTTGTCCAATTGCAATTTTCGATCAGAGGGATAAAACCTTTTCGCGCAGCTTTGGAAATTAAAAGAATCTTAGGAAGGATTAAGACGATGCTTTGTTACAGGACTGTTAAAAGCACACTCCTGTAGAGAACAGAAATCGTTGAACGGAAGACCTTACTTTTTAGATCTTCTCGCCCACCGCTTTGCCCTGCGTAAACAAGTACAAGTAATCCGGTCCGCCGGACTTTGAGTCAGTCCCCGACATGTTAAACCCGCCAAACGGGTGCGCCGCGACGGTGGCGCCGGTGCACTTGCGGTTGATGTACAAATTCCCCACGTGAAATTCCTGGATGGCTCGCGCGATCTTGTCCTTAGATTTGGTATAAACCGCGCCGGTGAGGCCAAATTCAGTGTCGTTGGCAATGTCGAGCGCGTGACTGTAGTTCTTTGACTTGATCACGGCCAGCAGCGGTCCGAAAACTTCTTCCTGTTCCAGGCGCGATCCGGCCGGAATATCCGCGATGACGGTGGGCTGTAGAAAATATCCTTCGCCGGCATCTTTCGCGGGACCACCGCCGGTGATGACGCGCCCATCTTTTTTTCCGACTTCGATGTAATCGAGAATGGACTTCATCGAGCCTTCATTGATGACCGCGCCCATATTGGCATTTTCCGCGGGATCGCCGACCGTGATTCTTTCCACTCGGGCCTTCAGTTTCTCCAGAAATACGTCGTAGATGCGCTCGTCAACAATGGCGCGCGAGCAGGCCGAACACTTCTGGCCCTGGAAGCCGAAGGCGGCCTGGGCGACACCTTCGACGGCGGAGTCAACGTCGGCGTCGGCGTCCACGATGATGGCGTCCTTGCCGCCCATCTCAAGAATGGTGCGCTTGATCCATATCTGGCCGGGAGCATGCGCGGCCGCGCTCTTGTTGATGTCGAGGCCGACTTCACGGGAGCCAGTGAACGCGATGTAGCGGGTCTTGGGATGAGCCACCACCGCGTTGCCGAAGCTGGCGCCGGCGCCGGGACAGAAATTCACTACGCCTTCCGGCAGGCCGCACTCCTCCAGCAGTTCCACGAATTTCGCCGCGATCGTCGGCGAATCGCTCGACGGTTTCAGGATGACCGTGTTGCCGCTGACGATCGAGGCCAGGGTCATGCCAGCCATGATGGCGCAGGGAAAATTCCACGGAGGAATCACCGCGCCCACGCCCAGCGGAATGTACATCAGCGTGTCGCGCTCGCCCGGCATCTGCACCGGCAGTTCGGTGCGCGACAGGCGCAGCGCTTCGCGGGCATAGTACTCGCAGAAATCGATAGTCTCGGCGATATCGGCATCGGCTTCGGCCCAGTTCTTGCTGACTTCGAAGACCAGCCAGGCGCAGAATTCAAACTTGCGCTCGCGCAACACATCGCCCACCTGGAAGAGCAGGCTGGCCCGCTCTTCGAAAGACGTCCGGCTCCAGCTGGCAAAGGCCGCCAGAGCCGCCTGCATGGCGGGTTCCACGTGCTCCTTGCCGGCTTTCTGGTGCAGGCCGACCACCTGCGAAGGCCTGGCCGGATTGATGGACTTGATCTTGTCGCTGGTCCTGACCCGCTTGCCGCCAATGATCAGGTCGTACTCGCGGCCCAGCTGTCCCCGCACTTTCTCGATGGCGGCGCGCATCCGGCGGGCAGTTTCTTCCCGGGTGAAATCGGTGAGAGGTTCATTTACGAATGGACCTTCATGCAGGCGTGTTTGTGGGCGGATTGGAGCTTCAACGGTTGCCATGAGCGCACCTCGGAGATATTCGATGCCGGCGGGTAGATTTAAGACTCTTCGTGGTTATTGTAGCACCGGGAAATGTAGCGCCGGCGTCTCGCCGACCCGATGGGTGGGCGGAACGCCCACCAGACAGCCGGCGGGACGCCGGCGCTACGAAGTGCTACGGAACTTTTACCGATTCGTGATCTTCCGCTGGGGGTTGGTAACTCATGGCGGCGGTGCGCTCCAGTTTGTCCCAGGCGAAACGCCGGCCTTCTGCGGCGCGCTTCAACGTCTTCAGCAAAACCAGCGAAAACAACTGCCGGTAAGCGAAACGTTGCAGCCAGACCTGGCTCAGGAGCCAGGGGTCTTCCGGCGCTTCGGGTTGGCGGCGTTCCAGGGCGAAAGCAATCGCCGACGCCAAGAAGTCAATCACCAGGAAAGCGACAAAGAAAACGATGAGCCGTTGAAAGCTGCCGGTGTCAGTGGACTCGGGATGGAAAAATTTCTGGATGGAATACCAGATCGTGCCCACCACGAACATGATGTCAATCAGAGGCGAGACCAGGGGCAGCAGCACCTGGAAGATGGCGATGTTGGGCAATGCAATCCAGCCCAGCACGCCCTCGCGGGCAAAGGCGCTGCGATGCTTCCACACCGACTGCAGGATGCCGAACGACCAGCGGAAGCGCTGGCGCATCAGGCCGCGAGCGCTGACCGGGGCCTCGGTATAAGCCAGGGCCAGGTCTTCGTACTCGACGCGATAACCGCGTTGCAGCAAGGCCATGGTGAGATCAGCGT
>JBARIF010000200.1:0-2272 GCA_049799615.1 Terriglobales bacterium
GGTGTGAAGTGAGCACTGGCGCACAGAAGCATGCCAAGGGCCATCGCAGACATGCGGCCCGTTTTCGTGGCAGGAGTTGATTTGTGGATCAACATACAGATCGGAGTCACCGTGTGACCCGTGGTGCGCAGTCTTGAGACCAGCCGCCTGAGCAGCAAACTCAATCTCTGAACAGCACATCAGAAAAACTGAATTCAGGGGGGCGGGCAGTCCATGCGCGGACGGCAGATGATCGTCACGACTGCCATGCCTTGATGAGCGGTGTAGCCGCGGCCGGCTACGAAATGCTGCGCGTGCTCGCACACGCGGCCCGGATAGGGTGAAGCGAACGACTGCTCTGGAGGAGATTACGTGGCGAATTCGACCGGCCGTTCTGGCCGGCTGCTGACGGATTGGCCTGTACTTCCGCTTTTGACTCCTCTGTGGCCGGTGACGAACGGCGGTACATGGACGCCCCCACTTGTCCAGGCTTTCGATTCGTGATGGCTTGCAGGATCAGATTGCACCAGTACATTCGGACTTTTGCTGCGGCGTGCGCCGCTGTCCCTGATGGGTTTTGGTGATTGGCTTCCTATTGCTTTCTCGCACTCCAGGTGCTGCAGCCGTTCTGGATTTGGCCAACCACGGTCTAACCTGTTTTGCCTTCACTGCTTGATCGCCTGAGCAATCGGTGGTGTGTTCTCCTGTTCTGCCTTTGTGGTCAGTAAGATTTCCCGGCTACGCCGCCATCCGGGTCGGCATATAGTCGGCCTGGAACTCGCGCCCGTGGGCAAGCAGCGCCCACACGGTGCGTACGTTTTTGTTCGCCAGAGCCACCGCGGCGATATTCGGATGCCGACGCTTGAGCAGATTGGTCAACCATCCCTGGGTGTTGTCGACCTTGTTCTTTGCCGCCAGGATGGCCGCGCGCGCTCCATGGATTAGCAGCGTGCGTAAGTACGCATCACCGCGTTTACTCATCCCGAGCAGCGTTGGCTTGCCGCCCTGGAGCTTTGGCGTGGAACCAGGCCCAGCCAGGCGGAGACTTGCCGACCGTTGTCGAAGCTGTGCGCATCGGCGATCGATGCTACCAGTGCGCTCGCAGCCAGCGGGCCAATGCCTGGGATAGCTTCGAGTTTTCGGCTGAGCTCGCTGCTGCGATGCCATTCAATGATTTCTTTCTCAAACTCTTTCACTTGCCGATCGAGTTCCTTGAGATGCTGCGTCAAGCGCTCAATCAAATGACGGAACGGAACCGGCAGCTCGTTGCTGGCATCCTCAAGAAGTTCCGGAACACGCTTGGCGACATTGTAGATACCTTGCGGGATGACCAGCCCAAATTCACCGAGCAGACCACGGATCTGATTGGCCTGCGCCGTGCGCGCCTTCACGAACCCCTGGCGCACCCGATGCACGGACAAGATCGCTTGTGGCTCGACACTCTTGATCGGCACAAAGCGCATGCTATGCCGGCCTACTGCCTCGCAGATCGCCTCGGCATCAGCCACATCGTTCTTGTTCGTCTTGACGTACGGCTTGACGAACTGCGAGGCCATCAGACGCACCGTGTACCCGAAGCGCTCGAACGTACGCCCCCAGTGGTGGGCGCTCGCGCAGGCTTCCATGCCAATTAAGCACGGCGGCACATTCGAAAAGAATCCGGCCACCTGTGCCCGCCGCAGCTGCTTGCGCAGCACAACCTTGCCCCGCGCATCGACCGCATGCACCTGAAAGACGTTCTTGGCCAGATCAATACCGACAGCTGTAATATTCATCGCGGACGCTCCCATTCTCGTTAAGTGGTTGTCAGACACTTCCACTTTGGCACATCGATGCCGTCTAGAGCGTGGGGGCGTCCATCCCATTCCTTTCCGGTGCTTCACGCGGGGAAGCCCGTTCGCTCAGCTGTAATGTCACTCAAGACGCGTCCGCGAACGACGCATGAATCGATGCCGCGACAATCAGACGCGCTCGCTCAGATACATCCAGCGCGATAGTGCCTGCGTCTGCGCCAGTGTGACAATCGTTTCCAGATAACGCTGCTCACGGGCAAATCCCTCCGGCCCTTCGAGGCACTCTAACTCCGGCCGGTGCGCATCGCGGGCCACGCGTCGGCCGCGCGCGCTGCAAAGGAGACTCGCTGTGCGATCCTCTGCTTCCAGCAGACGCAGCCCGGCGGTTCTTAACGCATTCGGGTTGAAGTCCGCGCTTGATAGGTGCGTCGTCCCATGAATACTGCGCGCCTGCACCTGTTCGCTCGAGATCGCACCGACGAGGACTGCGGCATCCGTAA
>JBARIF010000201.1:0-14914 GCA_049799615.1 Terriglobales bacterium
ATATACCGGCTGTCGATCAGCCGTTTTTGGGGGGGTGCCGGCAGCGGGGAGGGTGGTGCCATGGGTGCGCTCGTCTGGCTCATGCGGGCTCTTTGATCTTGTGGATTTGGTTGGCTGCCGGTCTGTCGATGGTCTGTACCTTCCCTGACGGCCAGCGGATCACAGCCTTCTCGATTTGCGCATCCCTGCCCAGGCCAAAATGCAGACGCCGCTGGTTCTCGGCGCAGAAGCCACTGCCGCCGGAGACCTCCTGTACCTGCTGTTGACCATTCCAAAACAGCGCTACCTCAGCCCCGATCGCACTGCGGTTACTGGCCGTTCCTTCCAGGTCGAACTCGATCCACTTGTTCTCGGGAGTTACCGTGTTCCGGTAGACGAGCAGGGGTCCCCTCTGGTTCGCGACGACAACATCCAGGACGCCGCGGTTCCACAAGTCCACCAATGCGACAGAGCGGCCGTCATGCGTATCGGTGACCCCTACACCCTGCGCCACATCCACGAAGCGGCCGGTGCCATCGTTTAACCACACGTGCTTGCGCTGAAATCCGGAGAGGCTACGGCCATCCATGGCGGGCCAGTTCATGGCGTCGCCGATGATGGAACTGTTGCCGCCCGCAACCTTAGAAAAGTCGTACCAGTAACTTCGCCGGTGATCGAGTGAGACATAGCCGTTGGTGAGAAACAGGTCCAGCGTGCCATCATTGTTCAGGTCGCCAAACTGCGCCCCGAAACTCCATCCCCCTAACTCGACTCCCATGTCGCGGGCCAGATTCTCATACTGTACCGCGTTACCGGATGTGCCCTCCTTCGGCACCCACATGTTGTTCCCCTGGATCAACACGCCGTCTTCGGAGATATTGCTGACGTATACCGCGTACTTGCCGCGGTTGAAAATGTCCCCGAATGCTGCGTTCATTCCACTCTTTGGGGCAAAGCCAACACCCGTTTGTTCACCGACCTCATGGAAACGGGTTCCGTCATTGAAATAGAGCTCAGACACTCCGTAATCGTTGGCGATGAACAGATCGGGATGGCCGGTGCCACGCAGATCGGCGGCGGCGGCGGCCAATGCCCAGCGATGGCTGTCAATGCCAGCTTTGGCGGTGACGTCTTCAAACTTGCCATTCCCCAGATTGCGAAGCAGGTACTTGCGTCCGCCGTTCTTGGCGTATTCGAAGCTTTCCGGCATCATCCGCGTAGTCGAGAGGTGCCAAAGGTCGATTTTCTCCGAATAGTAACCGCCGATGAAGAGATCCAGCAGACCGTCCCCGTCATAATCGAACCAGATGGCCGTGTTCGCATTCACCCAGGGTGGCAGCCCTGCGCTATCGCTCACTCGCGTAAAGCCGCGGCCATGATCGTTGTGAAACAGTTCCGGCCGCCCCCATTTGTAGAGGAACAAGTCCTCGTAGCCGTCGTTATCGTAGTCGCCCCAAACCGCTCCCATCGAAACACCACTACCGGGCTGATTGACATCCGCGATGCCCATCTGCTGGGCGACGTCGGTGAACGTGCCATCGCGATTATTGCGATACAGCGCATTCTTGCTTCCTTCCGCGCTGTTGGTCACGTAGATATCGGGCCAGCCGTCACGGTCAAAGTCCACGATAGAGACAGCCGCACCCATCGAAGCAACCTCGGGCATGATGTGGTCTAGCTTGTGGTCGAGGGTCGGACCCTGATGGACAAAGTTGATGCCCACGGCGTGCGCGACCTCCTCAAAATAGAATCCATGCCGGGCCAGCGCAGCCTTACCATCCAGGTGAGTGCCAGCCGTCCGCCGGGCCGACACCCACCTCATCACGATAGGGCTGGCCAGCAGGCCAACAAAAAAGAGCGCAAGCAGAATTCTTGTCGTCTTCCCCGTCATTTTTCGAGTCCAGTTCTCAAGGCGCGGTTGAAGACTTCATCGGAAACATAGCGAGTGTGGTAACTCTCCCAATCTTCAGGATGGTGGCGATACACCCACTCGTCCTCAAGCCTTCCGGGCGGCGTCGTGTACTCGCTTTTGGCATGATAAGGCAAAGGCAGCACGGTTTTGCCGAAGGTCGAATTGTAGTCTCCGTCCTTGATCCATCCATCGCCGGCGATCACGTAGTCACGCACCCAACCAGCGGGTGGCGGGGCTTGCTCCGGGAAGCGAAAAGTCATCTCATCCCCCGAGTTCATGATGACGTAGCGATCATCCACACGTGCCAGGAGCTCGCGCACATCGCCATATCGCGTGTAGTAGCCGACCAGATCGCGCCAACGCTGTTTCGATCCTTCTATGTGGTTGTAGTCCGGAATTTCCGGCGAAGAGGAGTTCGCCTGGTTCATGACGGAGTATCCGCGATAGTGAAGGTCCGCCACGGAGGGATCAAGATGCGCTACCTTGAGCCGAGTATCGGGCACCCCCCGCGCCCACTCAATGGAGTCCCAATAGATCTCAAGGTTGGTTCGCAACCTCACCCGGCGGGGCGTGCCCGGACGAAAGACGTTGGTCAGATCGAACAAACATATCTTCTTGCGGCCGGCCGGGAATCCCAGATTGGCTCTGGCGACTGCCCAGCCACCGTGACCGTCCGGCACCTCGAGGCTCAAACCGTGGGCCGCTTCATGATGGCCCTGGCTCATGGCCACGTTGATTGAGGAGTCCGTGGGATGCATCCAACCCCTGGCTATCAGGTAAAGCGGACCACTCCCGGGTGCGTCGCCTAGATCAACCTCGACAAAATGATCGCGGGTTATCCCCTGGTACTGGCCGCGCCCGAAAGTATCCAGGTATCTTCCGTCCAAGGCTCGCACAACGTCAGTGACATCGGTCCCGTTGTCGTCGATGGCGCGAGCGATCGGCTGCGGAGTTGCGACAGTGGTAATGGCGAGTTTCGCGGGCGGAACCACAAACCGCTCGTCTACGAAAATATCCGTTCCCGAGGGATGGTCGACGGTCATGAGCTCCAGAGAGTCGTAGTAGTACGTTTCCCAGAGCTCGGCGGTGATACGCAGATCGTAAAAACCATCGTGAGGCACCAAGTCACTGGGAGGGATCTTGTACCACTCCTCGGTAGCTTCCACCCGTGCGGTTCCAAGAGTATCGATGCGCAACCCAATCGCGGAACTCCACGGCACCGCGTCCTTAACAAAGTCGATCTGTTTGCCGTTATAAGCAAAGAGGTAGGGACAGGACCCCTTGATGCGCTGTACCGTAACAATGTCCTGGTCAGCCTTCACCCCGAATTCAGCTCGGACCGATCCGTTGGGCCAGAGCACACGTACTACATCCGTGCTCGTCTGTTCGCCCAAACCAAAATGAATTTGGGGACCGGTGATTGGCTGCTTCTCCACCTGCAAGCCCGAGCGGATTTCAATCTCGCCGCCAATGCCGAATGGGTTGACACGCTGGTCACCGGTGGCTTGCGCGGCGTGCGGCCGGATAACCTGCCAGTGATAATTCTTGGATCCATGATTGATGCCTTGCAGCGCTCGCCCGTCCGCGGAAAGGACCAGCAGATCCAGTTTGCCATCGCCAGTTACATCGGCCACGTCCAGGACCGAACCTGAAGCGATCGCATGATTGAGCAAAGCAAATTTTCCATTTTCATCGCCCAGCCAAACCAGCACGCCGTTCGAGCCACTGGTATCGCTGGGCGCCGTGGGCGAGAGAAGCAGATCGAGTGCTCCGTTATTGTCCAAATCGGCAACGCGCAGCCGGACCTCGCTGGCGAGATAGTGAGCCGCATCCGGAATCCGGGCAAGCTCACTTGTCTCCCAGCCGCCTGCGTTCTTACGGGAAATCCGCACTATGGCACCATCCGCCTGGACCGCCACCAGATCAAGCACTCCATCGTTATCGACGTCGGCTGCGGCCATCGCCCTGACCGACGGCAAATCGGCAGGCAGAGGCCATTCGCGGAATTGGCCTGATCGCTCATTGGCGAAAATATGAAGCCGCCCCGACCCATCAATGATGGCCGCATCCGGATTGCCATCCCCGTCAAGGTCCGCCCAGGCAAATCCATGCAAACCTGCGACTCCTGCGAAGAGATGAATCGCAGTGAACGTGCCGTCCCCATTGTTTCTCAAAACCAATGGGTCGCCCGCGCCGGCGCCAAGCACGATATCAAGGTCACCGTCCGCTTCGATATCAACCGCCCAGGCGCCGGCATAGGGAGCGTTGATCACGGACTTCGGCAATTTCGTCTGCGCCGTGACCTCCGTGAATGCGTTCGGACTGTCTTGGCGGAACAGGCGTACGCCCGCCGCACCCGCAAACACCAGGTCGGTCTTGAAGTCGTAGTTGAAGTCGATCGGCAAAACTCCCTCGGGTGACGGTGCAACTTTAGAACGTCCGCCGGGAAACGGAAGGGTTAGGCCGGTGGATAAGTGCACCTCCTGGCCACTGGCCTCTGCGACCACCGGCGAACCTTCACTACCCATCTGGAGCGCTCCAATCCAGCTCCACCGACTGTTGCCAGCATTGGCCAGCGGCTGAGGTTCAAACGTGATTGCCGTGTCTGCCGGGGCGGGTTTAAAGGTGGGCGATTCCATCCGCAGGAAATGCGTGAAGGGTTCGGCCTCGTCTCCCGGTGGTGCTTTGATTGCGGAGAGGCTCTGCCGATACTCCGGAACGCGCATGAGCACGTTGCGCAAGAAAACAGTCCGGGTAGCCGCGGCGTGAAGGTCGGGGCCCGCGACCGCAGCCTGCAGCGCAGCAAGTTGCTGCTGCACTTCCGGGGGCCACGCGGACGAGCGACCCTCAATCTGGGCCATCACGGACTTCAGCGTGATGGAGTCCCCGCGTTTGGCGGCGATGCGACTCAATTCGAGCAAGGCCGCCAGGTTGTCAGGTCGCGCCGCAAGAATCTCCTGGATCGACTGTTGAAATTCGATATCGCTGCTCGCTCCACCTCGTCGTTCAATCTCCTGCGCAAGTTGATAGGCTGCTTGCAAGTTCTGGGGATTGATGCTCACGGCCTTGCGCAAGTTGGCAATCGCCTCCGCCGAATGGCCGCGGCCGCTCTCGAGAAGCCCCAGCAGATAGTAGATCTGGTCGTTTCGCGGATCGAGCTGGCGTGCGCGCTCCAGTCTTTCCCCAGCCTCGTCGTAGTTCCTCTGCCGCAGTGCCAATACTCCCCAGTTGGCCCAGCCGGCAGGCTCCCCCGGGGCCAGCTTTACAAGCTGCGCGAGCTTGTCTTCAGCACGCACGTCATCGCCCACTTGCAACGCCGCCAAGCCGACATAGAAGGTAGAAACCACGTCGGCATAAGCCTTCGATCCCTTCTCGGGTAGCTTGGAACTGGCGCGACATCCCGCCAACACAAGAGCAAGCACTCCACAAAAGAGAAGCGACGCGCCCACTCGTCGGCGCGTCGCGGAGGGTCGGCAGCAAGAGTTGGGAAGTGCTCTGAACATTGTTTGTGAGTAGCGTCGCTCTTTCCCAGTACTCAAGAATTGCCTCGCTCACACCCTGGGCCACTGGCGGACAACCCGCTGGCGGCCTGAGGTACACTTCCAGCTCTCTTCCTGGTCTGCTTCCGGCGCCGTGAAATGCCTCGATGCCACATGAAGGCGGCGAATAGAAAAGGCAATGCATAAAGCAACAGGTCCCATTTTCCGAGTCCCGTCGGCGTCGGCTCCACGCGCGAGAGGACTTCTCCGCCGCCCATCGAGCTTCTTAGAATGAGGCGCACGCGCCAGAATTCCTGCTTGTCGAATTCGACCTGGGTATTGTCGTATTGCACGTGATCGCGCACGGAGTCGCGCCAAGTATCGTAAACCGCTTCCGGAAGCCGACCACTCTCCGGTTGTACCGCTATTTGTACTTTAAGGTCACCAGGAACCGTCGCGCCCGGAACCGGGTCTACGATGACAAAGAATGTTCCCGTGCCGAGGTCCGGATGTGTCCACAGGGAAATGAGAAAGGGGCCCACTTTCTTGTTCTCGACGATGGGAAAAGGGGGGCCATTATGAGCCTTCACGGGAACGCCCATGACCAGGCAAAAGGCCACAACTGCAACCAGATACTTGAAAATCCTTCCACCGGAATTTGGCCGATTCAGCATGATCTTCGCGCTTACACTCGGATCGCTTTAGCTCATCATTAACGTAGCGCGCATTTCCATAGGCTGGAACATCAACCAGACCGCCGCGAGGCAGATCAGCAGGCAGACGGCAGCCCATGGAACAAAGGCCCGCATGGGATGCCGGGCACAATCATCCTCCGCGAGGCGGTGCGTCACCAGCAAGGACCCTGCAAATCCGAGCCCGATGAATCCTAGCTCTGTGGGTTGTACAAATCTCATCGGGATGCCTGTCAAGGTCCATCGCGCCTGGCCCAAGAAAGTCCAGCCCAGGTTCGAGGCTGCACTCTGCGTCACGGGAATGAACGTTAGGAGCCCAGTCAAAAAGTGAAAGGAGTAATGGGCCAACCACATGCCAAACCCGAGTGGAACCAATGCATAACTGTATCGCACTGCCAGGGGCAATAGCGTGCGTTCACTGCCTCCCCAGGCACGGGTTAACCAGGCGGCAACGCCCAGCAGCACCAGGGGCTCTATGACTAAGAACAATCCAAAGATAGTACCGAGCACGGGAGCCTCGTGCGTCACATGCAACACGCCAGCCAGCCACTTCTCCACTACGTAGACCGGGCTGACCATGCCAAACGCGTTCAGAAGCGCTCCAAAGGTGAAGACAATCATCAAGGCCGACATGTCCTTGCGACGGGAAAAAAAGCCGATCCCTGACCGCGCCGGATCCACCATCAACTCACTCGCAGGAAGCCGGCTCAATATGCCTACGTTGTCGTGCGGGCAGGCGTGAACACAGTCCAGGCAGAACGTGCAGTCCATGTTCCCGATCTTTAAGGGTTGGAAGAGCGCGAGTTCGCAACCGCGCTGGATGACGACCAGATCGGTTCCAGGGGCGCGCTGGCCACGAATGCAATCCTTGGTCTTGCAGGTGGTACAGACTTCCTGATCGCGGACCCTGACCTCCAGAGGGGAGAGTGTCGAGGCCGCGAAGTTGAACTGCCCAAGGGGACAGACAAACTTGCAGAATGAAGCGTGTTTGAACAGGCCATCGACCACGAGTACCCCTAGAAAATACGCAACAATCAGCCACGCAGTCCACCACGGCGAGGACCACAGATCGAATAGTTCATAGACAAAAAGGACTCCGACGAAAAGGCCGACTGAAAGCCATTTGTTACGCAGTTTCCGGGGCCAGTTGAGGAACGGCTTAAAGAAACGCCGCGCGATGTTGCGCACCAGCATGAAAGGGCAGGCCAAACAAAAGAAATTGCCGGCGACCAGAATCACCAGCACCAGCAGGCCTCGAAAGTGCAGCCAGGTGAGCGTCGTCGCCAGATTCTTGGGCGCAAGCGAGGGCCCAAAGAGCCCGTGCAGAACCATGACCACGCTGAGGAGTAACAGCGGGACCTGCAGGAAAGTCCGGGCGTGTCGCCAACCAAGAAAAGCGCCGACGCCGGGAACCCGCATCAAGTCGAAGCTGGATTCGTCCGCAAGGTCGAGTGCCGGGTTATGGGGTTCCGTCGACAACTATTTTTCCTCGACCCCTTTCACATCAATCTCTCGCTCCAGGCGCTGCCCGTTCGAGAGCGTGGCATGGACCAGAACCACCCAGTCACCGCCCATCCCAAATTCGAGATGTCCCTGGTAACGCCCGGGCGCTATTTCCTTCGCCTCGCTGAAAACCGGCGCCATACCTGGATGGGTCATGTCGCCCTCCAACGTGATGTGGGCTCCAGCCAGGGGCTGCGCGGCGCCATCTTTCAGATTCAGGATGATGCTGGCAGGACCGACCCGAACGGGCTGAGGCGTAATGTCGTGCGTCAGTGTGATAGCGGCGGATGGCCCAGCCTGTCGACGACATCCGGCACTGAGCAAAACCGTCGCACAGGCGATTAGCAGGGAAAGCCGTCTCATGAGAGGACTGAACTGCCACCCGCTCAGTGCAGGTTGAAAACCGTCATCCTTTGAGTCAGGCGGCAGCAGCATCTGGCATTTCGTCGGCGTGCCAGGCGCACGTGCACTTCGCGTGTTGCTCTTCTCCCACCGGCGGAAACATATGGTAGTACATCGCCATGACCATGGGGATGAACACGATGGTGTTATAGAGGAGGTGGAGTTCCACGCGAGGAATCCATATCTGCAAGATACTGATTGGCACTGGCGAATGAAAGAAATTGCGGTGCACCAGGGCCTGGTATTGCAGCAGGCCATGCTCGATGTGGTGCCAGAACTGAATCCAGAACGACACCATCCACCAGGTATGAGAAACCCCAGTAAACCCCTTGCGGAGCACCCAGAGCCCAATCAGCATGATCAGGGCATAGCCATAGTGCAGCGTTTCCGACTTGACTAGCCAGGGATACACCAGACCTAGCATCCCCAGAGCCTTAGGCCGCGGCCAATGCATCACGTAAACCTGGTAAGCCTGAAAGAGGTGCTCGCCCCAATGGGCAATCACAATGGCCATAAAGGTCAAGAGAGCCGGTTTGTGCCACTGAGTATTGAGTTTTTCGTACAGACCGGGTTTTGCCGTCTTGCTGACTATCGTAGGCATGCTTGGAGTCGAAACCGCCACGGACTTCCTCCCCGTATGACACAAAATGTGATCAGCATCACACTCCGAATGTTCGTGGTCAATAGTAGGTTTGTATTACCCTCGAATTCCTGCCCCGCTCATGTCCCCCGGGCCGGCGACCGCATGGCCGATGGCGGTCATTGTGTCTCCTTGAGATGGCGGTAACGACGAATCAGAGTGTTGGTTGAACTATCGTGGTTGAGCACCGGCTCGGCAGCGTTTTCGAGTTCCGGAATGATGCGCTGTGCCAGGACCTTGCCGAGCTCAACGCCCCACTGATCGAACGAATCAATGTTCCATAAGACGCCTTGGGTAAAGACGTGATGCTCGTAGAGCGCGACCAGCTTGCCCAACACTTCGGGCGTAAGCCGCTCAGCCAGAATCGTGTTCGACGGACGGTTGCCTTCGAAAACGCGGTGCGGCACCAGCCAATCCGCCGTGCCTTCAGCCTTCACCTGCTCCGGAGTCTTGCCGAAGGCCAGCGCCTCGCTCTGAGCAAAGACATTGGCCAACAGCATGTCGTGATGCCGGCCCAGTTGGATCAGCGGCTTGGCGAAGGCAATGAAGTCACACGGGATGAGACGGGTTCCCTGGTGGATCAGCTGGTAGAAGGAGTGTTGTCCGTTGGTTCCCGGTTCGCCCCAGTAAACGGGGCCAGTGTTGCGGGCGACTTCCTTCCCCTTGAGAGTGACGTGCTTTCCGTTGCTCTCCATCGTCAACTGCTGAAGATACGCAGGGAAACGCTTCAGGTACTGCTCGTAAGGCAGGACGGCAACCGTCTCGGCACCGAGGAAGTCGTTGTTCCACAAAGACAGCAGGCCCATGAGGACCGGCAGGTTGGCCTCGAAGGGGGCGGTGCGGAAGTGCTCATCCATCTGGTGAAAGCCATTCAACATGGCACGGAAGTTGTCCGGGCCGGTGGCGATCATGGTGGAAAGACCGATGGCTGAGTCCATCGAGTAGCGGCCGCCAACCCAATCCCAGAACTCGAACATGTTGGCGGTGTCGATGCCGAACTTCGAAACCTCGGCCGCGTTGGTCGAAACCGCGACGAAGTGCCTGGCAACCGACTTCTCATCGCCCCCCAGCCCCGCGACTGACCAGGAACGGGCGCTTTGCGCGTTGGTCATGGTTTCCAGAGTGGTGAAAGTTTTTGACGAGACGATGAATAGAGTTTCTGCGGGATCGAGATCTTGGACAGCTTCTACGAAATCCGTTCCATCTACGTTTGAGACGAAGCGGAAGGTCATGGAGCGTTCGCTGTAGTACCGAAGCGCCTCGTAGGCCATCACCGGCCCCAGGTCGGAGCCGCCGATTCCGATGTTGATGACGTTACGAATGCGTTTTCCAGTGTGGCCTTTCCATTCACCGCTGCGTACGCGATTGGAGAAGTCAACCATCCGGTCGAGCACGGCATGGACTTCAGGGACCACGTTCTTTCCATCCACCAGAATCGTTGCGCCTTTCGGAGCGCGCAATGCGATGTGTAGAACCGCACGTTTTTCTGTGATATTGATTTTCTCCCCACGGAACATGGCGTCAATTCGCGCTCGCAAGCCAGACTCTTCGGCGAGTTGAAGAAGCAGCCTGAGCGTTTCATCGGTAATGCGGTTCTTGGAGTAATCGAGGTACAGGCCAACCGCCTCCAGCGCCATACGCTGGCCCCGCTTGGGATCGTCTGTGAATAGCTGCCGTAGATGCACCTTGGAAACCGCTTTATAGTGTGCCGCAAGGGCCTTCCACGCCAACTGTTTCGCTGCCCGCTTCTTTGCCAGCGGTTGAGGGTTTGCTGTCATGCTCGTGCTCCTTTCGTTCCTATGCCTACGCAGGCTGTCTCTCATCGTACCGGGGGGATAGGCAAGGGGGAAGCCTTGCTGCCCCGGATGCTCTTCAGGCTAGCCAATCCATAGTGGCTGCTGCAACTCTGCCATAGTGTTTGACGGCATGCAGGCGCTTGGCAAGAACGGCGTGCTCGTCCTGGCAAGCGTGACGGGCGGCGACAAGATGATCCAGATCCCTGCGGACCGGATCAATCTTGAATTTGTTCTAGGCAATAAGGTGATGGTCGGAACCGTGAACGCCAATCGGGAATATTTCGAGATGGGTGCGGGCGACATGGCGCAGGCAGAAGCGGAATATCCCGGCTGGCTCAGCAAGCTCCTCACCGATCCCGTGAAAGGCCTGGGGAACTATAGCGAATTGTTCCATAAACTCACCTCGCCGAACGGAGCCATCAAAGTATATGGTGAGGTAGCGTAAAACCTGACGGCGTTGTAACCGAGAACCAGTGGATCGGGGTCCGCCGTGGCGCGCCCCTTTCCCATGCAATGACGGACGGAAACGTGTCACTTTCTGGCACCCACAGCGTCTCACCAAAGGAAGACATTTTCTGGGAGCGACGAAACATGATTCAATTCACAAAAGAAATCTGTGGCGACCTGGACGCCGCAACCCACCGGGAATGGCTTGAGACGAACGGACTCGGGGGCTTTGCTTCGTCGACAATTGTCGGCTTGAATACGCGCCGCTACCACGGTCTGCTGGTCGCCGCCACGAAGCCGCCGGTCGGCCGCGTTGTCATGCTCTCCAAGCTGGAAGAAACGCTTTTTATCGAAAGCCAGCCTTTTGACCTGTCCGCCAACCGCTATCCCGGTGTCGTTCACCCTCAGGGTTTCCGATACCTCAAGCAGTTTCGCCTCGATCCGTTTCCTGTCTTCACCTACGAGGTCGAAGGAATTGAGATCGAGAAGAGCGTGTTCATGATCCACGGTGAAAACAGCACGGTGGTGCAGTATGAATTGAAGAAGAACAATCATCCGGAGCGGATTAGGAACTTACGCCTTGAACTGAGACCGCTGATCGCATTCCGCGACTATCACAGCACCACTCACGAGAATGGAGCGATTAATCCAGAGGTAGAACATTGCCCGGGTCTGGCGACCGTCGCGCCTTACATGGGATTGCCCTCCCTGCATCTGGCCCACAACGCGGTGGAGCTGCAAAAGACCGGCGAATGGTACCGGAACTTTGAGTACGATGCCGAGCGTGAACGCGGTCTCGATTACACGGAGGACCTCTTCAATCCGTTCACCTTGCGGTTCGACATGCTCCGTCGCCGCCAAGTTTCAGTCATTGCCTCCACGGAACAGCGCGACGTGGTTCAAGCCACCGAATTTCGGGATGCCGAAATCAAGCGTCGCAAGAGCATAGCTGCGTCGTCGCCGATCGACGACTCCTTCGCGCTGGATCTAACGAATGCCGCCGACCAATACATCGTTTCCCGGGGCGGCCTGAAGACGGTGATCGCCGGCTATCACTGGTTCAGCGACTGGGGCCGCGACACCATGGTCGCCCTGCCTGGCCTGACACTCCCGACAGGCAAATACGACGTGGCGCGCAACATCCTGCGCACCTTTGCAGGGCACGTGGATCGTGGTATGTTGCCCAACCGCTTTCCCGACGCCGGCGAGACGCCCGAATACAACACGGTCGACGCGACGCTCTGGTTCTTTGAGGCCGCTCGCGCCTATCTTGCTTACACCGGCGATTTGGACTTTGTACGTAGCGAACTTTACCCCGTCCTTGCCGACATCATCTCCTGGCATATACGCGGAACGCGCTATGGGATCAAGGTAGACCCCAGCGGCTTGCTTTCTTCGGGAGAACAAGGGGTTCAGCTCACCTGGATGGATGCCAAAGTCGGCGACTGGGTCGTGACTCCGCGGCGCGGCAAGCCGGTCGAAATTCAGGCCCTCTGGTACAACGCGCTCAGCATCATGGAAGACCTGGCCCGCAGATCCGGCGATGAGGCGGCTCAGAAAAGCTACCGCAACATGGCCACTGTCGCGAGCTGGAGTTTCAATCGCCTCTTCTGGAATGAGAACACAGGTTGTTTGTACGATGTGATAAACGGTGCGCCGCCCGATCCGTCGATCCGGCCAAATCAGATCTTCGCGGTCAGCCTGATACACAGCATGTTGTCTCCCGAACGCGCGAAGAGCGTGGTGCAGAAAGTGCAAGAGCATCTGCTCACACCGTATGGTCTGCGTAGTCTGGCCGCCACCGATCCTCAGTACCGCGGTCGATACACGGGTGGCCCCCTGGAGCGAGACGGCGCCTATCACCAGGGCACGGTGTGGCCGTGGCTGATGGGCCCATTCGTAACCGCCTATGTAAAGGTGAACGGAAGTGATGTTGCCCGGCGACAGGCTGGCGAATGGCTGGCCCCGCTGAAAGACCACCTCTCCGATGCGGGCTTGGGCCACATCTCGGAGATCTTCGATGGGGACGCGCCGCAACGTCCGGTTGGATGCGTGGCACAAGCCTGGAGCGTGGCGGAAGTCCTGCGAGCCTATATAGAGGATGTGAAGGGCGTTCGCCCAGCGGCACCCATCGAGGCCCAGCCGGTGCCAGTTCCTGCGCAGACGAAAGAACGATTGGCGGTGCATTCCGAGCCGCAGGTTCGCGGCGCCTCCAGGATCGGAACTCGCGGTTGAAGCATCGCTAAGACGTGAGAAATCGGAATGCGGGGCCGTTTTCAAATTCTCAAGGACCTGATGCTTGGACTCGCCCACAAATCCGCTCGCCGGAATCGCCGGGTTGGCCGTGGTAAACAGCGTCCAACTCCGGAACCTGATCGCGAGATAAGCGATATAGGCGGCTACGGGCGCACAAAACAAATACGGAGGCCAGAACTCCCAGCGGGACCAACGCTTCGACCGGCCCGCTAGCTTGCGACGCCAGCGACTGGAGATCTCGGTGGACGGCTGTACAAGCTGGACCTCATCGAGTTCCGCCGTGCGAACTTACCGATGTCACGGCGAAGGTCATCTGACAGGCCTTCGTCGAAGGCAAGCTAGAGGCTCCGAAACATCTTGCCCGCACCGTCCATGACCTCTACGATTGCACACAAGGTTGTCTCGCATGCACATTGCCGGCGCTCACGGTCGGCGGATTCAGGGCTGAGTCGACTGGTAGGCTACCGACAGCAACGGATACCACGCCGATTGGACGATGAGTAGGACTGCCACTTGACTTTTGGCAGCAACTTTACGCCACGCACTATTTTCAGACTGCGCTCGATCTATCTTTATGGGTTCAGGGTTCCAGCGCTCCTGAGGGCGACGGATTTTACCTCATTGCTGTCAAGGCATCGCGGCAAGCAGGTCTTACGGGTCTGAAGGGTGGCGTGACACGCAAAGTTGCCATCAGCAAGACTCGCTTGTCACTTGAGCGGGCGCTGAACAGCATTATGCAGAACCTTGAGGGTGCCGTTGAACCCTCGCGGAGCAAAGGCAGTCACTAAACCTGTTTGAATCCTGGAGCGTGAAATCTCCAGTCACGGTGAAAAACGTGCCAGACAACACATTAGAACCGCCGGTTGCTCCTGGAGAAAGCAGAAGCGCGTTAATGGACAGGAAGCAGGCAGCCTCGACCTATTTCTTGCTTGCTCTAGCGGCGATCGCGCTCTACTTCTGCTACATCATCGCCAGACCCTTTCTCAGTCCTGTGTTTCTGGCAGTGATGATCGCGATTGTTTTTCATCCTGTCCACGTGCGCATCCAGGCGCGCATCCGAGGCAGGAACGCAGCGGCTCTGATCTCTACAATTCTGGTCCTGGTCGTTGTGATTGTTCCCGCAGTAGGACTGGGAGTTGTCGTGAGTCAGGAGATCAGGGGACTGTACTTGCTGCTGAACGAGAAGAGCGCTGAACAAGGGGGCTGGAACCCGTACTTGATGCATGCGATGGAACGTTTTCTCGGCTGGGTCGGGCAATACATTAACGTCTCCACGCTTGATGTGCGCGGAGCACTATTGCGTTGGCTCGAACAGATCAGCCGGTTTTTGCTCTCCTGGGGGGCTCAAGTCGTTAGCAACATCGTTTCTTTCTTGGTCGAGGCCGTGGTCGCATTTTTCACGTTGTTCTTCCTCTTTCGTGAAGGCGGAGCGATGAAGCAGCGCGCCATAGCAGTCCTTCCCCTCAAGTCCGGCCAAGTGGAACGCCTCTTCACGGGAATCAGCGACTCGATCATTGCCAATGTTTACGGTTGCCTCGCGGTGGGCGTAGCCCAGGGAACTCTTGTTAGCATTGCCTTCTTGGTACTCGGTTTACCTTCCCCCGTACTCTGGGGAGTAGTCACGGCACTGTTCTCATTGATCCCAATCATTGGTTCGGCGGCCGTGTGGGCGCCTGCGGTAATGATCCTGGTTGCCGGCGGGCACTGGTGGCAAGGGCTGATCTTGTTGGGCTGGGGAGCCGGGGTCGTCGGGCAAGTAGACAGCTTGGTCCGACCGTACGTGATCGGCCAACGCGCCAAGATGCACA
>JBARIF010000202.1:0-1859 GCA_049799615.1 Terriglobales bacterium
CCGCCAGGCTGTTCGTCCGCTCATACACGCCCGAATCACCGAAGACGAAGGTGGCGAGAGCGAGCACGCAACCTAAACCAACGATGGTGTACCCGAATATCCGCTCAAATCGCTTGGGTCGACCCAGGGAGATGAAGAACAGAAATGCTGGAATTAGGATTATGTAGTTAATACCTGCGCGTACTCGGGAGTAAAAGGCTGAGCCCTGGACCGCCATCGGAAGGAGGGGGGAGGAAATCCAGAGTCGAAGACCATAGAGTGTAGCGAATAAAGCAAAGAAAATAAGGAGAAAATCACGTTGGCGACGTAGGACCGCAAAGGCAGCGGACACCATGCCGACGGCGCTGAAAGCTGCTCCTAAAAAGAGATATAGAGCATCACGAAAGAAAGCATGCAGGACCCCCTCAGCATTCATCCCAAATATCCCATCGGCGGCCAGGAAATCCTCAAGGCCGAGAGTCGAGATCCTCGCAGCGGATCAATCATATTGTGATTGCATTCACACTGTTCAGTAAGACTCCGAGCAACATGAACAATGACCGAAGAGCTTGCGGCATCTCGGGGCCAAGACTCCTCATGATGTTGAAACGGCGATCGCGAGAGTCCGTTGAGATCGCGAGGAAGTTCAGCGCGTCGACCTGGCAGCATGGCCGGAAGCCCGAGACTTAGAGCTTCTCGTCGCGTAATTCGCCCATTCCCATTCTGCAAGCCAGTTTCTACAGCATCTCCCCTCACATTGGAATTCCGACATTCTTCCGCCGCATTGTGGACAGACCAAGTTGATGATGGACGAGATGATGTGCCCGTGCGACTCGCCCGGCAGTGTGTCAGTGATGCTCATAATCGCTCTCCTATCCAGAGGTCCGAAAGTGATCGAGCGGCAGACACTGGCCAAACAACGGATTTCCCTCGCGGGTTTCTGCGCTCTAAGCGCTCCGAACTGGTTGGCTGCGGAGTCCGTGTGGGTTTTAATGGCTGCCGCCTCGTTCAATCCGATGAGAGTGCAAACTCATTGCCAATCCCCGACTGCGACGCAAGGCCGTCAACACGGCTGTTTGGGAGTGCGAGAGGTAGCCGACTGCAAACCTCGTTGCCAAGCATTGGTCAGTTGTGTGACCGGATGTGGGCGGGACGTGGGCGTCCAGTTGCGAATTGTGAGACCAATGCCGCGCAAAGAGATGAAAAGCCAAACTGGTTGAGGACTCTACTGGTGCCTTGGCCATTGGAATCTCGATTGCATTCCAATGTTCAGGTTAGGAAGCGGCTCCTGAGTTGGTTAGCCGGCTATTCGTGGTCCGGCGTGCTGGACTAAGAGGAGCAGCAGGAGGAGTAAAGGATGCGGAAGCTAATCGGCGCAGTCACTCTGTGTTTGCTGACGTTGCCAGCTCTTTGCCAGTCCACGTCAAAGTATCAAGTAGCCATCATTATGGCGGTGAAGGCTCATCAGGTCGCAGGAGACCCTGCATCTGATCGCCCCATCTATGACGTTTCCGTCAAAGTGGGCACCACGATTTATGTTGTTCTGTACACGCAGCCGTTGGGCGAAATCCCCGTGAAGTACGAGACAGGGCACGAATTGCTAGTTCTGGTCGGGAAGAACACAATTACTTACAACGACATATTGGGGCGGTCGCTTCAGGTGCCAATAGTAAGCCAAAGACCCGTGGCCGAGCCTAAGCAATCGAAATAGCTCTCTCCTGCGGGAGAGTCATGCTTGAGGAGTTGTTGCGGGAGTCACATGTCGCCCTTGCGATTCGAGGCGACTTGGAGGATGAATGTATCGTTTGTTTATTCTAGGAAAGCACAAGAGCGGCTGCTTCGGCAGACACGCACTCATCAGTCTCACGGCACTACTGTTG
>JBARIF010000203.1:0-3306 GCA_049799615.1 Terriglobales bacterium
TGTCTGACCTCAGCTATCGCGGGAATTTTGCCGATATAAAAAATCCTTAGGTCCGGATCCACGATTCATGACGCCTTCGCAGCCTTCACCAGATCCGACGCTGACGCAGCCGATCCGTATTCTGATCGCTGACCGAAATCGGATGGGCAGTCAGCTCTTATCGGAGTCGCTTGGCCATGATCCACGCTTTGAGACCGTTGCTGCCGCGACCGCAGCGGACCTGTTGCCTATCGTCGCGACCAGACACCCCCATGTGGCTGTTATCAGCGCGGACCTTGATTCTGGGACAAAAAAGGGCCTACAAGTCGCCAGGAACCTCAATAGCCGTCACCCTTCGGTCCATATCGTGATGTTGCTCGACACCGGCACTCGGGAATCAGTCATCGCTGCTTTTCGCTGTGGCGCGGTGGGTGTGTTTTGCCGGACTGACCCGCTATTTGAACTTCCCGCTTGTATCGAGCATGTCGGCCGGGGGGAGATTTGGGCCAGCAGGAACCATTCTCAGTTTCTGCTCGAAGCTCTCAGAAGCGCTCCATCGTGCGAAGGCATCGAGGCCGTCAAGATCGATCTCCTTACGCATCGGGAACTTCAGGTGGCTGAGTGCGCCGCTCAAGGGCAGAGCAACAAGCAGATCGCCGATCGCCTCGGGCTTAGCGAGCACACCATTAAAAACTACTTGTTTCGGATCTTCGACAAGCTCGGCGTCTCGAACCGATTTGAACTGCTTTTTTTGTTGTTCAAGGAATGCAACGCACCTGCAACGGGTCGGGGCGGGGTACCATTCGGAGCTCAGACTGGCCACCCCATAGAAACCTATCTTAAAGCTGCCGAAGAGGGCTCCGTTGCGGCTCAATTCGTCGTCGGGCTGGCACATCTCGAGGGCTATTGCGTTGAAAAGAATGGTCTTTCTGCATATTACTGGCTCCGGGTGGCAGAAGCGAGTTCAAGCGAACTTGGGCACCGGAGCCGCGCCCTGGTCGAACAGCTCCGGAGCACCGTGAAAACGGACGAGATCGAGGCTCTGGAACGGAATGTTGCGATCGCGGTAAAAAAGAATAAGCTCTTTACCCACAAACGCCCCGCTGAATTCATCAGGCGGAGTGCGGAGTCTCTTCCGCTGCGGAGAGTAATATAGGGTGGTTGGCAAGCGAAAACAACTGATGGAGCTGAAGTAGGGGCTCTTGATTTCTGATTGTTTCTTTTGGGGTTGCGCATGAAGGACGTTTACGAAGTTCTGCGGCTGAAAGAGCCTGAAATATCGACGCTGGAAATAGAAGTCGAAGCATTGCGCATAGTAGCTCCTCTTCTGTCCGATGACGAAGAATCCGGCCATGACAGGCAGCCGACGTCGGTCCCTTGGACTGCGCCGTCGGTCCACCAGGTTCCACAGGCAGTGAATGCCAATCCACAGCCGACCCGCTCCGCTGATTGGGGTAGACAAGTCCCAGGGCCGGTAACAGCCGTTCGCGAGTTTCCCTTTCCTCCTACCGCAAGACGCAGGGAGAGACCGGCCGAGACCCAATATCTGTAGCAAGTGGTCAGGAACGCCCCGTCGTGGAACGGCGTTGACAACAACAAGGTCCGCAGCCTGCCCAAGCCACTTTGTTGAAGAATCAGGATGTGATCAAGAACAATCAGAATGACATCAAAAGGAATCAAGAGAAGCTAGATGTCATCGTGAAGAACCAGGAAAAGATCCTTACGTTCTTGAAGAAGTAAAAACGGTTTGCACCGGCGTTCCGGGGGCACCTGCCCGCGAACGTCGGCGCTTTTTACGTTCCTTCCACTTACAAACCGACCTTGTAAGCGCGCCCGCAGCTCTCATCGGGAACACGGGGTCTGTGCGTCTTCCTGCTGCCTCCACCCGCCCAAATTGCGTCTTTTCGATGAGATTCCCAAGTGGCCCTTAATGGCCCGTTCCGGCCCGGGGTTCGTGCTGCTCGAAAAGGAACGGCAGTGAAGTCTGTACTTTCTTCCTGATTTTCTCCCGAACGTTTTTCTGACGCTCTGGTTGAGAGTAGAAGGTAAGCACACCGTCCTCCATTTTCAAGGTGCTCTCCACTCCCGTGTATCCCTTGGATTTCCCATTTGGGAAATAGATAAATAAAGTTGACATGGCGAAGCCACTTTCTGAAGTTGGACCCGCATAAACATTGACTATTGTTCGCTCCGTTTTGAAAAAGCGGCACCCGGGTAGCCTGAACCGTACACTTAGGCGCGTCTGCAGCTTTCATCGGGAACGCGTAAATCAGGGAGGAAAGGCAGCCAGGAAGACAGAGCGTGGCAATCGCTGCTGAAACTCCCTGTTCGGCGCAGTCACTAGGCTGCCGTCGACATCATTTGCACGAATCGCTGACCATCTCTACTTTCGTGACCGTCAGATGTCCGTGCTCAGCATTAGTCTTCGTCATGCCACTATCCTTCGCAGCATCTTTCGCGTCTTCCTTCAAGTTGTGCCCGGTTGCATTGGAGACGACTCCGGTCGCAGTCACGGTGTGACCTACATGCTCAGCGAGAGCCACTTTACTGCTCCGCACTTCCCAAGTGCTGCCGTCGTTTCCGGTTAGCAGGAACTCTTTGGCGCTATCACCCTTCGACAGGCACCCGGTCACATCCCTTACATCCGCCTTCTCCTTGGCAAATCCAAACGTACAAGCAGCAAGAGCCACACACAGAAGCAGCTTGATTTTCATATTTCTCCTCCTTTGATTCATCGCCGGTTGTCATACCATCAGCGGAACAAGCCAAGCATGTAGGCGATGAGGAGAATTAACAATATTGTCCCCAGCCCTATGCCGGCCCCGCCGCCCGGACCCCAGCGGGTATGCCCGTAGTACCCTCCACCGAGGCCAAAAACCAATATCAAGATGATGATGAGTATCAGCATTGTCGGTCTTCCTTGTCTTCGACGAATCGCGAACTGGCTCTACTAGCAGGCAGAAGCAAATAGATCGAACCAAGGCTAAGATTACGTTCATTCATGCTAAACGTGATTTCTTCAAAGCGGTATTCATGAGGCCACGGTAGTCGAATCCTCGGAGGGGCGTCTGTTCAATATTGCTCTATCCCCAGACCGATCATTTAGGCTCACTCTCTGTGCCGCGTATTGCTTCACGGGACCGAGCGGCGCAATCGATCCGCGCAGATACACTCGGCTTTCGAAATCGACGGTGCACCGCATCTGGCGGGCGTTCGGGCATAGGTAGTTCGGTAATGGGCGTGTCTTTGGACCGCGATTCTGTGAGTACTCTGGCCTGGCTCTGAACCCGACCACAAGAAATCAGCCGGGCAACAACTACGTTACTG
>JBARIF010000204.1:0-3257 GCA_049799615.1 Terriglobales bacterium
CTATGAATTCAGTCACATTGAATTCGAATTCGTTGTACATCCCAACCGCCTGCGAGCGAGTGGCAACCTTGTGTCCATTGAGCCAGATGTCGGCCCGGTAATTGATTCCCTTGAAAATAAGCGAGTAAACTTCGCGTCCGGCCGGAGCGGTAAATGTGGTGCGGTACCACCAGTCCTGTTTCCATAGATCTTTGGGAGTGGCCAGATTCGTGCCGTAATAAAGGTCCTGGTAGACACCGTTGTCCTCCAGGATTTGCAGCACGGTGGCGGGCATGCGCTGCACGACGTACCACTTCGAGACCTCCAGAGTAGGAAGGGAGACCTGTGCGTCATCCACAGAAACATTGTCAGCGGAACTCATCCGCCAGCCATTCTGCAATTCCATGAGGTTGGGAGAATCCGTGGACCCGAAGCCCCGGGTAGCAACCAAGGAAACAATGCAGAGCAAGACGGCCAGCGGTCGCTTCATGCAAAAATCATCCTCCAACAAGGGAAAATCTAAACGAAAGCTTCACTGCAAAGGGACGGGCGCGAATCGCGGGCGGCTGTCGGGCGTGCGTTTCCGCGCGCTTCGCGGCGCTTGGCTCGGAACGTTAAGGCTACTACCAGGAAAGCTTTTCCGGTAAGAATTCGGCGAACAGGTCGTCGTAGTAGGGCTTCAATTGCTTCAAATCCGGTTTGGAGTGTCCTTTGGAATACAGGTCGTATGGATTGAACTTCTTCACCCATTCCAGCATGGATTTGTCTTTCTCATTTCCCAGGTGTTGATAAGCCCCCTGCCGATGCCAGGCGTAAAAGGAGTGGAAGCGCAGCATGTACAGCGCCTCATCCGGCAGGTAGGGACTCATCACCTCTGCGATGTAGCCGTCATGACCGAATGACATGTGTACGTTTTCCAGGCCACATTTCGGCTGGTAGATTCCATACTTCGTCTGGTATTCGGGAACGCTCGTATCTGGATTGCTACTGAAGTATTCCGGAAAGACGATCTGATCGGACCAGGCGCACCCCACCGGGAATGTGTCGCCCACGACGCCCCACTGTGGTTCGCCGTACAGGCACAGGCACTTACCAAGGTCGTGGATAAATCCGACCAGCACCATCCAGCGGGGGTGACCGTCGCTGCGGATAGCCTCAGAGGTCTGCAAGAGATGCTCGAGCTGAGTGAGATCCGTGTCGGGATCACTGTCATCTACCAGAGTGTTCAGGTATTCTGCCGCCTCCCAGACGCTCTTCTTACTGCGCGTTAGTCCGAAATACTGCTTCTCTTTGCCTAGCACATAGTTGAGGGTTTGCTTTTCGTGATTTGAACGGTAGAACTCTGCAACCCCTGGCTTTGCCTTGGCGTCGTATTGGCGAAATTCGGACTCCGATTTTCCCTCTCTGTACCGGCCTCCCACAAAGTCTTCCCACTGCTCCAAACTGGAGAGATGTGAGGACTCTGGAACCCCTGTACTCATTCGGTGCCCCTCCGCCCCGCCTTTTTCACAGTGTAAGGCTCAACAGGCACGCCTACCAAGGGTTTTTCCAGGGCTGGGAGCACGGCGAGGGCAGAGTTTCCACAGGATTCTCAAGAGACGAAATCGCACTGTCTACGTCCAGTCCCGTACGGAATGTTAACCATCATGAACCGGCCGAACCACCGTGAAGATAAGGAGTTCCAGGCTACATCCGTAGGGCTCGTTGACCCATGGGGGCCGGGTGCGGCGGCAAAATAGCCGGTCCTCTTGCGCTTGGGACGGATTAATGGGACACTTCCCGGATTCAGCCCATCAGATTGGGGACCGAATAATAGGGAGGAGAGCAAGCCTATGCCGCGTTGGTTTCGAATCGTTTCCATTTGCTTGTTTTCGTTACTGCTGACCCAAAGCGTCTGGAGCCAGAAGGACGCGGGAAGCATTGCCGGTACGATCAGAGATACTTCCGGAGCCGTGGTGCCGCAGGCCAAGATCACCGTGACCGAGGTAGACAAGGGAACCTCGCTGATCACTTCCACCGGCAGTTCGGGCGACTATGTGGCATCCCCACTTCCCATCGGGCGTTATTCGCTGAGGGTAGAAAAGAATGGGTTCAAGACGGCGGTGACCGAGGCCATCGAACTGCAGGTACAGCAGCGGGCCGTCGTCGATATCGCCCTCCAGGTGGGGGCAATTGCGGAACAGGTTACGGTCACCAATGTTGTCCCTCTCCTTGAGACAGAGACCTCTGAGTTGGGTCAGATTGTAGACAACCGCCGGATGGTAAATCTGCCGCTCAATGGGCGGAATTTTGCTCAACTGGCGCAGCTAAGTGCCGGCGTGGCCCCCAGCGAGCCGGGAGCACGCAACTCCGGAAGCTACGGATTCAGTTCGAACGGGGGCCGTTCTTATCAGAACAACATTCTCCTGGACGGCATCGACAACAATTCCAATCTCACCGATCTGCTCAACAACACGAGTTACGTTATTCAACCTTCGGTGGACGCACTGCAGGAATTCAAGGTGCAGACCAACGCCTACAGTGCGGAGTTCGGCCGGGGAAATGGGGCGATCCTCAACGCCAGTATCAAGTCCGGGACCAACCAGCTTCACGGAGACGTGTACGAGTTCTTGCGCAACGACAGGCTGGATGGACGAAACTACTTTGACAGCGTCCGGCCTGCTTATCAGCAGAACCAGTTCGGCGCCACCCTGGGCGGCCCGGTCTTCATACCGCATCTCTACGACGGCCGCAACCGTACGTTCTTTTTCGTCGACTACGAAGGCCTGCGAGTCCGGCAGGGCGAGACCCTGACTGCCACCGTGCCCTCGGTGGCGGAACGCGGCGGGGACTTCTCCGAACTGCTCGACCTTTCGCAACCGACAGGTGCGCTTGACTGCAACGGTACACCCACATATGCGGGTGAAATCTTTAATAGTCGGCTGGCGCAGACTTCCGGTTCGAGCATTTGCGGGGTACCGTTTGGCTATGACGGAAGCGGTAATCCCTCCAACGTAATGCCGGCCTCGGTCATCGACCCGCTGGCCGCGCGCCTGACCGAGCTTTTTCCTACCCCCAATGCGGATGGCTCTCAGGGCTTCAATTTTGTCTCGAATCCCAAGCTTAGGCAGAACCGCAACAACTTTGACGTCCGGGTGGACGAAAATTTTTCAGCGAAGGATACAGCATTCTTCCGCTTCAGCTATGAACACCAGCCCAGCATCATTCCAGCTGTCTTCCAGGCCACGGGCGGAAACGGCGCCGACTTTTCCACCGGCGACGAAGACCAGGCCTATCGC
>JBARIF010000205.1:0-8409 GCA_049799615.1 Terriglobales bacterium
GTGCTGGGGCCACAAGTCGGGGCCGGCATCAGCTCCATTCTTTAGTGCGGCGATCAACTCAGTCGCTGTCCCATACCAGGCGCCTGGGTGTTGGGCGAACCACCCCGCCAGCGCCACGTCAAACCGGTCAACCGATTCTGGTGGCATGTCTTTGGTCGACGGATGTTGCTGTAGATTTCGCGCTCGGCTCATGCGTCTGCTTCTTTTGCGCTGTTCGGAGTCCCTGTGGACACCGGGAAAGTCCTTGTCAGACATTGCCTAGCTGAGATTTCCGTTGCGGACGTAGGCAGTACCCTCGCTACCCGGGAGGCGGGTTATCCCGTGCTGTCGAATCTTATAGAGAAGTCCGCGATAGCTGATGTTCAAGAGCCGGGCAGCTTGTTTGCGGTTCCACCGGGTTTCATTCAGAGCCCGGGCAATGGCGTTGACTTCAGTTTCATCCTTCATGGCGCGCAACGACGCCTTAACTCGAGCCCCCTGTACGTCCGGCTCAATTGGAACGCTCTCCCGCGGTACCGGAGTTGGCCCTGGGGATGTGTCGACGGCAATTTGGCCTGGTCTCCAGTTAGCTCGCAGCTCGGCGATCGCGGTTGCCTCGTCACCCATGACCAGGTAGCGTTTCACAAAGTTTTCCAGTTCTCTCAAGTTGCCCGGCCACGGATAACGCAAACACGCCTCGATGAGGGCTGGCGACAGTCGCATGGTCGGACGGGAGTACTGGGTCGCCATCCGGCCCATGAAATGCCGAAGCAGCAAGGGAATTTCTTTTCGCCGCTCTCGCAGTGGTGGCAATGTAATCGTGAAGGCGCTTAGCCGGTAGTAGAGGTCTTCCCGAAACTTCCGTTCAGCGATCGCCTGATGAACATTTACATTTGTGGCGGCCAGGATGCGCACATCTACCTCAATCGTGTTGTCGCCGCCCAAGCGGAAAAACCGCTTGTCCTGCAGCACGTGCAGCAGCTTAGCCTGAAGGTTGGCGGGCATCTCCGCCACCTCATCCAACAAAATGGTGCCCTTGTCGCACAGTTCGAACTTTCCCGGCTTGGTGCGCGTGGCTCCGGTGAAAGCGCCACGTTCGTAGCCGAACAATTCGCTCTCTAGCAGTTCACCTGGCAAAGCGGCACAGTTGACTTTCAGAAACCGCTGCTGCGACCGCGACGATAACTTGTGAATGAGGTGGGCCGCGACTTCTTTCCCGGTGCCACTCTCGCCCAGGATCAGTACCGGCACGTCGATGTTCGCCAGAAGCTCTGACTGGAGTCTGACCTTGTGCATCTCCGAGCAGGCAGCCACAAAGAATTCGTCCCCAGCCAACTGTTCGATGGTTTCGTGTGAGCTTCTGGATCCGGTTGGGCTGCCGGTTCCGCGTAAGTGACGCCAGAGCACCTTTTGCAATAGGGCTTCCTGAAGAGGAACGTTCAGATAATCTTGCGCGCCCAGGCGGATTGCCTCCACCACTTGCCTGGTATCACCAGAAGTCGAGAGCACCACGATCGCCAGATTGGGCCGCAGCGCGCGCAATTGGCGCAGCATCGGCAGGCCCTTCCCGTTCCTGCCATCAAGGGCGAGGAGTACCAGATCCGGCGCGGGATCGCGGTGGACCCTCATCAGGGCCTCCGCACCTAACGCGGATTCTTCGGCGCGGTATGAGGTGCCCGCCAGCATTGCGCTCAGGGAGTGCAGCGTCGCGGGTTCGTTCCCTACTACTAAGACACGCGGCGAGATAGTACCTCTACCCTCGACCGCTGTCGGACGGCTCTCGCGGGGAGGTGGAATGTGTTCAGGAGAATCTGACAAGTGTGAAGAGCTAGACGGGTTCTACCTGGTAGTCACCGAGCTGAACCGCCAGCGACCTCTGAATCGGTTCTACGGAGATTACTAGCCTGCGGTCTCCGTTGCGGGAGATCAGGATCCCTTCAATACCGTCAAGGACTCCTCCTCGAACCCGCACGTGTTGACCAACTTTGAGGAATGGGCAGAGCGTATACGAAGCATTATTCGCCAGAAGGGTTCGGATGCTGTCCATCTGCTTTTCCGGGATGGGCACACCTTGGCCTCGAACTCCGACGAAGCTGAGGACGCCATTGACGCGCAGCACTTTGGCCCAAAGTTCAGGCACAAAGGGCATGAACAGGAAGGTGTAGCAGGAAAACAACGGCAACTGCACAAGCTTTCGCCGGTCACTCCAGCGGTGTAGTTCCGTCACAAGAGGAAGAAAAGTAGTAATACCTTGATTCTGGAGCTGAGCGGTAACCGACTTTTCGTGCTGGGAACGAGTGTGGATCGCGTACCATCGCGGCTCAAGACCAAATCTCGCAGTCCACTGCTCTGCGGCTGACGAGTCATGAATCTGGTTGCTGCTGCTCACACCGCTGTCCTCCGAGTCACATCGGGCAATTACACCGAGTAAAATGCTATGCAGTCCTCGCCAAAACACCTTGGCGCGAATTCGACCCATCCTGTTGCTGAGTGGCTGATCCGGTGGTTCTCGTTACTGCCTTGAACGGCTGTTAAGCGTGCAAGATTAGGCAACCTCGCAATTGTCTGCAAGATGCGGAATCTCTCAGGGACAAACCCACTTAAAAACTACAGCGGGTGGCTCCACTTGCGTGGGCTTTCTACAGCAAGATGTCTCTAGGACAATCTGACCCGTAGGTGATAGGTAAGATTGGACTACACACAGCAAGTGACAGCCGCGTCGGCCCCTGCCGGCCTTTGGTAGAGAAGGTGGAGAAACTGAAACACGGTTGATTCTGCTTGCTTTCGAGGTTCGGCACGCCTAGAATTCCGTGCATTCGTCGGCCAACCACTTTTCTCTGATAGATCAGCGGTGCGAATTGCTTTGTGCGGTGGACTTATGTCAGCGCGGGCAGGGTTCAGCGAAGACCGTCCTACAGTCGTGATCGCGGATGCCAGTAAGATGGGCTCTCAGCTTCTGGCACACACGATTCAGGGCCATAACGACTTTCGAGTAGTCGGTTCTGCAACCACTCGTTCGGAAGCCTTGTCCGGTATCTCTAAATTACAGCCCGACATCGCGGTGATTAGCTCGCGGCTCCAGGACGGTGCGTCCACCGGCGTGGAGGTCTTGCGGGAACTGCGCACTTTGCAAACGCGGCCGCGCGTGATCATGCTGCTGGATGACGACCAATCAGAACTTGTGGTCGAATCGTTTCGCAACGGCGCCCGCGGGATCTTCTGCCGAACGGAGCTGACGACCCAACTGCGCAAGTGTATTCTGTGCGTGTCCAAGGGCCAGATATGGGCCAATAACACCCAGTTGGAGCGCATTGTCGAGGCGCTCATGCAGGTACCCGCGCCCCTGCTGGCCGAAATCACAACACTGAGCAAGCGAGAGGACGAGATTGCTCGATTTGTAGCCTCCGGTCTCTCCAACCGTGAAGTCGCGCAAAGACTCTCCCTAAGCCGGCATACAGTAAAGAATTATCTGTTTCGTGTGTATGAAAAGCTCGGTATTTCTACCCGCATCGAACTCGTTCTCTACGTTTTGAGTCGCTACCACGGTCCTGAATCTGAGCTGAAGCAGATGGTAAAGGGCGCGTAGACGACAGGCGTTTGTGATTGCAGGTTCTTGCGGTCAATTCAAGTCTCTCTGCGCTCATACGCAAGATCTTGCGTATGCAGTCCAACATCCGAGCAAGCTCGTGACGTCGGAAATTCGAGCTTCAGGGCAGGATTTCATGGAGTTCGAACTGACCGGTCGCCGCGAAACCACTTTGCTCATCGATTCCCGTAACGCGCGTCACTTGTCCTCTAGTCTCCAACTTTAGATTCTGCTGGGCGCCGCGTGCTAAGGGTGGAAGATTGATTTCGAGATTGATTTGTGTCCCCTCTGCCGGGGGCGACGAGCAGACTACAAAGACTCCCGAGATGCTGATATTGCGGGTACGGCCGACACCTAGTTGATCCCTGCCTGATGGGTCGGTCCAGGAGTAAGTAACCTGAGCCTGGACGCCGAAGCGAACGGCCCTTCTTTGTTCCACCGACCTCGCCGAGCACACTGATGTCCTCATCTTATTTGTACGTGGCACCGGAGGCGTTGCAATTTGCATTCCAATTGACGCAAGAAGATTGCGGCGGGTGCGGCGAAGGACGGAACGCGAAGCGCGGGAATCAGAAACTAGTTCGGCTTTCGGGGGACACGGGCCTCAAACTTGGATAGCTGTCCATTGGGCGGCACGAGCCCGGATTGAAGGAGGTACGATCGGGCCTACGCTCTCTTTGCCACTGTGTCCTTCTTCCGGATTGAGTGTGCGCCGGTCTTTTGGCTTGCGGCGTAGATTACGACTTCCACTCGACTCGATACCCCTAGCTTATTAAAGATTCGGAAAAGATAGTTCTTCACCGTGTTGGCGCTGATGTTCATCTTTAGAGCGATCTCGCGGTTGGTATTGCCTTCGGCCAACCAGCGGACCACATCCTGCTCCCTTTTGGAAAGCAAGTTCCCGCCCCGAGTGTCCACGAGCCGGGTGGACGGCGCTTGCGCCAAAGTCTCCAGCAAGAACTCGAGCTGGGCGCCACTGATCCACAGCTGGCCCTCTTGCACTCGATGGACACAGCGAGTGAGCATCGTAAGCGAGTCGCTGCGACAAAACACTCCGCGCGCTCCTTTGCAGAAGGCTTCCACCACCATCTCGCGCTGAGGGGAATCTAGCAGAATGACCACTCGGGTCCGAGGAACCGCAGCCCGCAGCTCTGTCAGCATTTCAAAGCCTTTGCCCGGAGTCCCTCCCAAAGTTTCACTCAGGATGATCACATCGGGGCTCAAAGTGGACGCTTCATCAAGAATAGAGTTGTTGGCTGCGTTGGTGACCGACAATTTTCGATCTCGCCTCAAGGCATCAGCAATCAGATTGCCGGTTAACAGCGTGCTGTCGGCCACCAACACTCGCAGAGTCTTGCTGCCTGCTTTGACCTCGTCGACACCGCTCATATGCGGGAGCCTCCGAAAACAGGAGATGAGCGAGTGGCTTTTGCCAGACCATGAGTGAAATAAACTGTTTCACGTCTCGTACGTCGAGGGTGCCTCGCCGCAAGGAAAGCTCCGATGCCCAGTTGACTGGCCACCGATCCACAGGCTTCACCAGAATGGAGGTTGGGCGCAGCCGAAAGCCCTTGACCGAGGAGCGCTCTCTGCGCCCGGGGCGCGATACAATCCGACTCAATGGTGGCTTCAATCAGAGTTTTACCTTAAATGGGGAGGCTTTGAACCGGGGGATCTGCAACTTCGTAGCTGGGCTCTGGACCGACCTCTCGGCCAGTTCTCACTCCGCCGTATGCAACGGCCAAAACCCGAACCTAAATATACCCCTGCCCGCGCTCGAGGTCAAATGCATTTGCACCGTCCCCAGGGCGTTCTGAGACCGGTCCGGGTTGATATAACTAGTTTGATCACAATGACTTACAAATCCATAGCGCGCAAACATCTTACGCATGCCTTCTTAACGGCGAGCCAAAGCAAGGAGGGTGCGGTAATCAACCTCGAGGCGCTCGAGCCCATTTTCACCGACTCCGGAATGGAGGATTCTATTGTCGATATCGGCGTCAGGCTGTCTTTAGCGAGGCTGTGTGGGTTCTCAGACAGATCCGCTTTCTGCTTCAACCTAGGTTCGTGCTGCAGCTCTACGTTCTTATCGGGTTCTGTCGCAGGCGTGTACTCGTGTCCTTCCGCCTGCTTCACTCCGACTTGCATGGCACCCCCCAGACTCTGGCTAATAACGCCTGCGATCAAACCTAGGTCCATAACATCACCGCTGGAAAAGGAACGCTTCTCGTGAAACAGGAATTCCATGGCCCCCGCAACTTCCTGATGGCGAAATATTGGCACGATAATCAGCGACCCAATGCCTTCTCGCTTACACTCGGCACCTAACAGCGGATGCTGCTGAGCGTCTCTCACCTGGACTGTGTCGCCTGCCACAAGGCTCGGCTGAAAAAGGTTTGCATGAAAATGCTGCCCCTTCGTCGAAGCGTAACCACCTTTCTGCATCGGGTAGCCAATCCTCTTCCGAGGCAGAAATCCAACGGCGATCCCACAGGATCGAGTCATCTCCTGTGCAGGGCCGATCACCAGCTCCACTGTCGAGTCTAGATCAAGATTTTGCCCTCGAATCCGGCGTCCCATTTCTACGAGCGCAAAGAGTGCCTCGCTCGTGTTTTCGAAGATCCCTCCTTCGAAAATACCTGTGTTGGCAAACTTTCCCTTCACAGACCGCTCAGGATACTCAGACTCATCTACGGCAATGTTCCCGTAAGATCCATCGCTTGGGATCGAAGCTAAGTCGCCCGAACCTGCTGGACTTGTTTTCCGCCCCTCGACAAGCGAAGAGAGGGTTATGGGAGGATTCGACGTGCGATCCATGTCGTCCGTGTCCGACGGCGAACTTGGTGGTTGCCCGGTGCGGCACGACCGCAGCGATACCATCCGTGGCAAGCCGTTATGCAGCATGACGTCCACGCCCAACGACCGTAGTATCTGCATATGGGACTGCAAGTGAGCGTAAAGTATTCGGGCAGAGTGGGGCCACAAGTTGCTGTCTGCATCCGCTCTGGTTCTTAGCGAGGCGAGCAACTCGGCCGCAGTACCGGACCAGGCACCTTCGCGGAGGCAAAACCACGCAGCCAGTTCCTGATCCAATCGATCATCGGATTGTGGAAGCATTGTCAGACTCTACGACCTCCGTAATACTTGATCAGTAAGACTCGCGCGGCCTCGCGTTCGGAGTGTGACCGAATTGCAGAAGTGCAGAGCCATGAGGCCAAGAGTCACGCGAGCACCGGTCGACGCAAGAACGTTGACTCTTCAACTGGAATTTGGTTCTGGCCACTCGAGCTTGATCCGGCCCTCTAAGTCACGGCCAACGCTTGACGCGGGATGCAGACTCCTCATTCGGGGATGGGGCCGGCGCCAGCGTCACAATTCTATTCGGGACGACTTCTTCCTCACTTTTCAGTGCAGCACGAAGCTCTTCTTTTACCTTCGCCGGAAGTTCATTCACATTCTGTATTAGTCTCTTGGCCGCAAGCAGGTTCTCGAAACATTCCTTCGCTTCCTCGTCGTCGATTGAGGTCACCTTCTCTTCGACCCTCAAAACTTCGACCAGCGTCAGAAATCCGTTACCGCGTTCTATACCCTCGGCAACCTTGGCAAGTGTTTTGTCTATAGGGTCAAAATTTGTCCACCCCTTAATTTGGAAACTGAAGTATTTCTCATTCTGTTCAAAACTCTGGTTTGTTGCTGGCACTCTGAGTGTCTCGGACATGAAATGATCTCCTTGTTCGAATCCATAGGTCTCGGACCGAGTCCTACCAGGCTAGAAAGGACGGTCGCCACCACGGCATTCTACACCCGGTTGGCCGCGAATCGGCTGTCCAGCGCGGCAACTCGCGGTTCTCGTTTTTTTGGCGGGCTCGCAACTGTGCAAGAACTTGCATCCTGACGAATGGCTCTCGGCCGGGTCTTGATCTTCCGTCCAACAGGAAATCTGCCCCAGCCTCCGATCTCTGTTCTTCTACCTCATTCAGTTTCATTGAGCTGGGACGCCTCGTCATCCACCGACGTGGCCTTCTACCGGGTCTATCGCGGGACGGTGAGCGGAGGACCTTATAGCCTTCTCAATAGCCATATCAAGGCGACGGCCTACACAGATTCATCAGTTCAGTCGGGGAATACCTACTATTACGTGACAACCGCGGTCGACAGGACTGGCGTGGAGAGTATCTTCTCGAATGAAATGCCGTCGGTGATCCCGGCGGCCTAAAGCGGCAGTTATTGTGATGCGGACGCTGCGCCCCAGCGAGCGTCATGGATCGCGTCCGCATCCGGCAAGCAATGCCGGCACGCATGCAGATGAATGAGGATTTGCAAGAGATCGACACCCAGGCACCATTGGAAATACGCTGCCACAACGGTGGGGGAGCGACTCACTCCAACTGTGCAATGAACGTATACGGAATGACCCTGCTTGAGCAATCGGTCGAGCTCCGCCACCCCGGCGGGAAGGCGGGCTCGGAGTTCGGCTGCGTTGAAGTCCTCGATAGGAATGTTGGAAAATGCCAGGCCGGCATCGAGGGCTGCGTCCCGCTCGCCCTCATTCCCACCCTTCCCGCGATCCTCGTCCGTCTGGAGACTGAGAATGGCGGTGATCTTCTCCGATTTCAGTTGCTGAAAGTCCTCGTCAACCCTTGGATGCGAACCGAAAGCAAGGTTGGGCAAGACCCAGGAGCATTTCATGGGCAACTATCATAAGCCGAGATAGGCCAAAGCAAACATAAACTTTTACTTTTAATATCATATGCAATGAGCTGTATTTAGCTGGCTTCGTGATCTCGTCCTGGGGCTTCAAACATCATGTGCTGTAGCAACTTTGTTCTTCCTGCCATTGGCAC
>JBARIF010000206.1:0-6102 GCA_049799615.1 Terriglobales bacterium
CTGACCGCTACTGAACCCGCTAACCCGGAGAACAGGGCAACCCCGAGATCCAGGAGATTGGGGTTGATGCGCGCCAGGATTTCGCTGGTGGGAGAATGAAACGGCAGAAGCCAGACGATGAAGGCGGAAAGCGCAATGGCCAGAGAAATACTGGCCACCAGGTTGCCGATCGCCTTGATTGCCAGGTAAAGATCGCCTGCGGCGAGGGCCAATCCTGTGGCCATGATCGGCCCCATCAGCGGGGAGATCAACATCGCACCGATGATCACAGCCGGGCTATTTAAGACCAGTCCAAAAGCGGCAATGCCCGCCGAAAAAAAGATCTCCAGCCAATAGTTAAAGCTCGAGACGTCAGCGGCAGCATAGATCTGGGCATAGATCTTGGGCTTGTTGCGCGGATCGATTCTCAGCCATTGCTGGAGCTGAATTCGCTGCCGGATTGCGTCGCCAACTTGAACCGCCATTTGGCCGTCCCCTTCAGGACGAAATCCCTCGTGGGTCGATTTAGACTAACACTGCACTGAAGACTGGTCACCTCAACCCGGGTTCTTGCCCAAACGGGAATGATATCGCCATGAACGGTGAGTGCCATGTGGGTATCCTGCGAGTGAGAAACGGCAGCAAGGGATTTGCCAGTGATGAAGATAAAGTGCAATCTTCTTTTCCGGCACTGGTCTGCAAGGAACCTCAAGTGACGACCCGCGTGATCGTCACTCAACAACAATGAGGCCCCTAGAAGTTGAATTTGATCGCCAGCTGCACCTCGCGCGGTCCCACTGACGTAGAAGTAATCTGTCCAAAGCTGGGGTCGTCGACGGTACTGTTCGGGGTGCCAAATACCGGATGATTGAGGGCATTCTGCGCCTCAATGCGGAACTCGACATTCATGTCTTCACGCACACGGGCCAGCGAGAACTGCTTGCCCAGGGACAGATTGCAGGTAAACGACCACGGCGTGCGTATCCCGCCAAAGGCTCGCGGAGCATTGCCAAGCGTGAAATCGTCCGGCCGCTGAAAAACGCTGGTATCCGCAAAGTACTGGTCCACCCAGTCCGGCCCATGATTGCGGCGAGGCGTTCCCACGATATTCGGCCGTTGTCCGCCGTAGGTCGGGAGCGAGTTTCCATCCGCGAGACCGAAGGTCAGGGGACGCCCGTCAGCGATTCGCCATATCCCGCTGGTCTTCCAGCCGCCCACAATCGCCTCCAGCACGGGAGACATGTTGCCGAGAAAAGCCCGGTTCCGCCCGAAGGGAAGATCGTAGCTGTAGCTGAACTGCACTACGTGCGGAATGTCGAAGGTGGAAAGGCTTCGTTCCAGCCACGGCTTGTTCGGATCCTGCAGGCTGGTGAAGCTGCCCAGCCAGGTCACATTGTCGTCGGCCTGGGATGAGTCATCAATCGACTTCGACCAGGTGTAGGTCACCAGGAACTGCAGTCCGTTGGAGTAGCGTTTTTCAGCGAGCAGTTGCAGCCCGTGATAGACAGAATTCGCGATCAGTTGAACGTCGGTGGCAACCGCCGTGAACTGAGGGTAAGGCAGCAGCAGCTGGAATTTCTGAACCGTGGGAGAGGACAGGACGCTATTCGGGTCGCTGATCGGGCCACCCAATTGTGACGAAAACGGATTATCCACGGGGTTGAGGAGAGCGCTGATGTCAGCAGAGGGGTTCTCGATCTGCGGCCCGAGGATGTTCAACTGGTTGGCGCCACTGAAAGGAAGATGCGTCCCTTTCTTCCCGATGTATTCCGCGTTGATCAGCACATCCCCGGGCAATGAGCGCTCGATGCCAAAACTCCAGCTCTGCTCGTACGGCGTCCGGTTTGCGGCGGCGGTGCGAAGCGGGCCGTTGGCATTGAAACCCACATCGTTCATCAGCCCAAGAGAACTTCCTGTGGGCTGAATCAATCCGTTGGGATAGGGGTTGTTCAGGTGAAGGTAGGGAGTGGCGTGATCGTTCTGATAAGTCTCGATCACGTTGGTGTACTGGTTGAAGCCCTGGCCGCCATAGGGGACAACACCCGTCACTCCCGACCGCGACTGCCCGTAGTAGATGCCGTAGCCTCCCCGCACCACCATTTTTGGTGCGAACTGGTAAGCGAAGCCGAAGCGCGGTTGAAAATCATGCCAGTCGGTCACATAGTTCGTGCGCTGGCTGGAAGAGGCAAAAACTTCGCCGCCGTGCAGTTGGAGCGTTACCGGGTTGCCCTGGTCGTCGATGTACGAGAGACTGCCGCCGTTCAATGGGCTGGTTACATTGGGGTCGAACGAGTTCTGCCGGTTATAACGATCGGTGCGGGGGAGTGTGACGTCATAGCGCAGGCCGAGATTCAAGGTCAGCTTGGGATTGACCTTCCAGTTGTCCTGGGCGAAGAAGCCATATTGGTAGTTTGTGGTCGCGGGCCGGAACTGGATTTCATAATAGGAGTTGCCAGTGTCATCATTAGCCATCGTGCCCATCAAGAAGCTGGCCATCGCGTCGCCGCCGCAACTGGCAAAGTCCGTGGATCCTATCGGGCAGCCATCGGAACCGTGCTCGTCGAAGGTGAAAATCCCAACGGGCGCGTTAGTCTGGATGTAGTTGATCTGGTGTATCCGGCCGTCAAAGCCAAATTTCATCTCGTGCGCGCCATGCACCTTGTCGAGCGTGGCTGCCAGTTGCCCGGTGTCCTGGCCCAGCCGATAATTGCCATATGGGTCCGTGCCGATATTTGTCGAGCCGTTATTCAGATACTCACTGAGATACACGGCGGGAACGCCGGCAAATCCATTGCTCTGCAGATACGAGGGGAACCCTAAGGTGCCGAGAGGATCCGAAACACCTTGCGGGTTGTAGGCATCGATGTGCCACACCCCACGAGTAAAGCCGAGGGTTACATTCAGCAGCAGGCTTGGACTGAAGGTGTGGGTATCGTTGATGGCAAACAGGTGCGCGTTGGTCCAGCCGGGACCGCCCTGACAAGGATCGGTGAAATTCTTGAAACAGTTAAGGCCTTTACCATGGTTGTATTGGTACGAATACTTCACGCTGACCAGGTTGTTTTCATTGAAACGGTGGTCGACCTTGATATCGAACTGATCGTTGTAGCCACGACTCGAGCCTGATCCAAACCAGTTGTCGTAGATGCCTTGCCCCGATATGTTCGGTTCCGGAAAAAGCTTCAGCATGTTCTGCGCGACCGGGTCAATCAGATTGCCCGGGGTGTTTGGCGGTTGCAGGTTGGCGGGAAGCTTGCTGCTCCCGGGACTGGTGTAAGTGGCCAGGTTGTTGAAGGGAATAAACGAATTGTCGTCTTTTCTGACCGCGGAACCGGTTCCGGGATCGAATAAACGACGGTAGGGATCCCAGATCTGACCGGCGTCAACGCTGCAACGTCCGGCGTTGTCGAACGAACCGCCTTGGGCAGCACACACCTCGCCAAAATCTCCGTTGCGCATCAGATCGGTTGCGACACCAAACGTGGCCGTGCTCAGCCCTGAAGAGCGCAAGCCGTCGTAGTCGACGAAGAAGAACGTCTTGTTCTTGATGATCGGACCGCCCAGGGTGAAACCGTAATTGTTGCGGCGAAGCGGGGGGAGGGGCTGTCCAAAGCGATTGGCGAACCAGTCGTTCGCATCAAAGATTGAGTCGCGCACGAAGTCGTAAGCGCTGCCATGAAACCTGTTGGTGCCTGAGCGCGTGATCATGTTGACGACTGACGCTCCGGAGAAGCCATACTCCGCGCTGAAGTTGGTCTGCTGCACCTTGAATTCTTCGATCGCTTCCGGAGATGGAACATAGGTTGCTTGCGTGACGCCGCCGTTCGGTTCGGAATTGGTGACCGAAGCACCATCGGTCAGAATGTCAGCGGTCGACCCGCGGCTTCCGTTGGAGACGAAATTCGTGCCGGTACAGGTGGCGTCGCACTGTTCATCCATTTCGGTGACGCCGGGAGCCAGAGAAGTCAGTGTAATCACGTTGCGATCAATCAGCGGCAGGTCATTGATGAACCTGCGATTCACCACCTGTCCGGTTTCCGCATCTTCAATTTCGATGCCACGCGCTTCTGCTGCTACCTGGACGGTTTGGCTGGCTCCCGCGACCTTCAGGGAGAGGTTGGTGGTGGCGTTCTCGTTGACGTCCACTTTGAACTTGGCGCTTGTCGCCTTTTCGAAGCCTTCAATTTGCGCCGACACCGCATAGACTCCAGGCGGAATGGAACGGAACAGATATCGTCCGCTGCTGTCGGAAGTCGTATTGAAGGTGAATCCCTTTTGCTGATCCGTGAGGACAACCTTCGCCCCTTGCACCATGGCGCCGGTAGCGTCGGAGAGTTCGCCGCTGACAGTGCCGAAGTATCCCTGGGCAACGAGCACGACGGGTGCGAGTGCGAAGGCGACCAGTAGAGTTAGGAATGCAGCTTGCCGGGAGTTGAAAGGAATCGGGCCCCATGTGCGCATCTGACCCTCCTTGATGGCGACGGACCAGTGATGCCCCGCGAAGGACGCCAGAAATGCTACAACAAAATTGTGCTGCTATTCCAGAAGGAAATGCATGCCCAAAACGATTTAATAGTATTATGTGGCCTGATGCGGGATTCAGTGCTAATCGCGGAATGGAGGACGAAAGGCGTGCAGACCCCAGAGCCGCGCATCCTCCGGGGCAGCGAGAGGCCTGGTCATTTGTCAACGCCAATGACTACGTTCTAGGCGGTGATCCTCAGCGCCCGTGAGCCAGGTATTGAATTCCACCCACCGAGTCCGTCTCAGCGAGAGGGCCAATGCCAGGCTGGAGCGCCAAGGCCCTTAGCTCCCGCAATCTCAGTTTCACCGAATTTCTTTTCCAGCACGATGGAATGACATCCTGCCTGCTCTGCGAGTGCTGAGACGACAGGTTTTGCATGGGTGACGACAACAACCTGTGTCCGCTCGGCCGCTTTGGCGATCAGGCGTGCAAGGGCAGAGAGCAGGTCCGGATGCAGACTCGTCTCCGGCTCATTCAGGACCATAAGCGCGGGAGGCCTCGGGGTTAAGAGTGCGGCAATCCAGAGCAGATACCGCAATGTACCGTCCGACAATTCCGCTGTACCAAGCGGTCGTAGCAGTCCATGCTGGAGCATGGTCAGGGTGAACCTGCCCTCTATGTTCTCGACGGAAAGACGGCTGCCCGGAAAAGCGTCTTCGACCGCCGCGTCGAGCACATCATCGACCCCAATTTCGCGGATGGTCTGTATGGCCGCGGCGAGGTCCGCCCCATCGTTGCCGAGTGTCGGTGTCCAGGTGCCGACTTGAGGGGAGCGTAGCGGTGCATCCGCATCTGTTCTGAAATGATCGTAGAAACGCCAATCGCGAATCGACTCTCGCAATGTCAACACTTCCGGGGCGTTTCTCGGATCGGAAACATTCGTCATCATGCTGTCGAAGGCGGAGAGGCGATCCGTGACTAGATCCGACTCTCCGTCTTCGGTGAAAATACGAACTAGGGGGCCATGACGATCCACCAGCATTGTGCTGGGACGAAGTACGGGGCCATGCCAGATACATTCACGCTTAATCTGAGGGTCGAGGCTGAAAGCTGAGGAAGCGGGGGTCGGTAAGCCCAGGTCGATGAGGTAGCCATATTCATCGCTCGCAAACCCCAATCGGAGGTTTACCGGCTGTGTTCGCCGGGTTCCTTGAACCGGGTGATCCCCTCTCCGCATGGAGGGCGAGATGGACTCCGGACCAGCCCAGAGGGTTGATTGCAGACCTCCTTCACGAGCAATTGACGAAACCACTCGGCCTTGGGCGGTGTCAGCAAGAAGCCGGAGTGCACGATAGAGGCTGGATTTCCCGCTGCCATTCGGGCCGGTAACGACATTGAGTCTTTGCAGAGGGATAACCAGATCGCGTAGCGACCGATAGTTTGAAATGGCGAGGGCGGTAAGCATGGCTCAATGATGTCTTCGTACGGCCTAGACAAGTCATCGGATTAGACCGACCCCAATGTACCAAACCAGGGGTATTCGGTGGCGTTGGCACGGCAAGCTTCGTCTGGGGAATTTTCCCGGTGTCTACAGCTATCGCCGCCGTGAGTTTGACCCACCCCCCACCCTCCGGAGTGAACCGGGGACAGACGGGACG
>JBARIF010000207.1:0-3540 GCA_049799615.1 Terriglobales bacterium
TCTGAAATGAGTTCCAATTTCTGCCCGCATGACAACTTACCTAAAGTTTGGTCGCAGTGTGCGCCTACGTGAAATCAGGTTTCCACAGTTGGAATTGGCTCAACCGAATCTGAAAGACGTGCTGTGAGTCTTCATAGCAACCATTCATTCTTGGCTGCGAGCTTTGCTGACCTTCAGCCGCCGTCCATTCCAACAGCGACCGTTCAGCTTGCGGATTGCTCGTTCAGCGTCATCATTGTCTGGTATTTCAACAAATCCCCATTCTTCCTGCTCCTCGGTTTTCCAATTGAACGCGATCGTTGCTTCCTGAACTCGTCCGTACTCAGAAAACAGCTCTTCGAGTTCGCTTTCTCTAGTCTTCCGGTCAAAATTCGCCACGAAAATCTTCATACGGTTTTTCCTCCAATTAAGAACTTCAGGGCCGCCGACCATTACGGCGTAAATCGGTCCATATTTCATTCGCGTCACTGCTGCGCAGTTGCTCTAGCATCTTTTCAACATCGCTTTCACGAAAACGAACACAGCGTGAACTGAGCCGAACACAAGGCAGGCGTCCGGTACTGAGCCAGTGATAGGCCGTTCCCGTAGCAATGCCCAGGTGCTCGGCCACTTCGCGAATCGTCAGCAACTTCTCCATACAGGGTGTCCCTCGCGCAAAACTGTCAAAACTACAAAAGCAAACTACTCTTCGTGCTGGTAGGTGACCCATTCCCCTGTGATGGGGTGTACAAATCGAACCGGCCCTTTCAAATCTTTCAATTCATGAAAGAGTTTCTCCGGATCTGGCACAAACCGCGGTCGCGGCGTCGCTAGATAGGCCTTGCGATTGCTCTTCTCGGGCTCGTTCGCCTGCCGAATGACTCCGACTTGCGCTGCGTAACGCAACTTTGCGTAGGCCTTATCCATGGAGATTCCGAGCTTGCGTGCAATGTCTTTTGCTCCCACGGGCCTTTTCTTATAGGCAGAAATGTGATCCACAAGCCGCCTGGTATCCTCTCCGGAGCCTCGGTTCAAGTGCAGGCTTTCAACGAACACCGGGTCAAAAATCAAAGCCGTGATTGCGAAATCTGCAAAATCCACCTCCAACCGGCCATGTTTGGAGCGTTTTCGATCTGGTTGAAAGGATCGAATAAGGCAGACGGTGCGGCACGCCTCGACAAAAGCCGGGTAGTACCGGCGGACACGCAGGTCACCAACGAAAAGATGCTTAGCCACCTCATCGAACCACTCGGGAAAAGCAACTTCAGCGCCGATCCATTTCTCAAGGAGCCGGTGCACCATACGCCAAGTTCTCAGCTCTTGTCTGGACAGATGCCTTCGTTGCGCCGTGTACGCCTTCACAATCTGGCGTGTCTGCTCGGTGGACTCATCGATCCAAACTGAGATATGTCTGGTCTCATCGTCAATCTCCAGCCGATTCTTAGTGGTAGTGGAAATGGCCGCAACGGGTCCCCGTGCCACATACCTCTTCGCGATAAGTTTCCCTTTAACCCATTTCGAGACCAAACGAATTAGCCGGCCCTCACTGATGAGTAGGCGCATCGGATGAGCAGAGCCCGTCTCTTCGTTGCGCTCTTGCAGATAAACGACAGCATGGCGAAACTGCGAGCGTGCATAATTCCAAGCCTTTTCGGAAGCGCTCGTAATTTCCGCTAGTGCGTGCTTTGGCAATAAATGCAGCACACGGGTGACAACCCAATTCTTGCCAGATGAGCTATGCCCCTTGACAAAAACGTTTAGCGGACGCTTAAGAAGACGAGAAATCACGACAATGAGCAGTACCAGTGCATTGTTCTTTTCTCCGATCAATCCTGCCTTCTCCATTGCGAGCAAAAACTCACCGAAGAAGTGCGGTGATTGCAACAGCTTTCGTGCCGCCCTCTGTGCACGCCTCCGCTCAGCTCGTATTATTTTGTGCTTGCCCATAGCGATTCCTTTTTGAAATGCCGCGCCCACCTGTCCAATGCCCGACTGACTTCTTCATTTAGGGTCAGAGGAACGAAAAACCGATGAAAGTTGACAACTCCATGTTGCTTGAGATACCGCCGTACCCTCTGCAATGAAGCTGCTCGGCGTCGTGCTCCCGCGATGATTCGACTGCTTTCATCACCGAATCTTCTGCTCAGGTATTGATCCAGTCGGCGCCAGTCAAGAGCCACGAACTGAAAATGCCTGGGATGCACAATGTTCGGCAAATATAGAAAGTTATCGAGCGTCGAGATGTCGTTGCGCCGCAGAAGGCCGGAGTGCAGTTCAACCTCGACGCGATAAACTCCAAGGCCATCTTTGTGATAGCACCGAATGAACTTGTCGGATTTCCGACCACCATAGGAAAGTACCCGGCGTTTCTCGTCGTAGACACGCCGGCGACTCTTGCCAAAGGCCGCATGTTGACGGACGAATCGTCTGTTCACTCCGACCGAAGGACAGAAATCGACCGCTATCTCTATGATCAAAAAACGGTAATGACGGCAGTGCTTAAGGACCTTTTCAACCTCTACATAGGACAACCCGCGCTCGTCATCCGCCACGATGGTGACTTTCCAGGGCTTCAGCCAACCTTTCAGACGCTGATACTGCCAAAAGATCTTCATATCGTCGGTGACGCTTTGATATTGACGAACGCGAGCATAAGTAGACGTTGTTGTCTGGCAACGCACAAACCAATCACGCACGACCTTGTAGCCTTTCAGAAGTGGTGGCCTTCCCCCTTGCGCCGCCGATGACACGATTTGGAGGCGATCAAGGCGCACCACGATGCCGTGGTGTCGTTTTGTGTGTACGCTCATGGTCTTCACTAGCGTTCTCCGGGCGATTGGGTTGCCGTTGGTGTACTGACTGCCGCCACTGGCTTGCTGATGCGGCTGAAGAGATGAGCTTGAGGATTTGCTTCCTCTTATAGATCCTTCGCGGGAAATTCATTTGCTGTTCAAAATGCTCCGCAATCGCCTCTGGTTTGTAGCCATAGTAAAGGCCTAAGACGACGGCGCAGATCGGCTCTGTGTAGTCACAACCGCGGAACGGCGCTGGGTCGCCCCACCATAGAGTGCAAGAGATGATCCGTAGATTTGGAAATCCGTCGCACGTTTCCAACAGGCTGAAAGCTTTCTTGGCTTCGATTCTGTCTAGGAACTCGATGTGTCCGCCGCGCCGCAATTTCCCTACCGGGACTGCGAAGGGCGTTTCATTCGCTTCAACGTCGAGAAGCACTGCTTTGTCCAACAGCCAAGGTTCGGCCAGCCTCTGAGCGTAGTACTCGATCGTTCGAGCATCGACATGACTTTTCATTCCGGTTTCCTCTCGCGCCAAGGGGCGCCCATTACACCATTTGGACGCGGTCCAGCCGCACACTTATCGACCTGCGTCCATATTCGAGACCTGACAGAACTGACGCGAACCCGTCGACCACCAACAAATGGAGTCTCACAGAACCTGCAAGACAGGTCTCTGGACAGTTCTAGGGATTAATTGCTGGATTTGTTCTTCTTTTTGACCGGATTCCGCTCGAGCAACTTGCGCACGCTTTCCGGAGTCGGTAAG
>JBARIF010000208.1:0-2190 GCA_049799615.1 Terriglobales bacterium
CGAGAATGGTCTCAAGTTGAACGAAGACATAATCACCGACAAGGGCGAGTCACTCAAGATCAGCTACGAAGCCAAGTTCGACGGCAAAGATTATCCCGTGACTGGAGACCCATTCTCAGATTCGGTGTCATACCAGCGTGTAAACGCAAATACACTAAAAGGCCAAACCAAGAAAGGTGGAAAAGTTGTAAACGACGCCACGATAGTTGTTTCGAAGGACGGCAAAATCACTACTGTGAATTACACGGATTATTCGCAGGGGAAACCCGCAAAGGGCACAGCCGTGTACGGCAAGCAATGAACGAGTCCCATTGTCGTTCCATCAGTTTTGATAGCCAAGAATGACCTTGCACGGATGTCGGATATGCAAAGAATGGGTTGCTCTATGCGTTCTTCAATCTGGCTACGATCCTCATCGGTCAGCGGGTTCCTGAACTGAGCCCGCTCCGCATTCGCTGGCCGCTGTTTTCCTCTGACCCACTCACGCATTGCCGGATCATCATGTTTGCGATTCGCGTTGATTCCAGCCTGCTGACTGTTCATCCGTGTTCGTGCGTCATCGAGTTTCGCTCTTAGAGTGTCGTCCATATCGTTGCCGTTTTCAGTTCGTTAGATTCAACGCAGCACTCCCCAAATTCATGGGCTCTGCGATCCACGTCTTCTGCCGACTGGGACTCGACCGATCACAAACACAAGTCGCTAACGGTTGGCTTTCCGCTGCGGGCAGGCACCCCTCCCCCCGGCTCCTACTTGGCGGCAGTCACCGACTTCACCGAAATCGTATCCCCGGTGGCTGTGCCGTAACGAGGTATCAGGGGTACCCTAAGCCGCCAAGATTGCCTTTTTCTCCGAATCTGTCCCGCTGCGAGGACGGTCATTGTTCGATATGCACGCGAGGGACGCATCCAATCCCTCCGCGGGACTTGCGGCAGTTCTCGGGCAGTCGGAAGCCCGGCACAGGATACGGGGCGATATCAACAAACAGCATGTACCCAAACCGAGATTTTCAACAAAGAGAACATCCTTAATGCTTTGTGCCAATCGCAGTTGCCCAAACGAAGGCGCTAATTGGGCCCTGCAAGAGAAACTCATTTGACGAAAACATTCTGGCCATGTTCCATGCCAGAAAGAAGAGATGCGCCGGAGTCAACAGCCCGCGGATCATGCTGAAGTTCATATCTTCATATCCAATCAGCGTCTCGCTTCCCCGAGAATCCGGGATACGCGGGTGTTCTGGCCACTTCGTGATAGCGACAACAGTGAGCAATTGTGAACAGTCCCGTTTTCTTCCTAACACGTAGTATTCACATGCGGAAAAAGGATCCCCCGACAATAGCGGCGGCTCCCTTTCAGGCCGAGCAAATGAAAAAGAATCTGAACGACACCAACCGATGTGCCGCAGACCTGAAAATTGCGGAGCGTGCCCAGAAAGGGGACTCCGAAGCGTTTGCCGAGTTGTTCCACGCTCACAAGGCGAGGATCTATTCCATTTGTCTGCGCATGACCAACAACACCGCACAAGCCGAGGATCTCACCCAGGACGCATTCCTGCAGGTGTTCCGAAAACTGTCGACCTTCAAAGGGAACTCAGCGTTGTCCACATGGCTCTATCGCATCGCAGTAAATACCGTCCTGATGAATTTCCGGAAAAAGGCCTTGAAGCAGATCTCCCTGGACGAACCAAACCATGATGCGACTATGGTGCACCGTGAATACGGCAGCCGCGATGGCCGCCTGTCGGGAGCGGTGGACCGCATCGCGCTGACCCGTGCAATTCAAGATCTGCCCGCTGGGTACCGGACCATCTTCCTGCTGCACGAAGTCAAAGGCTACGAGCACCAGGAGATTGCGGAAATATTGGATTGCTCGGTGGGAAATTCCAAGTCTCAACTGCACAAGGCCAAGAGCCGCATTCGAAAATTTCTGGGAGAAACCGGCAAGCCCCCCCTTCCGCTCTTCCGTGCTCAAGCGCATAAACGCGAAGGGCAAAATATGTCGAGGATCTGGCGTGACTGATAAGAAGCTGTTAAGGCCTAACGCGACAGGGTAAGGAAAGAAGCTAAAAGCCGGCTAGGAAAAGCCGGCTCTCTGTTTGCGGATTACCCAGGCGGGTTGCGTTTCGGTTAACGATCCTGAGACTGTGGGGCGGAGCCGATCTTGGTTCCGATCACCTCGCCCGACACTATCAAC
>JBARIF010000209.1:0-6306 GCA_049799615.1 Terriglobales bacterium
TCCTTGTACCATTCCGGCGTCTCATACTTCTGAAGCGATTCCCAGTCCGCCCGGAAGGGTCCCTGGGCATTGACCCTGTCCACATCTTTCAGCAGGGTGGCGCGCTGGGAATCATATTTGCTGCTCGCCTTCTGCCATACCTGATCGATGACCGCCGGATCCTGCGATGCGGTCGGGGCGGTGGCGTTCTGAGCGTACAGGCCGGACAGTGCAAACAACACGGTCACAGCAATGGAGAATCTGAGAATGGAATGTGTCAGCGATGAAAGATGGCGTGACATGGCGTTCCTTCCTTTATCCAGAAATTACCGTCAGCATCCTGCGTGACGGGTCGAAACGCGTCAACCCCCAACCACAGGTACGGTATCTTGCCGGCTGAGTCTGGCCCAGACCAGTCCGTAGAGAGCTACAAATACAAAACATATCAACGGCACTACGAAACCAGTGCGCATGGAATGCTGATCCGCGATGCGGCCCATGAAGGGCGGGCTAATGGCGCCGCCGACGATGGACATCACAATTAGCGATGAGCCGAACTTGGTGTGTTCGCCCAGCCCGCTGATGCCGAGGGCAAAGATGGTGGGGAACCCGATGGACATAAAGAAGAACGAAGCGAACATCGCATACATTCCAGTTTTGCCACCACCGATGGCGATCGCAACCAGCACCACATTCATGACCGAATAGGCCGCAAGCACGCGCTCCGGCTTGAACTGGCTGATGATCGCGCTGCCACAGACACGTCCGACCATGAACAAGACGAACCCGATGGCACCCAGCCACCGCGAGGCCTGCAAGCGGGTCACCCCCGGATCATTCTCCAGAACATAGTTCACAAAAAAGCTGAAGATACCGGTTTGCGCCGCCACATACAGAAACTGCGTGGCCACCCCCAGGGTGAAGTGCCTGCGCCGGAACAGGTCCCAATTCCTGGAGACCGTCAGGAAGGCGGCCACATAGGCGACGATCAGCAGTCCGTATTTCGTTGGCGGCAACAACGCCTCGTTCATGTGCAGCAGGGTCCACACCAGTCCCAGGATCGGAGCGATAAAGAAATACAGGAGCCCACAAACCGCCGCCAAAACGATGGCGGTCCCAGCCTGTTGCCCACCCGTGGGCTGGATGCGTTTTTTTCCGGCGGCCGCTGCACGACTTTCATCTTCGGCGTGGAGGTCTGGGATGTTCGAGACAGCAAAAATGACAAGCAGCAACGCTACAAATATCCCAATCCCGATGTAAGGCGTGGTAAGACCGGCATTGGCATTGGCGCCGTCAGCGCCAGAAAAAACAAAATACCCACCTACGATCGGCCCAAGAATCCAACCCAGGCCGTTGGTGGTTTGGGCGATGTTGATACGCGTAGGCCCGCTTTCCGGTGGCCCCAAAACCGTGGCGTAAGGATTGGCGATCGTTTCCAGGCAAGTCATGCCCGCAGCAATCACGAACAGGCCCAGCAGGAATGCCCAGTACGCGCCGATGTTGACGGCAGGAATAAACCAGAAGGCGCCTGCGCCGATTAACGACAGCCCTATAAGGATCCCGCCTTTGTAGCCGAATCTCTTGGCGAGCAATCCAGCAGGAATGGCCATCAGGAAATAGGCGAGATAGTTGGCTGCCTGCACCAGTCCGGATTGCTCCTTATTTATCCGCAGCGTGTCCTGGAAGTGCTTGTTGAGGATGTCAATCATCCCGTTGCAGAAGCCCCACAAAAGGAACAATGCAGTGATCAAGACAAAGGGAGTGAGCAGGTCCCGGCCATCGGTAGAGCGAAACAAACTGCCGCCGCGCTCATTGGAACGGACCGGGTTGGTCGATTCGCTTGTGTAGGTGCTCATAGTTGACCTTGATGCAAGGACACCAGAATCCTTATTAAAGCTTGACGGATTCTCACTCCAAATCGCTTTCGCAGAATCCCACCATTCGCACCTTCAACAACAGTTCTCCGGGTCCAGCCACCGGCTCCGGAATGGCCTCGATCAATGCCTGGCCAGGTGTCTGCAGCAAGAGTGCTTTCATGGTTGAACACGAACTTTCGGGAATACGCAGTTAAGACCGCTTCTTGCGTTTTATAGTCTTCCGGTTTCCATCACTGGTCTTCATCGAGGTCCGAAGGCGTTTCTCTGCCTCAGCACTCCAGTAGCCACATTCCAGTTCAAGAAATACCGAGGTATACGGAATGCACATGCTGGTCTTGATCAGCAGCACACGGAACATCTGGCCGACGCGGTCTAGCCTGGAAATAATCTCCTCGTGCGGCAGGACGCGCACGTTCTGTCCGTTCAAAAGCGGTTCGAGTTGCCTCCGGTATGCAGTAACACCGCGGGCGTCGGTCTCCGAAACGAAGTTCAATTCATGGTCGGTGTAAATGGTTGGATTGATGTGTTTGCATTCGCCCAGAAGTGTGAATACTTTGCTGAGAACGGTAATCTGGTCTCCCCCGGCAACGATGGTTTCTATGCCTTCACTCGACTGGGCTGGATACGCCGAGTCCGCGATGACCACCCAATTACGATGGCCATAGAGGGGGAGACGATCTACGAGGACCTGTTCCCAAGTCTCACTCATTTAAGGGTCAACTCCTCATCTGAACAAACCGCCACTTTGCCGCACTTCCCCGCAGCCATCAGGGCATAGGCGTCGGCCGCTTTCTCCAGGCCAAAGCGGTGCGTAATGATGTCTGCGGGATGAAGGTTCCACCGCACCAGACGCTCGACCAGTTCTTCCATGAGCCAGGTCGAGGTCACCCATGAGCCATAAATGGTCTTTTGATCGTGAATAATGTCTGGAGAAGGATTGAACTCGACTGTGCCGCCTTCGCCGACAAAAGCAATTCGTCCCCACTTGCGCGTGGCCCGAATGGCGGTGGCCCGGGCGGCGGCGTGTGCCGAGCAATCGAAGGCGCGCTCGACTCCGTAATTGTGCGTCAACTCTCGTACCGCAGCGACGTTGTCGGGACCTGATGTAAGGACTGAATCACACAGCCCGAGGGATTGCGCCAGTTCCAGTCGCTCGGGGACGACATCGATACCGATGATCTGCGGCGCGCCAAGCTTGCGACACAATGCCGCGGCGGCTAGTCCTACGGGTCCGAGCCCGGTGATGAGCACAGCGTGGTTGCCGCTGACCCCGACTTTCTCGATGGCTTCGTAGACCGTTCCGAAGCCACATGCGACTTGTGCGCCATCGGCATAGGAGAGCTCGTCGGGAAGAGCGATTAAATCTTTTTCTTCCGCGATCATGAAATCAGCCATGCCGCCGTCGCGCTGCCAGCCGTAGGCACGACGGTACTTCTCACTGGTGCAGGAAATCATGTAGCCGCGGCGGCAATCGTTGCACACCCCGCAACCGGAAATGTGATACACGATGACGCGGTCACCGACGGCAAACCGCCGGCAACCCGGGCCGACCTCCACGATCCGCCCGCTTGGCTCATGTCCCGCGATTACGCCTTGATATCCCTCCGGGCCTTTGCCAAGGTGCTCGTGGTAGATGCAGCGGATATCCGAACCGCAGATGGTCGACGCTTTCACGCGGAGGAGCACTTCGCCATGCGCAGGACGCGGAACCGGCAGTGTCCGCAACTCAACTTTGTCGTTGCCGGGCAGATATGCGGCCCGCATATTCTCCTGGCTAGTTGGCATATGAGTGGCTCACGCAGATTGGCCGGTTGGAGGCGTCACGGGGGAGTAATCTCCCCATTGACGTCCCAGAGATCCTCCCAGGACTGCCCATCTTTCCAGAGAAAAACCTGGCCTTTGATCAACCGGCAATTGCGATCAATGGTGCTGATTGCACGCATGTCATCTGGCGTTAAGGAACCGCTGACCGCGGCTTCCAGATTGCTGAGGTAGTGGTTGCGATTCGCAGAAAACGGAATCGGAACCTGCCCGCGCTGGATGGCCCACTTAATGCAGACCACTGCCGGATGCACGCCCAGGCGATTTGCGATCTTGACAATCACCGGATCCTTGGTCGGGACGGTATCTTCAGCAGTACGGTCCCGGTCCGGCCGCCCCGGCGAACCTATCGGGCAGTAGCCTACAGGAACCATGCCGCTAGAGCGGACGAACTCGAACAATTCGGGTTGCTGAAAGTGGGGATGCAGTTCCATTTCATTTACTGCGGGCTTGATGCGTGCGTCACGCAAAACCAGCTTGAGTTTGGGGACCGTCATATTCGAAGTCCCAATATGCCGCACCAAACCCAAGTCAACCAATTCTTCCATCTTGCGCCAGGTCTTCATGAAGTTGGCGTGCAGGTACGGCTTCGCATCCTTGCTGCGGGAAGTCACGTCACAACCGGGCGGGTGGAAGTTGGGGAAGGGCCAGTGCACCAGGTAGAGATCGAGGTAGTCCAATCTCAAATCCGCCAATGACTGCTTGCAGGAAGGAATTACGTCGTTTTCTCCGTGCTTGTCGTTCCACAACTTGGAGGTAATCCAAACCTGTTCGCGCCGAATCGAGCTGCGCCAGACCTGCTGAAGCGCATATCCAATCTGCGGTTCATTGCCATATACAGAGGCGCAATCAAAATGACGGTATCCAACGGCGGCGGCGCCGTCCACAGCAGCCGCCACCTCGCTCGCCATGACATGGTCAGAGCCAAACGTTCCCAGGCCGATGGCGGGCATCCTTGCACCGGTGTACAAAGTTCTTTGGGGCACAAGCGCAGGATCAACCCCCACCCCGTTCACCACTGACCCGTTACGAACCTTCATGCCGCAGACCTCACTCCGCTGCAAGAACTTCCGTTCGCACCGTTGCTCCTTGGCCGGAGGTGTAGTGCAAATGGCAAGGGAACGATAATCGGTACAGTTATCGATGTCAATGGGTCAAAGAGGCTGGCTTACGGGACTGGCGGGGTCTTCCGGGATTACCCGGCCTTCATCCAGCCGGGGCTGGGAATCAGTCCTGAGGCTTCTTTAGCTACGACCAACTGGTTTGCGCTAACACTCGAAAACTTTTCTACCAGGCCGTTGGGCCAGAAGATCTCAAGATCGACGGATTTCGCTCCGCCTAGCCCAAAATGAAGGCGAGGATCATTTGCGGAGTAGAAACTGCTCTGACTCAGCAACTGCTGCGCCTGTTTCTTCCCACCATAGTGGGCCACCACCCGCGCTCCGACAGCGCTGCGGTTGGATTGGGTCCCGATCAATTTGACCTTCAGCCAATGATTGTCCCCGCGCACATCGTTACGCAGCAGAGAAGGTGGTTCGTTTAGATTGACGATCAGGATGTCAATGTCGCCATCATTGTCAAAATCCCCGAACGCGCACCCGCGACTGCAATGGGGCGCCGCAACGCCCGGCCCAGCTTCTTCGATCAATTCCTCGAATGTGCCGTTACCCAGATTGCGGAACACGACCCTGGGACTCTTGCTGCGAAATTGCGGCAGCTTCTTCTCGATTTGCGGGTAAACGCTGCCCGTGGTCATAAACAGATCTGGCCAGCCGTCGTTGTCGAGGTCCACTATGCCTGCGCCCCAGCAGATGTAGCTGGTTTCCACCCCGATTTTGGCCGCCCTGGTCACATCTTCAAATTCTCCGGCGCCGTTGTTGTGATAGAGGCCATTCGTGTCGTCTGCAAAATGTGTTTTGAAAATGTCCAGATGCCCGTCCAGGTCGTAGTCGCCCACGCCCACCCCCATGCCCGCCTGCTCCATGCCATCCTCACTGAGAGCGACGCCGCGCAGGACGCCTTCCTCGCTGAATGTCCCCTTCCCGCTATTCATCAGCAACAGACTCGGCGTGGAATCACATGCCACATAGATGTCCGGCCAGCCGTTCTCATTGAAGTCCGCGGAAACTGCGGTCATTCCATAACTGCCTCGCATCTTCGAAATTCCACTCGGCCCGCTGACGTCGGTAAATGTCCCGTCGCCGTTGTTGCGATACAAAGAGTGGTACCCGAGAGGTAGTCCGCGAGGGCCGCACTCCACCGGAATTGCTTTCCAACTGCAGTTCCGGTTTTCTCCGGGCTTGGGAACGCTCTTGAGATCGAATTCAAGATAATTCGAGACGAAAAGGTCGAGATGCCCGTCACGGTTGTAGTCGACGAAAGTACACCCCGCTCCCCAGCGCGGCTTCTCATTTATCAGACCGGCGTGCTTGGTAACATCGGAGAACGTGCCATCCCCATTGTTGCGGAAAAGCTTGTTCTGTCCGTAGTAGGTGCAGAACAAGTCTTCAAAACCATCGTTGTTATAGTCGCCAACGCAGACCGCCGATGCCCAACCCACATCCTGCAGTCCCGCTTTCTCGGTCGCATCGGTAAACGTTCCGTCACGGTTGTTCTTGTAGAGTCGAGT
>JBARIF010000210.1:0-2483 GCA_049799615.1 Terriglobales bacterium
TCTGGAAACTGCTTGACCGCAAAGCGCAGCTGACCCGCGTGGCCGGCGATTTCGGTTTCACCGAAGGCCCGGTGTGGGACGAGTCCGGCTTTCTCTACGTGAGCGACGAGGAGCAGAACAAGATCTACCGTGTCTTTCTCGACGGCCGCAAGGAGGAAGTAATCTCCCTCGGCGACCCGGACGGCAACACCTACGACCGGCAGCGCCGACTGATCGATTGCGCCAGCGTGCTGCGCGCCATCATCGCCGTCACTCCCGAGGGAAAATATACCGTACTGGCTGACCGCTATGAAGGAAAGAAACTCAACAGCCCCAACGACGTCGTGACCGGCCCCGACGGCGCCATCTATTTCACCGACCCCACGCTTGACCTGGTCAAGGGAGAGCACCAGGAAATTCCTTTCCAGGGTGTGTACCGCCTCGATAAAAAGGGCAGTGTCCGTCTCCTGACCAAAGACCTCACCCAGCCCAACGGCCTGGCTTTTTCACCCGACGGAAAACACTTCTACGTGGATGACAGTGAACAAAGAAACATTCGCGTGTATGACGTCGCGCCCGATGGTTCATTAAGCAATGGTCGAATCTTCGGCGAGGAACCCGGCGGGCCGCACCAGGGTGTGCCCGACGGAATCAAAGTTGACCGCGAAGGAAATCTGTTTGTAACCGGCCCGAAAGGCATCTGGGTTTGGGATGCAAAAGGCCATCATCTGGGCACCGTCGAGATGCCGGAGCAACCGGCCAACCTCACCTGGGGCGACAACGACTACCGGACGCTGTACGTCACGGCGACGACTTCAGTTTATCGCCTGCGCACCAAGACCCGCGGCTTCGTGCCCTATCGCGTTCACTGATATATTTTCAGCCATCATTATCTGGCGGAGGAACTTCCATGCACATGATCCGGACAATGAGGAGATCTCTAGCCGGGACACTCGTTGCGGGACTCACTCTGATTTCCGCGGCCGCGCTTGCCCAGAACATCCGTGTGGATTCGACGCCCGGGCATGCGGCCAACTCCTTCGTCCCCACCACTGCGCTCGGTGCCGGCATTGACCGCATTTCGACCGCGTCCACCGACAAGCTCTTTACCGAGCCGGTGATGAAACAGGTCCTCTCCGCCGGTTGGCAAACCGTCAGCTACCGCCAGAACACCGAACTGTTTGTGGAAGCCTGGCACTGGAATCCGCAGGGCACCTGGAGCGATCCTGCCGTCAAGGGCTACTTCACCGGCAGCGCAACCCCCGGAGCGCCCATCCGCCACTCTTTCGGATACCTTCTGCCGCACCGCGGCTTCACCCGCAACGACGGAGTTGACAACGGCTACTCCCGCCTCACCGACGGCGATCTCAACACCTACTGGAAGAGCAATCCATACCTGACCAAGGCTTTCACAGGCGAGGACGACTCGGTTTACCCGCAATGGGTAATCATGGACCTGGCTAACAATCACCAGATCAACGCCATTCGCATCGCGTGGGCGGAACCTTATGCGCGCCGCTACGTAGTGCAGTACTGGACCGGCGAAGATCCCATTAAACAGGCGACCAAGGGCACCTGGGTCGCATTCCCCGGCGGCGCAATCGCTGACGGCGCTGGTGGATCGGTAGTTCTCAAACTCTCCGCCTCGCCCATGCCCGTGCACTTCATTCGCATCCTGATGACCGAGTCTTCCAACACTTGCGATACTCACGGCTCCGCCGATCGTCGCAACTGCGTGGGCTACGCCATTCGCGAACTTTACCTCGGCACAGTTTCGACGGACGGAAAATTTCACGACCTGGTCCGCCACACTCCCGACCCCGACCAGACCGCAACCCTATGCTCCTCGGTCGATCCCTGGCACGAGCCTTCCAACATCAGTGAGAAGCGCGATCAGGTGGGCTTCGATCTCTTCTACACCAGCGGCTACACCCGCGGACTTCCGGCGATGATTCCCATCGCCTTGCTCTATGGCACACCGGAAGATTCGGTCGCCCAGATCGCGTATCTGAAGGCCCGAGGCTATCCCATTTCGTACATCGAAATGGGCGAGGAACCCGACGGCCAGTACATGCTGCCAGAACAGTACGGAGCGCTTTACCTGCAATGGGTCACAGCGCTGCACCGCCTGGACCCCGCGCTAAAGCTCGGTGGCCCCATATTTCAGGGCGTCAACGAGGACATCCAGGTTTGGCCCGATGCCGAAGGCAAAACTTCATGGCTGGGACGTTTCATCGATTATTTGAAGGTCCACGGCCGCCTGGGCGATCTCGCCTTTGCATCCTTCGAGCACTATCCGTTTGAGCCCTGCAAGATTCAGTGGAGCAGCCTGTACGACGAGCCCGCACTGATCAGCCACATCCTTCAGGTCTGGCGCGACGACGGCCTGCCGCCCAATGTCCCCATATTTATTTCGGAACTGAACATTGCCTGGAACACGGGAGAATCCTTCGTGGATATCTTTGGCGGGCTCTGGCTGGCAGACTATGTGGGCTCGTTCCTGT
>JBARIF010000211.1:0-3130 GCA_049799615.1 Terriglobales bacterium
CCAGGCCCTTTACGCGATAACGAACCGGAGCCTGCAGGCACAGGCGCTGAGCACGAGGAAGATGTGGTTTCTTCAAGTTCGAAGGCGGAATCGGTTTGGCGGGGGAGGTAGACACGAGTCACCGCGCTTTCGTAGCCGGTAGGCCTACCGCAATTTTGATACCAACTGGGATCGCTGAAACACACGGAGATATTGAGAATCGCAGCGCGCCTGCCAAACAATCGTGTAAGATCCTGCAACTTGAGTGCAGACTACTGCACGCCTACCGCCCGACGTACGTTTCGGGAAAAGGCTCCTCGGCGTAAAGCGCAATGCGGTTCAGCCGGCTTGCATGCGGTTCAACAGCTCTTGACTCTGCTGTAGAAGCTCTCGGGCAAGCTTCGCTCGGCTCGCGCCTCGGCGGAATAGCGCCCGTGCTTCCAGCGCGTACGCCGCGACTGAGCCAGTCTCCCATTTCACCTCGTACGAAAATCCGCGGTCAGGGAGAGATTAGTTCTGGCTGATGCTAATGCGTTCGGCGAACTCCGCCTGCGTCATATCAAAGCTGCGCATCCCCGGATGCGGCGACCTACCTCCACCCAGTCGACCGAGACGTGTTTTGCCTTTCGATTTTGCCCTTGACGGTCAGCCCACTCACGGTGTCTGGGAATTATGTTCGTTCCGTGTTACCGCTCAAATGCAGTAGTGGGCTACTTTCATTGCTATTTTATTAAGAGAGTGAGCCAGTTTGCCAGAAGCACCACAGCTACGCCGATCCCCACTCCAAGAATGAGCAATGCGGCAACGAGGCGGTAACGACGGTTGCGGCGGCGGCGCACTTGCCTCGCATAACGGAGGCTGCCTTGAGCGAAGTCGAAGGGTGGGGTTCGTGGTTGGTGCGCCGCTTGGTCACGCTGCACTTTCCGCACTGTGCTCATAGGCACTCCCACAGGGCAATGAGATCTGCTACATCCCACAAACGATCCGTAACCCTGCTGCCATTGCCGGACTTAGGCGAAGTGTGCGGTGAACCTTGATGAAATTGTACGCTTGTTGAAGTGCGATCCTTCATTTCTTTGCAGTTGAAGGGTTGCATGATCCCGGAAGCGAAGTGAGGACCGCATAGTCTCTCGAGGCTGATTGAACCGACCCCTTCTGGGGTCCGATGACTGGTTTCGTAATGCGTCTTTAGCAGGTCTCCCCCGAAGTCTCCGCTGAAATCGCGCCACACTGAGTGGATATGGTTGGCGTTGTCCTGCGTTTCGTGCATGTTGTAGCAGTTGGTGGTATTTGGGGGCTCAACGGCAGGCTTAAAATGCAGGTTGATCTGACCACATGCCGCGATCACGAAAAGTCGACCTGGAGTAACCTCCTCACGGAGGAGTTCGAACTAGTAATCATGATCGAAGTTGTGACCGAAGAGATGCATGTGTCGGACTGAGTTCCGGACCTGAAACTGATTGCGAGCGAGCCTTGGTTGGATCGGCCATTTTCAATGAGAGCGAAATGGCGCGCTCTTCGGAGTGCATGGTGGGGTACGCTCAAACAGTGCTTGACACCGCCGACATTGTTAGAGAGGCGATGTTACGCTAAAGATCGGGATTCTTCGCCAAACGATCTTCAAAGAATGCTCATCCGTCTTCGCTCTGAACACAAGCGGGGTTGCTGGATATGCAGCAGACTATTGTTCCCATTCATCCTTGCGCTAGAGCAACGAACTTGTTCCCTCCCGCCGTTAAGGTTATTTGTGTTCCCGGCTGGGCGGAATTGGCACTCGCGAGAGCGTCGAGCCCGCGATCTAACCACGGTCGGGAACACTCTCCCCCGAAGCTCTAAAATAACTTTCGGTAGCGCCTACGTGGGAACCGCTTTTCATTCCCTGGGGCGTCCGCGGGGCGGTCTATGGGCGCACAATGAACACCCTGTTGCTGGTCAATGTGCCATTCGCGTGGTGACGGTGATCGGTCCGTTTGCGGCTCCATCCGGCACGGTGGCCCGGATATAGGTGGGATAGACCAGTTTGAAGGTTGCGGGTGTGCCGTTGAAGAAGACCTCGCTTGCATCGATGAAGCCTGTCGCAGGATCTGCACTAGCGCGCCGGGCCGCTCGTAAACGCGCAGGTAAGTCACGAACGGCGGCAGGCCCGCATCAAAGCTGTGGAAGACAGCCGCCGACAAGGTAGTGATCTTCTCGCTGGAGAAACCGTACTGCTCCCCACCACTTGTTGTACTCATCACGACCATCGTGAAGAATTTGCTCCAGACCAGGTCATGGCACGCGCACTCCCATTGCATCGCCCAACCACCAAATTCGCCACGCTGAACCATAACCAGCCCAAGCCTTTGTGTGTACGAGCGTGAGAGCAGTGACCCTGCGGGATGCAGCAAGCATCGTGAAGCCGTCGGTTCAGCCCGCTTGCATCTGCTTCAAGAGCTCTCGACTCTGGGTGAGCAGCTGCCGCGCCAACATCACCCCGAACTAGCGGGAACTCGAAGAGCTTTTCCTGGCCCATTCGAGCCATATACACACCGCCCGCCTGCCCTTAGGCTGATTGTGAGCAGACTTCGGGGGAGGGCTGTTCGGCGAACGCCCCAGGGACTCAATTGAGTCTGGGGCGTTTTCGTTTGTAGGCTGCGGAGCCGCTCCATCCCGCTCTTTCGCGACCAGACTCCTTAAACTGCGGAAACCGAGCACCCTACAACAAAACTGCGGGATGAACCCCATGCACCGTGAAGCCGCCGATTCAGTCCGCTTGCATCTGTTTCAAGAGCTCTCGACTTTGGGTCAACAGCTCGCGCGCCCGCTTTTGCTCGGCTCGGGACTCGGCAGAATAGAGCCCATGTTTCCAGCGCGCCCGTCGCGACCGCGCCGGGCCTTCGGCGGTGCGCGGTCCGGTACTGGCACCGCCGTGCATACGGCATCATTATCGGGAAATGCGCGTGTAGGCGCTTCGAACTCTCGTTCATCAGCGCCCCAATCGGGTTTCATCTGTTTGAAAACCATGACTAGTGGCTGGCTGCTCCGGCACGCCTCTCGGCGCTTATCGGCAGTTTGACAGAAGTCTCATAATCATCTATGCTCGTAAGCTGATATATGCTTATATGACTAAGAACGCCATGTCCGAGCCAGAAACCACCCGTCTGACCATTAC
>JBARIF010000212.1:0-1953 GCA_049799615.1 Terriglobales bacterium
TGCAAGAGGAACGGAAGATTCTTTATCGGATGGAGACGCCCGCAGAAAACGGCTACCGGATCCTCACGATCGATGCCCAACTCGGCGCGCAACTTTAGCTTCTCACCGTCTCCAACTTCGGTGACTAGCGCTCGAAAGCGACGAGAGTCAGTCGAATTGCTCACATTTGTGATTCTCTTGACGGGAAAACCTAGGTTTGCCACCTGCTCGGCCGTTCCGGCGGTGTAAGCGAACCACCAAGAGACCCATGAGGTCGTCCATCGCCGAAACCGCTCGGGCATCGAACTGGGTGCGGCCTGGCGGTTCGCTCCCATGCCCCAGAACCCGACTTTCTTGATCCGGAGCAGGGAGAGCGGCAGAAGAAAGTAGTTCAGAACAAACCGATTACCCTGGTCCACGATGATTAGGTCGGATGCTAGTGACTGCTGCAGGAGCGGTTGATAGAGTAGTTTTCCGCCAAGACCACGGTACCCTCTTACCCTCCGGCCGTATTCGGGAGGAAGATCTTGACAATCCTGCTCCCATCCGTCCTCTCCGGCGGGTGCACTGTAAGCCACGAGCAATTTTATGTTCTGCTTCCTGAGCATCTGGTAGAGAGTCGCGTACAAAGGCGCGCGGTATTGCTTCATCTGTTCTTCGACGAACAAAACGGACTTCATTCCGGAAGAGTCCTGCGAATCAGGGTAAAGACATCTGCTCGAGGAGAAACGTGGCAAAGATCCATACCGTAGTGACCGAACTCATGGAGCATTCTCCGAGTGCTCTTGACCCCTATCGACGAGAGTCGGTGGTGGAACTCGACTATAATCTGCCCAACTTCGATTCGGTCTCGGATCAGGTCCAACATAACCGCGTATTCCGCACCCTCTATGTCCATCTTCAGGACATCAATTCGCTTGTGGCCCAGTTCTTTCATAACGCTCGACAGCTTCTTGACTGGGACTCGGATGGAGTCAGCGCTGTACTGGCGCGACGCAACCATCGAATGGGAGAGGAAATCAGGTCTAGGCGGTAGGAAAAAATCAGCGACGCCATCGAAATCCGCGATGCCCACAGGGTGGAATCGGAATTCAGAGGGAAGGTCTTGAGCTGCGAGCCAAGTCTGCACTTGCGGAGTCGGGTCGAAGGCATGGACGGTGCAGCAGTACTGCCGGATCAGAGCCAGGTCGACAGAAATGTCGAGGCCGATTCCAGCCGAATAGATGACCGGATCCTGGGGGAGGATGGAACTGTCCAGAAAATAACCGCCATAGTCGGATCCGATGCGCGTCAGTTGTCGCGTACTTTCGACACGCGGCAGGTGGAATCCCCACTCGGGATACGTTCGCAGGTACTTTCGAAGAAGGAGGCGGATGCTCATGCGTATGGCCGGCTTTCAGGGGGCCTTCAGAACAAACATTAGAGGCCCAGTCAAAGGTACAGAATCGCTTCTGGGAAAATAGTGGGTTCGAGGTGCCGCCGGTCGTTCCCGAGCAATGCAGCTCCGCATGGCTTTTGAGCCCCACCGTCGGAGCGCGACCACGCTAATTGATTTGCGGATGGGCCGACGGGAAAGGAGTCCGGGTTTCGGGAATCAACCTGGCCGCGATTCCTTTTGCCTCTTCGGTGCAGATGGCGAGCCGATAGTATATTGCCGTGTACAGTATCCAGGGCAATGTGTTGGCCCGCATAAGGCTGCCCTCCGTCAAGTTCGAGAGAAGCAAAAACATCAGAAAGACGAGAGGCCACAGGCTCAGATCGGAATGATCGACACCGGCTGAAATGACAGCTCTTCGAAATGCGATTGTATAGCCCAAAATGAGAAGCCCAAGTCCGATGGCGCCAAGATCCAACCAGACATCAAGGAATCCGTTGTGCGAATAGAAGATCTCACCCCCCATCGCGTCCCAAACCACGCCGGAAGGCCCTGCATAACCTCTCCAGAAGGCTCCATAACCGTAGCCGAACCAGGGC
>JBARIF010000213.1:0-16147 GCA_049799615.1 Terriglobales bacterium
ATACACAACACGTAGGGTCCACCAACTGACTGCGATTCTCCTTCATCGGTGGCAAACGGAAGAAATCGCGAAAACTCCGTTCCCCTACATGTCGCGCACGAGGATCGAACACGGCACCAATCGGACAAAATGTCAGGTCTTTCGACAGGAGCTGCGTTACCTTAGCCTCCTGTGCTGCCAGCGTGCCGCACATGAGACATGCCAGCGCCACAATTATTCTTGTGAACGTCATAAGTTAACCTTTCGCTTGACTGACGCCATTTCGATCCGTCGTGTGTATGGGGCGAAACGTCGCAGTTACGCGTAGTGGCGCGCACGAGTCCCTGTTCGGCACGCAGCCATTCTTCGATGTAGTGGCCGTACGTGACTCGCACCGGTTGAAGGCGCGTTGTTCAATTTCGTCGCGTGTTTGCCGGGTTCGACGGCCGTGTACTTCCCCATCTTCCGCTGACCAGTGGCGTTACGCGGTGCTGATATCAACTTGCTTTCTTATGAATCTCTGTCTCCTTGGTCACCACAGCGACGCCCGGGGGCTGAGCATGGGCACTCGGAATCTGTGCTGCGGGCTGAGTCAGCCAGATTTCGAAACGGGTCTCGCCGAGTCGTGCGTTATTGCCCGGAAGCAGTGTTCTCTCGCTGAGTTTCGCCCCAGCGTAAAGGGCATCTGGGTCAGCGATGACTTCGCGGGGATCGTTGAGCGAGGCCAAGCGCCGCTGGACTAGTTCATTCACGCGAAACGGTTCCGGGCCTGCAATTTCGACGATACCGTTTACCGGCTGACCTACTGCAACCCTGCCCACGCCACTCGCGACATCGTCGGCGGCCATCGGCTGGAAAAGCACAGGTGGCAAATGCACCTTGCCGCCGACCATCGAAATGTCGGCAAGGCCCTTGAGGAATTCGAAGAACTGCGTCGCGTGTACGATGGAGTAAGGGATTGAAGATTCTCTGATGAGTTTCTCCTGAGCGATCTTGGCGCGGAAGTAACCGCTTTCGGGCAGCCGGTCGGTTCCCACAACCGATAACGCAACGTGATGTCCTATCCCAGCGGCCGCTTCAGAGCTGAGGAGGTTACGGGTTGATGTTTCGAAGAACCTCAGCACTGCTGCGTCCTCCCAGGAGGGAGAGTTCGATACGTCAACGACTGCCGAGGCACCTTTCAGCACTTCGGCCAGCCCCTCGCCCGTTAGGGTGTTGACCCCTGTGTTGGGCGCTGCAGCTACCGCTTCATGCCCGTGCTCATTAAGCTTGCTGACAAGTTTTGATCCGACGAGTCCAGTGCCGCCGATCACTACAATTTTCATGATTATCTCCTTCATTCTTAAGACATTTTTCCGTCCCTGATTCAAAGCGTGGCTGGTAAATATCCGACTGTCATGGTTCCGAACTCAACAATCCAGATCGGCTTAACGGTTTGGCTTGAGCGCGATCATGCCTGCCGAGGCCATGGCGTCCTCGGCATACGCGCCGAAAGATTGTAGGGTTGGTAGCTTTGTAGACCTCAACCCCTCGGTTGAAGCCCAATGAAAATGCGATACACCTGCTTGCCTTCCCAGTGCAATACAGTTCTTACCGTATTGAGAGGTGAGACTTTTGAGGATAAACCGGCTTAAATTAGCACTTCTGGGGCGGTGCCATGGCTAGCCATGGGAAAATGCATACTATGGCCGGGACGGAATGCTCAAAGGCGCCCGGCGTACTCGCCGTCACCTCGCGCCACAAGCCGCGAGGCCATGATCTTGCATAAAGACGTAACGATGTTCATCATGGGGGCATGGAAACTGTCTTCGAAGCGGCGGGCGGCAACGACGGACTGCTCCGCCTGGCCGAAGCCTGGCATCGTCGGGTGATGGCCGACGACGTGGTCGGCCATGCCTTCAGCCACGGCTTCCATCCCCAGCATGTCGAGCGACTCGCCGCGTACTGGGCTGAGGCACTCGGTGGCCCCAGCACCTATTCCGACTCCTATGGTGACGAGACTACCGTGGTCAGAATGCACAGCGGCAACGGAGAGCATGACGAAATGGATCGCCGCGCGATTGCCTGCTTCGACCAGGCTCTGGCCGATGTCGGACTAGCCGCCAACCTTGCGCTGCGGAAAGTGCTGCACGACTACTTCGCCTGGGCGACCACCACAACGATGTCCCGCTATCACCATTCCGCCGACGATGTGCCCAACGGCCTGAGCATCCCACGTTGGTCATGGGACGGACTCCAGGGGTAGCACTGCGCCTGCCCTACGGCGCCCCGTAGAGCTGCCGGTACACATTGGCATTGCGCAGAATAGCCTGCACGTATTCCCGGGTTTCGGTAAACGGGATGGACTCGACAAACTCCTGCGGGTCGCGATATTTTCCCTGGCCCAGCCAGTCATCCACCCGGTTCGAACCGGCGTTGTAGGCGGCCAGGGCGTACTCGAAGGTGCCGAACTTGTCCACCATTTCCCGGAAATAACGCGTGCCCAGCTGCAGATTGATCTCAGGCGTGAATAATTGCGCCGAGGAAAAATGCCGCAGCTTCTCCTCCCTGGCGACCGAACTGCCTACCTTGGGCAGCAACTGCATCAGTCCCAGCGCATTGGCTCGAGACACGGCGCCAGGATTGAACTCCGACTCCTGCCGGATCAGGGACGCCACCAGATAGGGATCGAGCGCGTTCTGCGAAGAGAACTTCTTCAGGTCGGGCCAGTACGGTTTGGGAAACAGGGCCTCCCAATAAGGACGCGGAAGGGTGGGCAAATCCACCGCGAAATAATTGGGCACGGCGCGCTTGAATACCCGGATGGCCCCGTCATAGCGTCCCGCGTCTTCATAGAGTTTTGCGGTCGCGGCAACCACCCAGTTCCCTTTGTCTTCGTCGCCGGCGGCTTGCAGTTCGCCCACCGCGAGGTCCACCAGCGCGCCGTTTTCCAGCACTTGCGCCTTCTGATAACGCAGGTTGTCGGTGGGCGGATCGCTGGCGGTGACATTAGTTCCAGCCTCGATGGCAGGGACCCGGTCCAGCAAGGCATACTGCTGAGGACTGTCGTCCGCCTTGATCTCCCGCAGGCGGTGGCGCGCCAGCTCGCCATAATAGAAATTGCGGAAACGCTCCGAAATCTTCTGGTAGTACGCCCGCGCCATGGCGGGATCTTTGTCTTCTTCCGCCAGGCGGCCGCGCCAGTACAGCGCCGCAGGGACCTCCGCCGATGTTGGGTAGAGCCCGATCTGTTGCTCGAACCCCGTTTTGGCCTCGGCCGTCCTCCCCTGACGCAGGCTCAGCCAGGCGACTTTCCAGTGCGCATAGGAGGCCCGGCCTGCGTTCGGAAAGCGCTGCTCCAACTCCCGATAAGCGTCAATCGCCTTGTCGTAGTCGGGCTTGAGCAGATAGTAATTGCCAGCCGACAGCAAGGCCTGCTGCAGCCAGAAACTGGTGGGCGCGGCCTGCCGCAGCTGTGCCAGGTACTGCATGAAACCGGGCTCGTCGTTGTCGGAACGAGCGATTTCTCCCAGGTTGAAAATGCGTTGAATGTTGATTTCAGTCCCAGCCGGGCTCTCCATGGCCTCCAGAACTTTCTTTGCTCCCCGATCGTCACCGGAGCGGCGTAAGGCCACCGCCAGCGCCATCTGGATCTCGGGCCGGTCGCCCGGACTCACCACGCTCAGCAAGTCGCGATATTCGGCTGCGGCGTCGCTGAATCGTCTGCCCCTGGCCAGAAGATCGGCGCGGGTTCGGAGTCCGTTCAAACCCACGGGTGGCAACTTTGTCGTCGAAGCCAACTGTTTCAGTTCGACATCAGCCTGGCCAGCCTCCTCACTCAGGGGCATGGTGACGTACAGGTTGCGCAGGATCTCCGCCGCTTTCGCCGGCTCCCCGGCCGCGGCATAGGCCTTTCCTAGCGCTAGCTCCAGATCGGCTCGGGGCGGCTGCCTGTCCTTTTCCAGAATGACAATCGCATCCTTCGCCCGGTGTTGTGCCAGCAGTGCACTGCCATAGAGCACGGCGGCATCGCGCAGCAGCAGCGACTCCGGGTACTCCTTCTGGAAATCAGCCAGCGTGCTGACGGCCTCGTCCGTCCTGCCGCTTTGAAAGTAGGCGGTGCCCAGGTAAAAGTTGACGTAGTCTCCCAAGTCTCCCGCGCGAGGTTTGGCCCGGCTCAGGGGGTCCACGGCTTTGGCGTAGTCCTTATCGAGGACGTGCGCATATCCCAAAACCAGCCAGGCCAGCGCACCCGCGTCCTCCTGAGCGTGGCGCCGCGCATAGGCTTCCACTCCGGCGTAAGCAGCGGGAGTGCGGTCCTGGAGCAGTTGGCGCGCCATGGGCTTCAAGCTCGTGGAGGCCACAAAAGCGGCGTGCATCCGGCGCGATCGTGGCGTAGGACGGCTGCGGCGCTTGACCGCAACTTTGCCGCGTTTCTTCTTGGCAGGCGGGGTCTTGGACGACTGAACTTTCTTGCTGGAAGATTGCGCGGCAGCGGGTACGGCGACCGGGGCCAGGTCGAAGCACGACACGGCCACGATCAAAGAAACCAGTATCGAAGGCCAACGATAAAAGACCACTATGATTAATTTCGCCGAAAATTGGCGCCCATGATGGAAGTGTCATCTTCGGCCAGGCTGCGAACCAGTTCCTGGCTGAAGTAATCGGCTCCGCCGGCAGCCGTGTTGCCATACCGTTTCTGGTAAGTGATGCGGCTCTTCTCGATGTCTTCCTTGAGCCGGTCGTACAGATCGTGGTTCTTGCGTCCCTCCGAAACCTTCACCTGGTTGTACAGCTTGATCTCATCCACCAGCAGGCGTGCGAAGCGGTGCGCCTTGCGATGGACGTCAGCGTCTTCGGGTGAAAGATTCGCAAAGGCATCGGCTGCAGGCGCCGGGGCAGCCGCGGCCGACGTGACAACCGGCTCGGCTTGCGCCACAGCCACCGGCTGCTCGACCACCGCAGGTGAAGGCGGAACCGGCTCGGGATCGGGAGCAACGTGTTTTGGAGCGTGCGCCGCAAATGGATCGGAGTGGGCTGGCGCGCTGGGTGGCGGCGCTGCGCTTTCTGTTTTCTCGCCAGCCGCTTCGGCGGATTCCTCCTTCTGCGCCTGTTTGCGCAGCGAGGCCACTTCCAGCCAGGCACTAGTCGCGAGGACCAGCAATTCGACGGCAGCGGCGTCCAGCTTTCCGCCCCCGTCAGCGCCGGCATCGGCATACACCAGAGCTGCCACCTTTTCCTTCAGCAACAGAGGCAACACCAGCACCTGGTCATCGGCGGGCGCTCCGAATTTTGCCACGAATTCCGGATCGATATCGCGTGCCGCACCGCTGAATGGCATGCGCGACCGCAAGGCTTGTTCCGGCACTCCCGTGGTCACGTTGAGGGGAAAGTCCTTGATGGTGTCGTCGCCTTCCTTGTCGAAACCGCGTCCCTGCCAGCCTGTGGCCGCGCCCGCTTTGACTACGAATAGCGCCCCGCGCCCGCTGTAACGCACCGCGTTGTCCAGCAGCGTGCGCAAAATCTCCCGTTGGGTCGTGCCCGACTGGATGGCCGAAATCGCTTTCAGCAGATTGGCCGATCCACCCTCCCCGGAAACGCTGGCAGTCGCCACACCCGTCGCCTGCGGCAACTGCTCCATGACTCGGCGCACCAGTTCCTCCCGCAACTGCGGGACGTGGCTGTCCAGGACCTGAGACACCACTTTCTCGACGATTTGTTCCACTCCGGTTCTCTCCGCCATGGTCGGGTCAGCCGTTTGGCCGCTGGATCCGGCTTTTTTGCCCTTCATCTCGGTTAAACCTTAGATTATAGGGTCATTTGCCTGGTGTTTTCCGGTCACCTAAGGACGTGTTCTACTGCGGAATGGCCGCTGCTTGGAATTTATCGCAAACCGCACCGCCATAGATACGTCAAAACAAATAAGCCGGAAGCCGGGTTACCAAGTAAAATAACATTTCTGTCGCCCCTTAAAGGGCGCGAAAATTGTTGCATCGGAAGATAGATGACAGCCATCCAACCAAATGTAAGTGAGCCGGTCAGCGACGAGCTGGCACTGGTTCAGGCCGCCAAGGGCGGAGACGTAAGCTCCTTCGAGGAACTGGTCCGGCGTTACGACCGGAATGTATTTCGCATTGCACAGCACATCACCCAGAACCGCGAGGACGCGGAAGATGTGGTGCAGGATGCTTTCCTCAAGGCTTACACCAACCTGAAACAGTTCCAGGGCCAGTCGAAGTTTTATACCTGGCTGGTGCGCATCGCGGTCAACGAAGCGCTGATGAAGTTGCGGCGCCGTCGTCCCGAGCGCATGGTTTCCCTGGACGAAGATGTAAAGACAGAAGAGGATTCAGTTCCGCGCGAAGTCGCGGATTGGAGTCCGAACCCGGAACAGCAGTACAACCAGGCCGAGCTCAAGGAAATCCTGAGCAAGACGATTCAGGGACTTCCTCCCAGCTTCCGCACGGTTTTTGTGCTGCGGGACGTGGAAGGGCTTTCGACCGAGGAGACAGCAGAGGCGTTGGAACTAAGCATTCCCGCGGTCAAGTCGCGTTTGCTGCGGGCTCGGTTACAGTTGCGGGAACGGCTCAGCCGTTACTTTCAGAAGCGTGAGAGCGGAGATGGCAAACAGTGAAGTGCGCTGAATTCCTGCAGGAACTGACAAACTACCTGGACGGCGTCCTGGACGACCGCACCAAGGCTGAACTGGAAGACCATCTGGCTTGGTGCCACAACTGTTACGTGGTTTGCGACACCACCAAGAAGACCATCGAGATTTACCGCGATTCCCAACTCTACGAACTGCCCGACGATCTGCGCAACCGCCTGCGCTCCGCCATCGTTGCCAAGTGCGAGGCCCATAAGAAAACCGGCCCACGGGAAGCCTGAGCGATTTTCCCGAACTGACACCCTGGCTCCGGCGAGCGTTAACTCCTTCATCTACCGTGCAGTTCCGGCTTCCTGGATTGGCTCCGCCGGCCCACACCGTATCCCGGTCGAAACCTTTTTTAGTCAAATTGAATCTAAGTAATTGTTAAGCGGTTGGTTGGCCCGCCGGTTGCGGGCGGTGGCTGGGGAGGACGTATGATCGCGGAATTAATAGATGCCGTCTTCGGTTGCAAACATTCTCATTACAGTTTTCCTATCTCAGTTCGGCCCGTGGCGCGTCGTAATGCGGCGGCCAAGCTGACTGGCACCTATGTGGCATGTCTGGATTGCGGCAAGGAATTTCCCTACGACTGGCAGGAGATGAAAGTCATCGATTCCCCCGCCGAACAGCGCAACTATGTGGCCTCACTGGCTCACAAGGCAGCTGCCTGAACACTGGCGTTGGTACTTCGCAGGCCGCGAGTTCCTCGCGGCTTTTTCTTTTGGGTATTGTGTCATCCTGAGGGACTTCAGTCCCGAAGGATCTGGCGTGCCCAGCGCCCGCGCTTGCCCAATGCGCGCATGTGCTGCACGCCAGATGCTTCGCAAGCTCAGCATGACGCCGTCCAGAGGGAACGCGAATCTCAAAGTTAACCGTACTCTTTCCTGTCTCCTTCGAGATTTCCCCCCAAATGAAAACCGGCGGCCGAAGCCGCCGGTAGGTGTGCACCGACAAACTGGATCAGTTGCTGCTGGAGTCATCCCGCCGCTTCAGCGTGGGCCGGTCATCATCATTGCTTTTGTCGTCGCTGCCGTTCTTGTCGGTCGTCGATGTCCGCCGCAGGCTGGGCCGATTCCGGTCTTCTTTCTTGTCCAGAATCTTGTGCCGGTTCTCGATCGCCGCCAGCCGCGCCTTCACGTCGTCAAACTCCGACGTTGACACCGTGTACTGTGCTCGCGCCGGCAGAATGGTTGCGATCTCTTCTTGCGACTTCTCAATCCGGTCCGGCGTCTGGGGATGCGTCGAAAATGCCTTGGCCAGACTTCCGGGCTTTTTCTTTTCTTGCGCCTGCACCTTTTCAAAGAAGCTGATGAAGGCCTGGGGATCGTAGCCCGACTTGTACATGTACTGCAGTCCGAGATAGTCGGCCTCAGCCTCAAAGCCGCGCGAGAAGTGCAGGAAGGTCAGGGGTAACGCCAGACCGGCCGCCTCGTAGCCAGCGTAGCCGATGGCTCCACCCACAAAGATCAGCGGAATCGAGGCCATCTGCATCAGATTGCCGCGAGTATTTTCACGCGCCGCATGACAGGCCGCCACGTGCGCAATTTCGTGCGCCATCACTCCGGCCAGTTCCGCTTCTTCATCGGCCGCCAGGATGAGCCCGGAATTGACGTAGAAAAATCCGCCGGGCAGGGCGAATGCATTGATCTCATCGGAGTCAATCACTTTGATGGTGAAAGGAACCTGTGCATCGGAGTTACGCACCAGGTTCTGTCCCACCCGGTTCACATATTCCGTGACTACCGGGTCCTGGATCAGCTTCACGCTCGATTCCACCTGCTGGGCATACTGTTTGCCCATGGCGATCTGCTTCTCCACCCCATACCAGTTGCCCATGCCGGTTTTGCAACCTACGTTCCGGTTGCCGATGGCATCGACATCTTCCTTGCCGCCGTCATGTTTGACCTTCTCCGGGTCGGCAGCTTGTACCGTGGCCGGCACCGTGCTCTTTGCGGTGCTGTCGGGGGTGCTCGGGTCCGGCGTCACGGCTCCGCCTTTGTCCTGCGCCCAACTGCGCGGCGCCGCATAACTCAGTGTCAACAACACAGCCGACAGTGCTAAGAGCCGTAACTTCATAATGGACTCCTGTATTCCGTCCCCGCCTCCGAGGACACTTTTGTGATTATACGCTCGGGCCGGAAACACCAATTCCTCGGATCTAACTCTATATAGAGTTGGACGCAGGATTTCGCCGCGGGGTTACCCGGCCGCCATTGCTCCTGTCGGTTCATCTGCCGAAACGCTGCTTCGCCGGCGCCCCAGGGGACAGCGGTCAGGGCTTGGCCACGGTGTCAAATTCCACGCGTAGTTCATTTTTCACCTTTACGCCCCCACCACCAACGCTGACCGGCTCGATTCCGAAGTCCATTCGTTTCAACTGCGCTGCGCCTTGATAGTGTCCGTTCCGGCTCTGGATATCCAGTTTTTTCGGGTAGACTGGGCCGTGCAAGGTCAGGTTGCCGGCTGCCTCCAGCGGCCTTCGCCGGCAAGCGTATTTCGGGAAACTGGCTGCTGTCGAACGCCTTAGGGCCCAGCATGGTCTGCTGGATCTCGGCCCGGTCCTGCCGTCATCAGTCTCTCACTTGTGTTCTGTCTGGAGGGGACACTCCTGTCCGCTGCCTTTGACTCTGATTTTCCTGAGGGTATTCGCCCTTGTCTCTTTCCCGCCGCTCTCAACCCTCTGGGTAGACTAACTAGAGAGGCTTCCAGGCAAGATCAACTTCAAGAGCAGCGGGCAGGAGTGTCCGCTCCACACATGCCCGGACTTGGTAGAATTCCTTTCCACCAGGATGCGGTTGCCAGGAGCGACGTGTGAGCGAGAACGCAATCGAACGCTATGCGCCGGGCTGGCCGGGGATTTCTCCGCGCTGGACTTCGAGCGCCAAAACCGGCATTGGCACCGCCCTCAACCTGCACAGCCGGGTGTGGTTCACGCTCAGCCACGGCATCCTGAACGAAGTGTACTACCCGCGCGTGGACCAGGCTTGTACGCGCGACCAGGGGCTGATCGTCACCGACGGTTCCAGCTACTTCTCCGAAGAAAAGCGCCACTGTAAATTTGAAAATCACCCCATCCAGCCCGGTGTGCCGGTTTACAAACTGAAGAACACCGAATTGCAGGGCCGCTACCGGATCGAGAAGGAAGTCTTTTCCGATCCCTACCGCAATGTCGTGCTGCAGAGAGTACGCTTCGCCCCCCTGCAGGGCACGCTTGCCGACTATCGCCTGTACGCTCTGCTGGCGCCCCATCTGGCGAACTGGGGCCGGGAAAATACAGGCTGGGTCGGCGACTACAAAGGAATGCCCGCACTGTTCGCCCACCGTAACGGAGTCGCCCTGGCTTTTGCTTGCTCGGTTCCCTGGCGGAAGATGGCAGTGGGCTTCGCCGGATTCTCCGATGGATGGCAGGACATCTCGCAGCATTACCAGATGACCTGGGAATACACTCACGCGGAAAACGGAAACGTGGCGCTCACCGGCGAGATCGACCTGGCGGCCTGCAAGGGCGAGTTCACGCTGGCGCTGGGCTTCGGCGGCATCTGGTCCGAGGCGGGACAAGAGGCGCGCTCCACTTTGCTCGAACCCTGCGACGAACTCCGCCAGCAATACATCAGGCACTGGAAAAATTGGCAGGACAATCTTTTGAAACTGGACGAACCCCGCCGTGAGAATGACCTCTATCGCACCAGTGTGGCCGTGCTGCGCTCCCACGAGTCCAAGGATTTTCTGGGAGGCGTAATCGCCAGTCTCTCGATTCCATGGGGATTCAACAAAGGCGACGAAGATCTCGGGGGATACCATCTGGTCTGGCCCCGGGACCTGGTGGAAACTGCGTTTGGTTTTCTGGCTGCAGGCGCCGAGCCCGATGCGCTGCGCGTCCTGCGCTACCTGGAAGTGACCCAGGAGGTTGCGGGAAACTGGGCCCAGAACATGTGGCTTGATGGGCGTCCCTACTGGGACGGCATGCAGATGGACGAAGCTGCATTCCCCATTCTGCTGGTCGATATGGTGCGGCGACTCTCTCCCTTGGTTCTGGGCGATCTGCAGCGCTGGTGGGCGATGGTCAGCCGCGCCGCCGGTTACATCATTCGCAACGGTCCGGTGACCCAGCAGGACCGCTGGGAGGAGGACGCTGGTTATTCTCCGTTTACCCTGGCGGTGGAAGTATCAGGACTGCTGGCGGCCGCCGATCTCGCCGATGCGGTGGGAGAAACAGGCGCTGCGAACCATCTGCGTGAGACGGCCGATTACTGGAATGACAACATCGAACGTTGGACTTACGCCCAGGACAGCGATCTGGCCCGGCAGCTCGGCGTGGAAGGCTACTATGTGCGGATCGCGCCGCCGGACTCGGATTGTGCGGCGTCGCCGCTGGAGGGATTTGTCCCTATCAAAAACCGGCCGCCGGGGCAGAGTGAATCGCGCGCCGTGCACCTGATCAGTCCGGACTCGCTCGCCCTGGTGCGATTTGGTTTGCGGGCGCCCGATGATCCGCGAATCCTGAATACGATAAAAGTGATTGACGCCCTGCTCAAGGTGAACCTGCCCCAGGGTCCCTGCTGGTATCGCTATAACGGCGACGGCTACGGCGAGCACGAAGACGGTACGCCCTTCGACGGGACAGGCATGGGGAGACCCTGGCCTCTGCTGGCGGGCGAACGGGCGCACTATGAGCTGGCGGCGGGACGTCCCCAGGCCGCCGAGGATTTGCTCAAAGTGATGGAGCTTTCAACCGAGGGTGGCCGCCTGATCCCCGAGCAGGTCTGGGATGCTGATGATATTCCCGCGCTGGAGCTGTTTCGCGGAAAGCCATCAGGTTCGGCCTGTCCATTGGTTTGGGCGCACTCCGAGTACGTGAAGCTGCGAAGGTCATTGCGTGACGGCAAAATATTCGATCAGCCGCCGCAGCCGGTGCAGCGCTACCAGGTGGAACGCCAGAAATCCTCATTCTGCGAATGGCGATTCAACAACAAATGCCGCACCATTCCGCAGGGAAAGAAGCTGCGCCTGCTGTTGCCTTCGCCGGCCATGGTGCACTGGAGCTTCGATGGATGGCAGACCGCGCAGGATACAAACACGCGCGACCCGCTCGGAGTCTTCGTCGCGGACCTGCCTTCCGACTCACTGGCGGTGGGCCGCGAAATTGTTTTCACCATCTACTGGCCGCAGGAACAGCGCTGGCAAGGTGTGAACTACGCCATAGTCGTCGAGTAAACAATAACGGCCTTACTGAGCTTTCTTTGCGGCCTTTGCGGAGTCCTTTGCGAACTCTGCGGTTTAAGTGTTTTCTAGAAAAGCTGAACCGCAAAGTACGCAAAGAAATCGCAAAGGTCGCAAAGAAAAACTAATCACTCCAATTGCTGCGCAGGATGTTCGAGTACAGCGCACCCGCGCAAATCGCCGCCGCCGTCAACAATCCAATCCCTTTCCAGAACGGCCCCAGCAGCACATGGCCCAGCCCAAATAGCGCCATATAAACCATGACGCAACCCAGGACCCACGAAAGCAGGTTCTGCCCCAGGTCCTGGCTCAGCGGCACCTCGGAGGCGATGGCCGCAATCGGTCGCCATCCCGTAATTTGCGGGCGAACACTGCGGTAAAACTTGAGCAGTATCTCCTGCGGCTCCGGTTTGGTGGCGAAGGTGACTACCAGCCAAACCACGGTAGTCACTCCAGTGACGAGCAAGGCGCGCATGGCGGTGTCCACGGCCGAGCCGCTGGGATGAAAGGTACTGAACCGCAGCCCCACGCTCATGACCAGGGCCGCCGTCATCGCCGAAATTTCGCTCCAGGCATTGATCCGCCACCAGTACCAACGCAAAAGGTAAACTGCTCCAGTTCCCGCACCGGTCTCGAGCACGATCTTCCAGCCTTCGCCTACCGATTGCAGCAGCGCCGCCACCAGGGCGGACGCAATTACCAGGAGGACCGTGACCAGGCGCGAGGCGACCACGTAGTGGTGTTCGCTGGCCTCACGTCTGATGAAGCGGCGGTAGAAATCCGAGACAAGGTAGGACGCGCCCCAGTTAAGCTGCGTCGCAATGGTGGACATGAACGCGGCCATGAATCCGGCGATCACAATACCGCGCAGAGCCGGCGGCACATGCTGGCTCACCACCAGCATGTATCCCGTTTCCGGATGCTCCAGGTGTGGATACAGAACGATCGCCGCCAGCGCGGTCAGTATCCAAGGCCAGGGGCGCAAGGCGTAGTGCGCCACGTTGAACCAGAGCACGGAAAGCAGACCGTTGCGCTCGTCCTTGGCGCTGAAGATGCGCTGCGCGATGTATCCGCCGCCGCCCGGCTCCGCGCCCGGATACCAGAACGCCCACCACTGCACCCCAATATTCACCAGGAAGGCCAACACCGGAAGCACCCAGATGGCTTCCTGATCCAAGGGTCGCGACAGGTCAGGAAAGAAAGCGGTGGCGTCTCCCGCGCCCGGTCCGGCGGCGGTCTTCATCTCGGCCAGACGGGCCAGCAGCGTGCTCATCCCTCCCGCGGCCGCAACCGCGTACCAGGCCACTCCAATCACGATTGCCATTTTGAGCGCGAACTGAAACAGGTCAGTCCACAGCACACCCCACAGCCCGCCCAGCGCCACGTACAGACCGGTGAACGGAATCAGAAACAGGACGCAGATGGCCAGCGCCTTTCCATCGCTTACACCCAGAGTAACCGCCACGATGCTGGTCATGGCTTTGGTTACCCAACCCAGGATCAGGCAATTCATCAGCAGCCCGAGGTAAACCGCGCGGAAGCCGCGGAGAAATGCGGCAGGCTTTCCGCTATAGCGCATCTCGGCGAACTGCACGTCGGTAAGAAGCCCGGAGCGGCGCCACAGGCGGGCAAACAGAAACACTGTCATCATGCCGGAAGGCAGGAAGGCCCACCACAACCAGTTCCCTGCTATGCCCTGGGTATAGACCAGCCCAGTCACCACCAGCGGGGTATCGGCGGCGAATGTGGTCGCCACCATCGACGTGCCCGCCAGCCACCAGGAAACGTTGCGTCCGGAGACAAAGTAGTCGTCCACGCTCTTGCCCGAGCGCGAGCGAAAATAAAGCCCCAGCGCCAGGGTGATTCCGAGGTAGAGGATGATCGCCGACCAGTCCAGCAAGGTGAAGTTCATGGCGGGAAAGAATACAACAGGGTTTGTCGGGTTGGAACAAAAAAGTGTTATATAGCGGTTGCGCGCCGGCTTCCCGGCCAAGACCTAGCACATGGGGCCGCAGAGAGTAATCGGGAACATTGAATGATCGAATGGTTGGCTAGTGACTCTCTGATCCCGTGAATGTCCGCGACCTTGGTACCGTCGCCATTTCACTCATTCAACCTTGATGTTTGGCGAACAAACGGCGCATCGCGTTCGGAAAAGCTTGGAAGAGGAGGAACTGTTAGGGAGATAAGCGAAACCTCTTATTGTCATCCAGCGGGTGCAAATCCCGCCTGATCAAAGTCGAGCAGACAGGTCAGTAGTGAGTCCTGCCATTCACCGGGCGACTGGTGGGTGCGAAGCGTAGACAACAAGGTAGCAGGCCGTGAGGATTCAGCCCCGAAATCTTGTATCGTTGCGAGGCCGACGTGTTTGCGCCAGCGGAAGGCAGTATCTGGCGGCGACCGTCAATGCGAGGTCGCGCCGACTCGCCGGGGTCTCTAGCCCAAGGCATGCTCCACAGGGATGGCCCAGGAACCGAAGAGAGCTCTCCATCTCCTCTCACACCAGGAGGACCGCCTCTGGTAATGGATCGAGAGGTACGTGCAACCGAGGGTCGACCGGAGGAAGCACGGACGGATGCTGGAGCAGTCTTACGACCCTATAGTACCGATGAAGGGGGGGAACCGCAGGGCTCCCGCAAGGGGCGGCCACGGAACCCGCTGGAGGGAAGGGGGAAGCAAGCGTACGAATCTGCTGAAAGGAAACATAGCGAGACGCTGAGCTCGAAACGATATGTTCACAGACATCAACAGAATAGCTGAACTCGCCAAGGAAGATCCGAAACGGCAGTTCAACTCTATCGCTCACCTGATCACAGTTGCGGAGTTGTATGAGGCATTCCGGGGTCTTCGAAAGGACGCCAGTGCCGGGATCGACGGCGTCACGTACGAACAATACGAGACGAACGTAGAGGAGAATATCCAACAGCTCCACCGGCGGCTCAAAGAAGGCAAGTATCGGGCACAACCACTGCGGCGCGTCTACATCCCCAAAGAGGACGGGAAACAGAGGCCGATCTCGATTCCCGTCCTCGAGGATAAGATCGCGCAGAAAGCGGCTGTTGACCTATTAAATGCCATTTATGAGCAGGATTTTCTCGATTGCTCCTACGGGTTTCGACCCGGACGCGGGCAACGCCAAGCACTGGATGAAGTGGGACGGATCATCTGTACCCGGCCCATAGGGTGGATTCTGGAGATTGACATCCGCTCATACTTTGACTCGATTGTGAGATCGGCCCTGGTCGAGATGATAGAGAAACGGGTAACCGACGGAAGCGTGCTCCGCCTGATCGGAAAATGGATCAAAGTCGGAGTCATCGAGGACGGCAGACTACTCGTGAGCGACACAGGTACAGGACAGGGGCAACCCATCAGTCCGCTCCTGGCCAACATATTCCTGCACTACATTCTCGATGAGTGGTTCGAGAACGAAGTGAAGCCCCGGTTAAAAGGGGAAGCCTACGAGATCCGCTTTGCTGATGATGCCATCTTGTGCTTCCAGCACCAGGAGGACGCAGAAAAGGTGCTGGGTGTCTTGCCGAAGCGATTCGAGAAATATGGTCTGACACTGCACCCGGAGAAGACGCGGCTGATTGAATTCGGGCGATATGCAGCCAAGAACGCGAGGAAGCAGGGAAAGAAACCTGCAACCTTCAATTTCTTGGGCTTTGTGCACATATGCGCCCGCAGCCGGCAGGGGAGGTTCACAGTGCACGTGAAGACCATTGCCAAGCGGCTTGGTAGAGGGCTGCAGGCAATCTGGGAATGGTGCAAACAGCACCGGCACGACCCTGTGAGCGAGCAGCAGAAAACCCTGAACGCCAAGCTCCGCGGCCATTACCAGTACTACGGACGACGCACGAACTACCGCGCTATTCGGCAGTTCTACCAGAGAGTCCGTTGCATCTGGCGGGAATGGCTGAGCCGCCGGACACGTGGAAAGCAGCTGACGTGGGAGAGGTTTGCAGAAATCCTACGTCAGTACCCGCTGCTACTACCTCGGATCACACAGGCCCAGGCGGGAGCGGGGAGTCACGCCTGAAGAACCCACTGCGGGAAATCTGCACGGTGGGGTCCGTGAGGGGGGAGATCCCCGATGAGCCATGGTCGACTTAAACGGGCACGAAGCTGGAAACAGCGGATACAGCCAAAGGAAGCCTACAGCTCACCGGGTCTCCTCTACTCGGAAGTTTGTGCTAACGCCTGTTCTATAAGAGGGGATGTCAAGAACATTCTTCTCCCTCCGCCGGAAGCGCGGGTTATGGTTCGCGGCATCCAGTCCCTTGTCAGATAGGAGTGACGCTCGAGTCTTGTGTCTTG
>JBARIF010000214.1:0-9228 GCA_049799615.1 Terriglobales bacterium
TCCTAACAGCAGAACAAACGCCAGTTCAGCACTATTCCAGTCGGCAATTCTCGTCCGACAAATGGCGCCTTATTCGCGGAATCCCAGCCCAACCCCGCCAGCATTAAGCTTTCGTCGCAACACTAAGCTGCCGCTCTACTAATCTCGCCCATAACGAGGTTTAACAATTTCTTGTAAGTGATTGAAAATATGGTGTCCAGGGACGGAGTAGAACCGCCGACGCCAGCCTTTTCAGTACTAGTTCAACCTGAACCCACAACTACTTACAGGTTTGCGGGAGACTGCCAAGCACCTGCAAATACCTGCTAGCCGGACCAATCATGGGCTGGGATCATGGGCTGAGTTAAGGCCAAATCTCTTACGCTGATTCTGTTCGAAGGGCACTCTTTGCACTCGGAAATCACAGCTTCCCCCTGGGCCGGTTGGGAAGGAATGGTTCCCGCAAGACCCATTGCCGGGTTGTTGGTGTAATGACGATTTTACGACAGTTACCTCAGTCCCGATGTTTGGCGTGCCGGATGACACGCTTGATGACGGATTTGTCACGTCTGAAGCCCCCGGTGCGTCCGTGAAGGCGTGAAGCCGCTGTGAGCATTACTCGGTAAAACAGGCGGTACAGCAAGACCAGCCAGCAAGTGGGTTCATCGCGACCCTCTGCGACGATTCTCACGCATCGGACCTCTCGCTCCACGGCGATCGCGACGCCACCACCACGTCCCCGCGTGTACGAGAACAACCATCAGTAGCGCTACCAGCACCAGCCAAACAATCGTTGCCATTCTTAGTCCACTCCAGCGGGCTTCGTAACGTAAGCGTAAAAAGCTAGTCGTACCTGCCGACGAACTGGAAATTGCAACTAGGGTGCGGTTTCTACCCCCTGTAGAGGGCTCCGGCAGCCCGGTACCGAAATGAAGTCCCTGCTGTGAAGCTCGCTCGGAATTCCTGATTCAGCCACCCTTCGGATTGGCCCAAGGGATTGTCGGTGAAACCGCGATGTTTCGTCAACGACGCCTAGCCCTCACCATGTCGCCCAGGGAGGCGGAGATAGGGGACTGGGCTTGGTTGAGTTCAGACGACGTGCAGTGAAATGAGCCGACCACGGGACATTATCATCTGGCTGGGTTGGAGACGACTTCCTTCGTGATCTGGTCGCTGGCGATGTGCTCTTCGACCCTAGACTCGACCTTTGGCGCGTGGCCCTTTACCATTTGCCTGATCCCAGGCCCAAACTCGCGGTAGAGGTTGATCCCCGCGCCTCTTCCAATTGTCGAACCAAAATTGTTGAACGCCGCCGAAGTGGATCGTGCCCAATATGGCCGGTAAGCAGTATGGATAGCAGCCGCAGTCAGCACTCCGAGAAAATACGACGTGTTCAGCCTTCTTTTTCCCGAGTCGTTACGCGGGATAAAAATGCTTGTAACTGCGCCGGTGGCTCGGCCTACAAAGCTACCGCTGGTCGCAGGGTAGTACAGTGGGCCCTGCTTGCGTAGCGAGGGATAGAGGTACTTGTCAAGAAAGGTGCTAGGCTGTTCTGGCATGAGGGCCGCCTTATACGGAGCGGTTAGCCCGGGCTGCAGTCGGGGAGTAGCCTGTCGCAGTTCTTTTTCCCGCATTACACGCGCGTTGATGTCAGCCGCGCCAACTCTCAAAGGCGAGGGCGCTTCATCGACTAACGCGTGAGATCTCTCCGCTTGTGTCGGAAGCAGTACCGACGGAGCATCAGGAAGTGAGCTCCACGTGCGCATCTCCTTGCGCTGCAAATGCGGTGAGTTTGAAATGTCAAACGGTAACCCTGAAAGCAAATCAGCTGAAGGACGGTTGCTCTGGCACAATGCCCCGCAAGCAGCCATCAGAAAGAAGGAAACGACCCGGATTGGTGCAATTCGCTTCACCATAGCCCGGTCCTGCGATTGACGTTAGCACTCCACGTGACACCCGTCTGAGCAAGAGTGCTCACTCTAGCCATTCCAATCCGGTGAACACCCCGCGTCCAGTCCGCGAGCTGTCTTTGGAGGCAAGCTCCTACACCTGCCTTGTAAAATCCGGGAAAGGTCAGTAACCACTACTGCTGCAGAAGCGGCAAGCCTCCCCGGCCGCCTTGGTTCTTCAGAATGCATCCTCTACGCCGTTCGGCAGGGTGCAAGTAACCGAGGTACAATCAGCAACTTACATTTCGCCGACTGCGGAGAAGCGGGCGGAACGCCAGGAAGTTATTGCAGGGAGTAACGAAGAAATTTCTACTGCAGGAGTCGCTTCTTGTTCGGCGCCGGAGCCTGCAAGAACCGCCGGTGTTTTTGGCTGATCGCGCCTCGTCTTCGTAGTTGTCGCAACCAGGCGTTAGCACAAGCTTGCGCCGTTTGTTCGCCAAAATTCGGGGTCATGAGTGAAATCGCGATTTTTCGACAGTTAGGTACGCCTCACTCGCAGTAGAGTCCCCCACTGCCGTTCTGCCGTAACACTGTCGATGCCCACAATCCCACTGATGACCTGTCGCTTGGTTCGGCACCGCGCCTCAAGCGCTCAAACGCAAACTATCAAGAGACGCATGCGACTGGCCGCCACTCTTATCGGGCACGACAACCAATTCAAGTACCGTGACATCGGCGAGCGCTACCGTGTAATCTTCGATCTCTCGGACGGTCTGGGGTGGGCTGAAATTCCACTGCTGGCGCACGATCTCTCTCAAAGACTGGCCCTGATCGGGAGACCATCGCAGGACGAACTCCTGGGTGCGCGCAGTTTCGGTTTCCTCGAAAACCAGCCAGATACGTCGCAGCCTTTGTGGCTTATCGAACAATATCCGGATGGTCTGAGCTCCGGACCCATCAGCACGCCAGCCGCGTTTCTCACCGGGTAGCAGCGCACCCTCGATGGGATGCGCCTTGTCCTCCGATGTGACCTCGACCACGGCCGCACTACCCAGATCCAGCCAGTCTCCCTCCGCCGCTGGAGCACCTTGCGGAACCGGAGTGATTATGCGCTTACGCATAGGAACCACGGCCAAAGAATAGCCCAAGAAGGGAGGGTTGCGCCAGATAGGCTACGGGCGACCTCCTGTTCAGCACTTTACGCTCGAACCAGGAGGCTACGCCAGCGCATCTGTTGTAATCGTTCGTACGCTCATTGACCCGGACAGGGCAGCCCCTCAACGAGTGTAATCGCAACTTTGCGACAGTTACCTCAGTCCCGATTTAGCACGCCGACTGACGCCTGATGACGAAGTTTTTCACCCGAAGCCCCCCGTGCGTCTGCGAAAGCGTGAAGACAATGTGAGCATTACTGATCAGCAAAGATTCATCTCGTTCCCCGATAATTGACAGTGGTGGCATCCCAGTTAGGACGGCCTTTTGCTGAAGCAAAACAAGAGCGCGGAAATAAAACCCGATTTCAATCCCCGCACCTTTCTTTCAACGATTGGGAAGGGCAGGGTTATGATCTCCTTTCAAAGGAGGGACAAGATTTTCGTTCAAGGCGATTCTAGGGACGGCCTATTCTTTATCCAAGCGGGCAAGGTGCAACTCAGCGTGTTGTCGGAAAACGGGAAAGAAGCAATTCTAGGCATTTTAGGCGAAGGCGATTTCTTTGGAGAAGGTGGACTTGCTGGTCAGCTTCTGCGCATGTCGTCTGCAACCGCATTGACAGACTGCGTTCTACTGCACATCGAGCGGGCGGCGATGACGCATGCAATGAGCATTGAGCCAAAATTGTCGGCCATGTTTGTCAAATACTTGCTGAGGCGGAACATCCGATATCAGGATGACTTGGTCGATCAGCTTTTCAATTCCAGCGAAAAACGGCTGGCGCGAGTTCTGCTGTTGATGGCTCAGTTCGGCAAAGAAGGAGTCTCGGAAATGTCAGTCCCAAGACTAAGTCAGGAGACTTTGGCAGAAATGGTAGGGACGACACGCTCACGAGTCAGTTTCTTCATGAACCGATTTAGAGAGCGTGGCTTTATCCAATACGACTTTGGGGACAACTTACGTGTTCACAGTTCACTTCTTAACGTTGTTCTTCAAGATGACGACGGAACTAGCGTGACTGCCGGAGCCGAGAACCCAGCCGCCCGTGCCAAGACAGAACCGCCTCCAACGCCCGGCCAACCCGCTGACAAAGATCGTGCCAAAAAGCCGCCCCTCCCCGGTCTTATGCGACGCCGTAAGTGACTGCGGACATAAGTGGTGGGAGTTTGATAAGAGGCCTGCACGACTCAATTCGCGCATAGTGTTTGATTCCCAGTGAAGAACAAGCATCCTCGTCAATCACTCAGTGAACGTTTCTGAGTAGCACTGGGCCCTCATCTGCTCTGGGGTTGGGGAACCGCAGAACGGCTGGGGGGCTAACGTGGATGATGTCGTTCCTGACCGCGTACATCACCAACTGCGCGACCGAGTGGAGCTTGAGCTTACTCATCATATGGCTTCGATGTGTTTCTATCGTTTTCACAGCCACATTGAGAGTGGTGGAGATTTCCTTGTTTGTCCTGCCCTCGCTTAAGAGTTGCAAAACCTCGCGTTCGCGGGAGGTCAATCTGGATACCCCGGGCACAGCTGAAGTACCGTTATGCCGCCGCAAATAGCCTTCTATAATTAAATCGGAAACTTGTTTGCTGAAAGCGGGCTTGTTCCCTAGTAGTTCCTCCACTGCTAGCGTCAAGTCCTTGATCGCATCCGACTTGAAGATCCATCCCCGAACACCAGCTGCCAAACAGTCTTGGACTACTTGCTCGGAGTTCACATCAGTAACGACTAGTATTTTCTGGGCTGGATTATTGTTTAAGATCTGCCGCGCGGCATCGACTCCATTTAGATACGGCAGGCAAATGTCCAGAATGAGAAGATCGGGCTTCAGCCCCTTGCACTTCTCTACCGCTTGCCGCCCGTCAGCGGCCTCGCCGCAGATCTCCCAACCTTCGTGTGAGCTGAGCAATGAGCACAGGCCTAAACGAAACACTGGATGATCGTCAGCCACCAAAATCCGCAACCTGTTCATAGAGCCTCCCCCAGATTAGAGGAAACTTATCAGGGCAAGCGTGATTCGGTCTGTGCACAATTGCTCACAAGCCCAGTCTGCTCACAAGCCCAGTGTTTTCTGAGACATTGACTGCTAACCAGTCTCTTCAGAGGAATCAAATACCGGATAGGATTACGTGATAATTAGTGGATATGAGCACAGGCATACGCCCAACAGTCTTAAGATCTCACGCCAGCCAACTGCAACCGCCTCAACCGATCGCCCAATAATCACGAATGCGCTTCCCCGTTACCATTCTTGGTGTCGTGCCCGCCACCATTGCCAGCGCCGTACAATCCATCCGACACAAAGGCATTTGTTCGTATCCTGCCCATCTGTTCATAGATGTACTGGCGAAGATCGGCTACGTCAAGAATTCGACTTCCGTTATTCAAGTGCGCATAAACCAGATCTTCCCTAAGGCCTTCGAGCAACGATAGCGCGATTTGTCTTTGATTTACGTCCATGACCCACCTGCGAACAGCATTTTCCGCATGGCCAGAATACTTTCTGAGGAATGTTTAATCTGTGCAATAGTGACCACTTAAAGGCTGAGGCGTTTATACAAAAAGCTCTCCCTCTGCACGCAATCAAAGGCATTAAATGCGTCACTGTGTAGACGCTATACAGCTTGTCAGTCGAATCAAATACAGGTTAGGGACTGCGTTTGTTCTGGACGGGGTTCCATAGGCAGGGCAATTCCGCTCGGCCCGACTTCAAGCGATGATCGAATTAGCTGACCCGCGAAGGCATTTTTGGTACGTTGCTCGAATGAGTGCTCCGATAATAGCTGATTTCCTCTTTTACCTCAGATGCGGTCATATTCCGCAGGTACTTTTCAACCAGCTTTTCTGCTTCGTGCAGACCTTCCACCTCAGTGACCATCTGCTCCTGATTTCGTTTGTGGTCAACTCTATAAATCTGATAGTAATTCCGGGGAGGGCGATGCATTTCTACGCCTCAAATGTGAAACCTCTCTTTGAATTCGGATCGAACGCTTTGGACGGGCCTCCTCACTCATGAATGCGTGACGTCGTAATCATAGCGCTGACCGCAGAAAGAAGGCGTCTCGCAGAATGTCGTGTGGTACGTGGTCAATCCTAGCTGGAGATCATGCCGGGAAGCTAATCGTGGAGAACGACGTTGAGAAGTGAGCTGTGAACTTGCAAGCCTCCAACGTCGTAGTCAACGAAGCCCAACTTTCTGAATCGGTTCATGAAAAAGCTCACGCGCGAACGAGTGGTGCCGATCATCTCTGCCAGTGTCTCCTGACTGATCTTCGGAACCACGGTCTCAGGAACCCCTTCCTTGCCAAAATGAGCGAGCATAAGAAGTGCACGGGCCAGTCTCTTTTCGCTGGAATTAAAAAGTTGGTCAACCAGATCCTCTTCGTATCGGATGTTCCGTGTCAACAAGTATGCGACGAAAAGATCGGAAAGAGTGTGTTCCCGGTGAAGCGTGTCCACCATCGCCTTCTTCTCAATTCGCAGAACAGCGCAATCCGTCATCGCGGTTGCAGTGCCCATACGGAGAGGTTGGCCTGCAAGCGAACCTTCGCCGAAGAAACTCCCATCACTCAATATGCCGATCGTTGCTTCCTTGCCCGTTGCGGAGACAACAGTGAGTCTTGCCTTGCCCGTCTGCAGATAGAACACCGCGTCTGCGGGAGCCCCTTGCGCGAAGATGATTTCCTTCTTCGGGAAGAGCATAGCTTTCCGACCCTCGCCGATGGTGGCGAGGAAATTCTTGGGGTCGAAATCACGTTTTTTCTTAGCCGATGCAACGAAAGCCATAAGTCGGTTCCCCCTCGTTAAGAGCGTCCCGGAACCAGTGCCGGGGACTCCCTGAACTGTTTATGAGAAATGAAGGGAAGAGGACGGGTATGAGGGGTATGAAGTCGTCCTGCGAAGCTCTACACTACCACTAGTATAGCGTACCTGTGCAAAATTGTACACTTCTGTAGCAAGGTTGGTGTTGCAAAATCGCCATAGGCACTCATTGACCGCCATGACCGGGGTTTTGAGCGTTATGATTTCGTCAACGATCCTGTCATTGGTATTTCCGCGCTCGACGGAGCTTTCAGGAATACTAAGTCTTGAGTGACGAGTGGTGACGAGTTTCCTACCGAAAGCAGGACCCTTCTGGGGGGCTACGCTTTCGGGGCAACGGACATGGGTCGAGTTTGCAGGAAAGCAGCGATCAGTTTGCCATTTATTTGCAAACCGCCGTTGTAGCGGACGAAGTCCTTCTTCTTGAACTCATTCATAAATTTACTGACTCTTGCGCGAGTCGTGCCAACCATCTCCGCCAAAGTTGATTGGCTCACCTTCAGGGGGCACTCCGGCTTTGATCCCTCGTTAATGTCCCCAAGCAGCAATAGAACCCGAGCCAGCCGCCTTTGGCTGAAATTGAAGAACTGATCCACCAAGTCTTCCTCCATTCGAATAATCCGGGAAAGCAGATACGCATTAAACAGCCTTGCAAACTGTGGGTCTCGCTTGAGCGTGCGAACAGTGCTTCCCTTTCGCAGTCGGACGATTTCGGACTGATCAACTGATTTCGCGGTGCAAATCCGCAGAGATTGCCCTCCGAGACAGCCTTCGCCAAAAAAGCTACCTCGCCGGAGGAAGGCAATTACAGCTTTCTTGTGACGAGCCGAGACCACCGTGAGCTTCACCGTGCCACTCTGGATGTAGAAGATAGCGTCAGCTCTGTCCCCTTGCGAAAAGACGATCTCATTGTCTTTGTAGTTCCGAACAGACATCCCAGTACGGAACTTCTTGCGGAGAACTGCGCCGGTAAGACCGAGAGTACGTTCACTCACCATTCGAACCTAACCCTTAATCAAATCAATAAATTAGCCAGCGATTGCAATCGTACGCACCGATAGCCGAATCGTCTAGATGTTCACAATTGATCATGGGCCAAGAAAATTCTGGACGAGTGGTCGAGTCGCCTGATTGAAGCAGCCATCAGTCGAGAAGCAAGCGGATCGGCTTTAGCTCATTCGCCCTCCGGTGTTCGGTAGGCGCGACACTCAATCCGATGCAATCACACGTCGGTCTTGATGCGGCACGGTACGGGCAACTCCTGAAGCATGCCCGCCGCCAGCCACATCGGGAATGCTGCGGAATTCTGGCGGGCCAGGACGGACTAATCACGCAGGCGTTCCCTGCGAAGAACTCGCGGCTGATCCAGTCAGGAATTACGAGATTGCACCCAAGGAGATCGTGCGCCTGATGGAGGAACTCCGCAAGCGGCGGCTCGAATTCCTCGGCATTTATCACTCGCATCCGAATTGGCTGGACACGAACGAACCCTCGCCCAAAGACATTGCGTTGGCCCACTATTCTGAAGCGATCTATTTCATCGTGACGCCCCGACCGTACGCAACTATGCCCATCCGGACATTTTCAATCCGAGATCGGTGTGCGATGGTACTTGAAATTCAGGTCCTGTCCTAACGTAGACGCGCAGCGGTTAGGGTCCCAAATCTACATTGAGCGAACTTCTTCCACAGTTGCGCGTGGGACTGGGTGCATGATTGTTGTAACATCGCGTCTCTGACAATGTCGGCGGGGTCAAGTAGTTTTCGGGCACACTTCAGCATGCACTCGGAGAAGAGCGCCATTTCGCTCTGGTTGAAGCTGTTGCTTTGCTCTGCCAACTCAGGCTCGCTCGTAATCAATCTTCAGGTCTGGAACTCGGTCCGACCCATGCATCTCTTCGGTCTTTAACTGCGATCATGATTACTACTTCGAACTCCTCGGTGAAGAGGAGCGGGACACCCAATCAATTACTCGGTGTTGTACTGCACACCATCGCGATGTCCGGGCTGTCCCGCGTGCGAACCGAACTTTTTCACCTGCTTATAATCCCATTCCCGACGCATCATCCAGTACAGACGAACCGCCAGCTTACGAGCCATCGCGACCTTGGCAATCTTCCGTCCTCTTCGCATCGCCAGGTGGAAGTACTGGCTGCGCCACTCGGGCACGCTGCGCACTGTGACCTGCGCCGCTTACACCAGCAAAAAGCGCAACATCGAACTGCCCTGCTTGGTGATATGTCCCAACCGGCGCCGGTTCCCGCTCGACTCTTCCAGCGGTACCAGTCCCAGATAGCTCGCTACCTGCTTGCCCGAGCCAAAGCGCTCGGCTCGGCCGATGATCAGCACGAAGGCCAGTGCGGTCAAGGCGCCCACTCCGGGATGCGTCT